>VBDQ01000006.1 GCA_005889075.1 Chloroflexota bacterium
CGCGAGTCACGCGCGCAGATGAAGAAGGAGGGCATCCGACTGCTCACGCTCGCGGAGGACCGCGACCCCGCCAGGTTCGACAAGCTCAAGCGGATGAGCGACGAGGCCGAGGCAGACGTGCCGACAACTGTCCCGTTCGTGCAGATTCCCATGGATGAGTTCATGAAGTGGTTCAGCTCGCCCGGGCTTCGTCCGGACCGCATCTGGATCGCGCGCGAGGACGACGACATCGTGGGCATCTCGATGCTCTCCTATCCGCCGATGCGCGGCGTCGTGGTCACCGACTGGACCGGGACGGCACGGAAGGTCCGCGGGCGCGGAGTCGCTCGCGCGCTCAAGTGCGAGACGGTGATGCAGGCGATCGCGCTCGGCGTGGGCCGCGTGCGGACCGACAACGACAGCCAGAACGCACCGATCCTGCACATCAACGAGACGATGGGCTACCACGTCCGCGCCGAGATGGTGCAGTACCTGAAGGAGATCTAGGCCGACGTAGCGAACGGCGCGATGTGGAAGCGGCGAGGGCCTTCGCCGTCGAGGACCTCGAAGTCGCCTTCGTCCACCTTGCGGTAGGCGGCGCGGAGCGCCGGAACGACCTCCCAGCCTTCGGGCATCTCGTTGATGCGCTGCAAGACCTCGATCGGCCGTTCGGTGAGCAGGAGGATGCTGACCTCGCCCGATGCTGTTTGACGTCCGTCGACGATGGCGAGACCGCCAAGAGCGACCCCGACTCGTCGCTCTATCTGGAGGACCTCGTCGTAGGACCGCATCGAGAAGCCGGGCAGCTGGAGTACGAGCAGGTACTCCACGGATGCTGAGGCTAGGAGGGTTCCCTCACGTCACGGGTTACGAAGTGGGAACAAGGGAGGCCCGCAGCGATGCGGCGATGACGTCAGGCTCCTTCCCATCTGTCATCGCCGCGAAAAACCTCACTTCGGTAGCGCAAAGCTGAAGAGTGCTCCCTCATTCGGGAGCTGATCCTGCGTGTAGACGATCTTCGCGAAGAGGAATCGGTCCGCAGACGCGCTGTAGAGCACCGCGTCGCCTGCCCCGGCCTGCTCGAAGCTCGAGATGACCTTGCCACCGGCAATGTCCCAGAGAATCGCGTTGTTCGCCGAACGGCTGCTGCAGCCCAGCAGCGCCTGCTGGGTCGTCGGATTGATCGCGATGCCGTTCGGGTCGCACTTCGCCCCGACGTCGAACTTCTTCACCATCACGTCCTTCGTCGGGTCGAACTGGAAGACGGCGTTCTGGCCGGAGCTCGTGAGGTAGATCATCCCGTCCTTGCTGTCATAACGCGGCTGCTCGAGCGCATCGCCCATGTTGTCGAACTTCTTGAGGATCTTGTTCGACGTCGCGTCAATGACCGTCACGATCCCGTCGTCGCTGTTGGCCACGTAGACCTTCTTGTCGGTCGGGTCGTAGTCGAGCTCGTCGGCGCGCTTCTTCCCGCCGGTGTTGAGCTTCGCGATCACCGTGTTGAGCGTGGAGGAGCCCGTGGCGATGTCGATGATCGCGACGTTGCTGTCGTTGAGGGCCGCGAAGACCTTGTTCACGTTCTTCGCGACGACGACGCCGTTCGGCCCTGAACCGACGTCGACGGTCTTCACGTACTTCGCGGTCGGGCTCGCGACGTCGAAGATGTCGATGCCGTTGTCGCCGCGGTCGGTCACGTACATCAGGTGGGCCTGCTGGTCGATGTCGATGATGTCGATCGACGCGGTCTTCCCGGCGATCGGCGGGATCGGGATCTTGGACACCGTCACGCAGCCGTTGGTGTTCTCCGGGATCAGCGGCAGAAGGGTCGGAGCGGCGGTGCCTGCGCCGGGCGCCACGGTTGGCGCGACGGTCGGTGCGGGACAGCTCGTAGCGGCGGCGGTCGGCGCCGCGACCGTGGGTGCGCTGGTGGTCGGCGCGGCCGCGGGTCCCGCGCAGGCAGAGGTCACGGCCACGACGGCAGAGAGAGCGAGGAAGGATACGAACGAAGGACGCGCAGACATGGAGACCTCCCACCGAGATGAGAATGCGGTCGCCAATCTACGACCGGGCAGGCAAGCAAGTCCGAGGGCGCCGGTCAGGCCGCGGCGAGCTCCTCACGCAAGGCGTCGATGACGTACGTCTGTTCCTCATCTGTCATCGCCGCGAACAACGGGATCAGCATCGTCGTGCGCGCCTTCTCCTCGGTCACGGGCAGCGAGACCGTACCGATGCGGTCGAGATAGACCTTCTCGAGATGCGAGGCCATGACCCCGCGGCGCGTCGCGATCCCACGGCGCAACAGGCTCGTCATCAGCGCCTCGCGGTCGACGGATGGATCGAGGTCGACGCAGTAGGACTGATAGGTGTGCTTCGCGTACGGCGGCGTGTATGGCGTGCGCAGCTTCTTGATCGCGCCGAGCTCGGTGCTGTAGCGCGCCGCCTTCGCGATGCGGATCCGCAGCAGCTCGTCGAGCCGGCGGATCTGCACGAGCCCGATCGACGCCTGGATGTCGGTCATCCGGTAGTTAAAGCCGAGCTCGTGGTACTCCTCGAGGACCGGATGGTCCGCCCTGTGACGCTCGAGGTCGGACACGCTCATCGCGTGCGCTCGCAGCTTACGCGCGCGATCGGCGAGCGCTGTGTCGTCGGTCGTGATCATCCCGCCTTCGCCGGTCGTGATGACCTTCCGCGGGTGGAAGCTGAACACGGTCTGGTGCGCGTTGGCGCCGACCTTGCGGCCCTTGTACTCGGCGCCGATCGCCGGGGCGGCGTCCTCTACGACGTCGAGGCCGTGACGCTTCGCGATCTCGTTGATCGCGCCGATATCGCAGGCGAGGCCGATCTGGTCGACAGGCATGATGGCCTTCGTTCGCCTCGTGATCTTGCGCTCGACGTCCGCCGGGTCGACGTTGAAGGTGCGGGGGTCGATGTCCGCGAACACCACCGTCGCGCCCGTGTACAGGATCGCGTTCGCGGACGCGATGAACGTGAACGATGGAACGATGACCTCGTCGCCGGGACCGACCTCGATCGAGGCGAGCGCGAGGTGCAAGCCGGTCGTGCAGGAGGTCGTGGCGATGCCGTGCTTGGCTCCGACGTATGCGGCGACCGCTTTTTCGAAATCCGCGACCCTGGGCCCCTGAGTGACCCACCCGGCCTTGATCGAGTCGAACGGCGCGCGCGCTTCTTCCTCGCCGAGCGCCGGCTTGGTGATGGGCACGGTCATCTTCTTTTTCGTTTCGACCGCCATGTCCTCTCCTTTACGCCGTGCGGGCGGCGCTCGCGGCCAGTGCCTGCCGGCGCCAGGCGATGAGCTGTTTCGTGCCCTCGCGCAGGTCCGTCTGGGCGACGAAGCCGAGCGCTTCCTTCGCCCTCCGCGGGTCTCCGTACCGCCGTGCCGGTAGCGCACCGGCCGGCTGTGGACGGCGCTCGACACCGACCGTGCTTCCGGTGAGCTCGAGCAGCAGTGACGCGAGGTCGCTCATCCGGGTCTCCACGCCGGTGCAGACGTTGACGATAGCGTCGCCGGTCTTCGTGTCGCACGCGAGCAGATTCGCGCGGACGACGTCGTCGACGTACACGAAGTCGGCCGATGCGGATCCGTCACCGAAGAGCACGAGCGGCTTCTGCTGATCGATCAGATCGAGCCAGCGGACCATGACCTCGACGTACTTTGAACGGATGTCCATGCGCGGCCCGTATACGTTGAAATAGCGGAGCGCGGTCACGCGCAGGTCGCGCAGATGCGCGAAGGCGCGGGCGAGCTGCTCGTTCGCGACCTTGGCGGCGCCGTAGACGGTCGTTCCATTAAGGGGATGGTCCTCATCGATGGGCAGATGCACCGGCTCGCCATAGACCACGGCCGAAGATGCGAGCACCACGCGTGCCACTTTCGCCTCCGCCGCGGCCTCGAGCACGTTGAACGTGCCACCGACCATCACCTCCTGGCACTCGCGCGGGCGCTCCTGGCAGCGGGTCCAGCGAAGGGCCGCTTGGTGGAAGACGAAGTCCGCGCCCGCGATGTTCGCCCGCACGGCCTCGCGGTCGCGGATGTCGAGCTCGACGAGCCGCGCGCGCCCGGTCGCGAGCGCGCCGGCGAGGTTCTCGGGAACGCCGCGCACGAGCGCATCGAGCGCGACGACTTCTTTGGCGCCGGCCGCGATCGCCCCGTCGACGATGCGCGATCCCACCGTGCCCGCGCCGCCGGTCACGACAATGCGCGCGCCGTCGAGCGCGCTCAGGTCTTCTTCTCGACGCGGTTCACGTTCATCGTGAGATGCGCGAATCCGCGATCCTCTGCACCGAGGGGAGCGGCCACGTTTGCGAACCGCTCGTGCTGCGTCGCGCCCTGGACGCCCGGTTGGGCCGCCTCGTCGAACACGACGAGCCAGCCGCTCGCGTCTTTGGTGATCCGCGCAGCGGTGTCGCCGTCGACGAGCCGCTCGATGGCGCTGAGCGCGCTATCGACCGTCGCGAAGAGGAACGTGTGCTCGACGCGGCTTCCCGATTTGAAGAGTCCTTCCACTGGCGGCTCGGCCTCGCCCTGCTCGTACGGCGCAATCGTGAACTTCGTCGGGTCCATGCCGGACCTGCGGATGGCTTCGGCGACCGCGGGATCCAGCGGCGTCGTGTCGCCGGGCGCGCGCGGCACGAGCCGCATCTTCCTGGTCTGCTTGCTGCCGCCGAAGAGGCTCACCGCCGGAGAGCCTGCGGGGAAGAGAATCCCTCAGTCAAGCCCGAGGGAGTATCGAAGCGCGTCGTCGACCTCGGCAGCCTTGCTCGGGCGAAGGACCGAGAGTCGCTGCCGAAGCTGAGAGCGATGGACGGTGCTCAAGGGAATCGCAATTGATCGCACCCTCACGATCGGGGCCTTCGTCGCGACCGACCGGAACGTGCGAGGCGATCATGCGTACACGGTCCGCTCCAACTCCCGAAAGAGGGCGTCAGGAAGACTGCTCTGGCTCCTTGCGATAGCGCAGGATCTTCGCCGGCACCCCCGCGACGATCGCGTAATCGGGGACGTCGTGCGTCACGACCGCGCCGGCGCCGACGATCGCGCCTTTGCCGATCGTGACGCCGGGGAGCAGCACGGCGTTGACCCCGATATCCGCCCAGTCGTGCACGCGCACCGGCTTGATCAGGAGATCGGTCTGGATGATCGGCACGTCGATCGGGTCACCGGTGTGCTCGCTGCCGAGCACCTTCGCGCCGGGCCCCCATCCGACGTACTCGCCGAGCTCGAGGTCGCGGCAATCGAAATAGCTCTGCGGACCGATCCAGGTGTGCGCGCCGATGACCGTGCGCCCGTCGTGGCGCCCCTGCAGGAAGGTCTGGTTCCCGACGAACACAGCGTCTCCGATCGCGAAGGTGTGCGGATGAAGCACGAGCACGCCGACACCGATGCGCACGCCGTGACCGAACGACTTGCAGAGCGCGCGCAGCAGCACACGCCGCTGGCGCGCGCCGTCGGCGCTATCGAGGTAGGCCGCGGCCGCGTAGCTCTCGAGGAGGGCCTCGCGCGACTCGCGCTCGCGCAGGCGGGCCGACTCCGCGACCTCGTCGGCCGGATCGGGCGCGACCTGTTGGACGCCGTGGACCGCCTTGACCGTTCGCGTCGTCAATGGCTCTTGGCGAACTCGCGGATCGAGGTCGTCACGCGATCGATCTGCTCGTCGGTGAGCTCCGGATACATGGGGATCGAGAGCACCTCGTCGGCGAAGCGCTCGGTAATGGGCAGGTCGCCCTTGCGGTACCCGAGGAACTCCGCCGACTGCTGCAGGTGGATCGGCACGGGGTAGTGGATCTGGGTTCCGATTCCGCGGTCGGCGAGAAAACCGCGCAGCGCGTCGCGGCGGCCACCGGGCACGCGGATGCAATAGACGTAGAAGACGTGGCGCTCGCCGGGCGGGATCTGTGGCACACGGATACCGGTCCCCTGCAGCAGACGGTCGTAGATGCGCGCGATCTCCCGCCGCCGCGCGTTCCACTCGGGAAGCTTGCGCAGCTTGATCCGCAGGATCGCGGCCTGGATCTCGTCGAGCCGTGCGTTGTATCCGACCACCGGGTGGTAGTAGCGGGTGGACTGCCCGTGCTCGCGCAGCGCGCGAAGCTCTTCGGCGAGGCGATCGTCGTTGGTCGTGATGCTGCCGGCCTCGCCGTAGGCGCCGAGGTTCTTCGAGCAGTAGAACGAGAAGCAGTTCACGCGTCCGCCGTTGCCCGCCTTCTTGCCGTCGTCGAGGAGCGCGCCGTGCGCTTGTGCGGCGTCCTCGATGATCGTGATGTTGCGATCCTGAGCGATCTGGCGGAGTGGCCGCAGGTCGACGGTCCGTCCGTAGAGGTGGACCGGAATGATCGCCTTGGTGCGCGGCGTGATCGCCGCCGCGACCGCTGACGTATCCATGAGCATCGTCTCCTCGTCGATCTCGACGAGGATCGGTCGCGCGTTCGCGTAGAGGATCGCTTCGACCGTCGCGAAGAACGTGAACGAGACCGTGATCACCTCGTCGCCGCTCGAAACGCCGCACGCGCGTATCGCGAGCTGGAGCGCGTCCGTCCCGCTCCCGACGCCGACGGCGTGCTTGGCGCCGATGTACCGCGCGAACTCCTCATCGAACGCGCGGACGTTTGGACCGATGGTGAGCTGCATGCTTTCGAGCACCTCGTCGATCGCTTTCCGCACCTCGTCGCGGATCGTCGCGTACTGGGCGCGGAGGTCGACGAGCGGTACGTCCTGCGTGATGACTGCGGTCATGTGCTGACGGCTCCTTCTTCGAATGTGATCACGTTCCCACCTTCTCGCGCGCGGGCAGGTCCTCGAGCCACGAGTACGCGTGCGGGTAGATGCCGGCGAAGCACGTGAGGTCGCGAAGGTCGCGCTTGATCTCCACTGCGGGATTGCCCGCCCAGACGGTACGCGCCGGGACGCGCTGGCGCACCACGCTGCCAGCGCCGACGAGCGCGTCCTCGCCGATCTCGACGCCGGGCAGGATCGTGCTGTTCGCCCCGATGCGGGCGCGCCGCCGCACCACGCCACCCTTGACGCAATCGAGGTACGCCGGGCACTGCGGATGTGGGTCGTCGGTGAACACCACATGCGGGCCGAGGAACACGTCGTCCTCGATATAGGTGAGCTCGAGGAAGCAGCCGGTATGGATGCGTACGCGTGAGCCGACGCGGTTCCCGAACTCGAGCGACGCATGGGTTCCGACAGACACGTCGTCGCCGAGCTGGTTGTCCTCGCGGATCGAGGCGCCCTGTCCGGTCTGCAGACGCGCTCCGATCCGCGCGCCGGCGTAGATCGTGGTGAATGGGCGGATCACCGCTCCAGGGCCGATGAACAGTGGAAGCTCGCCCTCCCGCTTGCCGCGCGGCGCGCGACCGAGCACCACGTACTCGCCGACGACGCTCTCTTCGCCCAAATGCACGTTTGGCGCGACGATCGCGGTCGGATGGACGCCTGGGGGATTGGGGGGCATAGCCCCCCAACGGTTCATGCCCGGACGGCGTCCGGTCGGTAGGCCACACGAGCGCCGCCGGTGCGGAGCGACCGCATCCCGGCTTCGAGGGCTCGAACCACGCGCAGACCGGCCTCGCCGTCGCTGCGCGGCTTCTTCCCGTCGCGAACGCACTCGATGAAATGCCGCATCTCGATCTGGAGCGCTTCAGTCACCGGGATGCGCGGGCTGTGGATGTCGCCGGCGCGATAGCTGCGCCGCAGCTCTTCGCCCGAGAGCTTTTCGACGCCCTGGTCGTAGATCTTCACCTTTTCGACCGTCTGGACGTCATCGTAGAGGACCATCTTCTTCGATCCGATCACCGTCATCGTGCGGAGCTTGGTTGGCGCGAGCCAAGAAAGGTGCGCGTGCGCGATCGCTCCCGACGGGAATCCGATCATCAGGAAGACGACGTCCTCGATCTCTGGTTGGACGAAGCACGCACCGGTGGCCTGTATCCACTCGGGCTCCTCGCCGAGCCAATAGAGGGTGATCGAGACGTCATGCGGCCCGAGATCCCAGAGCACGTTGATGTCGAATTGGTGCAGACCGAGATTTACGCGCTGGCTGTCGATGTACTGGACTCGGCCCACGCCGTCGGCGTCGAGGATCCGCTTCACCTCGACGACCGCCGGGTTGTACACGAAGGTGTGCCCGACCATGAGCGTCTTTCCCGCGCGCTCGGCGGCTCGCACGATCGCCTCCGCGTCGCTGACGGTGCCGGCGAGCGGCTTCTCGACGAAAACGTGCTTTCCGGCGGCGAACGCCTCCTCGGCGAGCTTGCGGTGGGTTCCGACCGGAGTCGCGATGCACACCGCGTCGATCGCGCGATCGTCGAAGAGCTCGTGATGGGCGGTCGTCGTGCGCACCGCCGGGAAGCGCTTGCGTATGGCCTCGAGCCGCTCCTCGGAGAGATCCGCGACCGCGACCGGCTCGGCCCCGGGCACCTCGCTCAGGTTGCGGACGAGGTTCGGTCCCCAGTAACCCGCACCGATGACTCCGACGCGCAGCGATTTATTCAAGCGAACACCCGGTCCTCGTACGGGACCTTGCCGATCGCTTCCGCTTTGCTTTTTCCCGAAAGGAAGTGATCAGCCATCGCGAGCCCCATCTCGGAGGCGATGTCCATGTCGACGTACTTATACAGCCCCTGCCGCCCACCAGTGACAAGATTGTCGAACCGCATTAATTCCTTCATGAGCGTCTCTATCGCTCGCTCGTAGCCGACCATGTAGACGGGATAGCCAAATGTTGAGCGGAGGACGACCGACTCCGCGAGCTCGCTCACTTTCATGAAGCCTTCCTCGGCGAGCTCTTGCGCGCAGATCTTCCCGAGCTCCTCCGCGGACGCGTTCCAGATCCGGTCGCCGATGTCGCAGGTGATGTCGCAGAGCAGCACCGTCTCGTCCTCGGCGCACACGTCGCTGCCCCCGTAATTGCGCGTCTCGGATAGTCGGTTGAAAGTCTTGCTGGTGAAGTAGATCGACTGGGCGGGGAGGGCCCGCGGCCGCTTCACGCGCAGGCCGACGATCGTGAGCGCGCGGAAGCGCAGGAATCTGGCCGCCGCCTTGGCCTCGGCCGAGGCCGCGTCGCCCAGGAGCGCGATGAGCGCCGGCAGCGGGATCGAGCTCGCCACGCGATCGCACGGGATCGTGCGTTCCTCGCCGCCCGCGCTCGCGAACGGGTTCCCGACCTCGGTCCCGCTCGCGAGCACGCAGAGCTGGCCGTCGAGGTTCGTCGGTGGCACGTCGCGGTAGCGCACGCCGACGAGGCGGTCGCCTTCGACATCGATCCCCGTCGCGAGCGCGCCCGTGCAGATCTCGTTCTGTGGGCCCGCGTTCTTGATTCGTTCGGCCATGCGCTGCGAGATGAGACCCGCGCCCTTCGGTGGATAGAAGAGCTCGATGACCAGCGGCGCGTAGCGATGCTCGGTGCCGGTGATCTTTGCGCTGCCTTTGCGCAGGCTCGACACGATCACCTTCGCGAGCGAGATGTGCGGGATCCGGTGCTGCGCGAACGAGGCCGCGAGCTGCGCAGGCGGGATGCCCCACACCTTCGTGGTGTACGGGCCGAAGAAGAGCCCGTAGAGCGTCCGGCCCATTGCCTGTACGACCCAGTCCTCGGCCGACACGAGCTCGCGCGGGCGCACGCGGCGGCGCAGCGACTCGATGGCGTAGTCGGCGAACGCGCGGGCGGCGAGCACGGGCGACATCGACTTCGCGATGTCGAGCGCCTCGAGCGGGTACTTGTAGTACTTGCCGCGGAACTTTATGCGCACGTTCTTCGCCTGCGAGGGGAAGCCGTCGGACGCGATCTCCTTGAACATGTCGAGGACCCGCTGATTGCGGGCGTGGTACGCGTGCGGTCCGAAGTCGTAGCCCGCGCCGGTCTCGCCGCGCAGTGTCGTCGCGAGACCGCCGAGGAAGTGCTGGGCTTCGAGCAGCGTGACCCGCTCACCGTGCTCCGCGAGTGAGAACCCGGCGGCAAGGCCACAGATGCCCCCACCAAGGACGACCGTGTGGCTCAAGGAATTTCGAGTCTAGGGTTCGCGTGCCGAGGGCGTCGGCAAGATCGACCTACATCGCGTCATCTGAGGTCAGATTCGCTCGCAAGCGCCATGCCCGGTGCTGAACCGACAACGCTCAGTCGGCAGCGTCTCGCATTCGGCGGATGATCGTGGCCGGTCGCTCCCGCGCAGGAACCTTCAACGGGGGTAACCGGCGTAGCCGCTCGCGCACTTCTCCGGGCGTCGGCCTCGCTGCGATGAGAGCAAGTTCCGCGCGAAGGTAATCCGAGAGCGAGATCCCCAATCGCGCCGCGCGGGCCTTGAGGGTCCGATGGATGTCTTCCGGTGCGTCCCCGACCTGGATGAACTTGCCCATTCGATCTGCATTTTAGGTTTGCGTGCGGGCTCAGACCGATCGCACTCGCGCGTTCAAGAGACCAATCCCGCACGCCACGATCGCGCCGACGTACACGTAGTACGGCTGCGTCGTCCAGCGCGCGAGCAGGAGCGGCACCAGGATCGCGCCGGATGCCGCGAGCACCGCCGCGCCGAGGGTCGGGATGGACCAGCGCAGCGCTACTGCCAGGACCGCGAACGTGAGGAGAAGCTCGAGCGCGAAGAAGATCGGGAGGAGCGGCGTTGGATCGCCGAAGCGTGCCGCCACCGCGAGGAGGTTGGCGCCCCAGGTCTCTTGATGGAACGTGAACAGCGCGAGCTGCTGCTCGAGGAACGCGCCCGGATCCATGATGAGAAACGGCAGGACGAGCGCGGCGGTCGTTCCGATCGCGGCGAGCGCATAGCGACGCCACGACGCTCCAGCGACGGCGAGATGCCGGAGCAGCGGCGGAAGCGCGAGGACGGCGAACTGCTTGAACGCCATCGCCCAGCCAAAAACCAATGCCGAGGCGAAGAACGCAAATCGTCCGCCGCGACTCGGCGCTGCGAAGACCGCGAGCGCCAGCGCGAGGACGAGCACGAACGAGGCGGAGACGTCGTTCGAGCCGTCGATCGCATGGAACCCCGCGGCGCCCCACGACGCATAGAGCATCGCGGGGAGCGCGACGGCGTCGAAGCTGATGCGGACGCCGGCGACGACGATCAGCGCGACGATCGCGACGCCGGCCCAGGTGTCGACGCGGTTGATGTCGCCGAAGACGAGCTTGAACGGCAGGTAGAAGAGGAACTCGCCCGGCGGGTACACGAACGGCGATCCCGGCGGGACGGTGCTCTGAAGGACATGCGCGTAGGGATCACCGCCCGAGAGGAAAACGTCGAGCGACTCGTTCGTCGCGCGAAGCACGTCGCTGCCGTCGAGGATCACCTCGCGGCTGGCGCGCTCCGAGATCGCCACGACCACCGCGTAGGAGCCGGTCAGGAACGCGGTCGGCGATCCGCGCAGCGTCGCCCACAGCAGGGCGGCGCCGGTGATGAGGAGCACGACACGATCGATCTGCGGCGCGTTGAGGTCGATCCCAGCGACGCACCAGTACAGGCCAAGGACCAACGCCGCGGCCACGACCGCGGACTGGGGGGCAGCGCCCCCCAAGCTCGTGCTATTGACCCGTGGCGGCACGAAGCTTGGCGAGATCGTCCTGCAGGAGGCCTATCTGGCGGCCGTACTCCGCGAAGTCACCGGTTTTGAGCGCTGCCTGCGCCGCGTCGTAGTGGTCGGATGCGGACTTCACGAGCTGCGCGACGGTCTGTGCGGGCCCGGGTGAACCTGACGGCGCCGGGGTCGCGGAGGCGCGTGGCGTCGCGCTCGGCGAAGGCGATGGGCTCGGTGACGGACTGGGCGACGCGGCGACGGTGCCCTGTCCGAAGAGCGCCTCGAGCGACTTCGTGAACGAGTCGGTCATCACGACCTTGTCCTGCGTCGCGAGGATCACGCGCTGCAGCTCCGGGATGCTGCTCTGCTGCGACTGCACGTAGATCGGCTCGACGTACACGAAGCTGTTTCCCACCGGGAGCACGAGCAGGTTGCCGCGGATGCAGCTGGCGCCACCGCCACCGCAGAGCAGCGTGAACTGCTGGCGGATCGTGGAGTCGGCATCGACGCGCGCCTCGATCTGCGACGGACCGAAGATGGTGCGGTCGCGTGGGAACGTGAGGACGCGGAGCTTGCCGTAGTCGGGCGCGTCGGCGCGACCCGCGATCCAGGCGACCATGTTGTCGCGCTGGCCGCCCGCCGGCGTCATCGGCACGAAGAGCACGAACTCGGGTCGATTCGATCCGGGGAGCCGCGTCGTCACGTAGTAGGGCTCGATGGGCTGGCGCGGACCGCCCTGCACGAGGATCTCGTTCGCGATCTTCCACGCGTCGGTCCGCTTGTAATAGTCGTCGGGGTTCGTCATGTGGTAGAGGGCGAAGACCTGGGCCTGGATGCTGAAGAGCGACTCGGGATAGCGGATGTGGTCCTTGAGGACCTGCGGCATGTCGCCGATGGACTTGAAGAGCTTCGGATAGATCGCGCGGAGGTTGCGGACGACGGGGTCCTTCTCGTCGATGACGTAGTAGCTGATCGAGCCGTCGTACGCGTCAGTCACGACCTTCACGCTGTTGCGGATGTAGTTGAGGCGGCCGCCCGCGAGCGAGGTCGAGCCGAGGCCCAGCGCGGCGAAGTTCTCGCTGTAGGGATAACGGTCGCCCGTCGTGAACGCGTCGTTGATCCAGTACAGCTTCCCATTCGCGATGACGAGATAGGGGTCAGGGTCGTACTCGAGGAACGGGGCGATCGTTCGCTCGCGCGCGACGATCGAGCGGCGGAACAGGATCTTGCTCTCCGAATTGATTTGGTTCGTCACGAGGAGGTTGGGGAAATCGCCGAACCGGAGCGTGAATAGGATGCGGTCCCAGAGCGAACCGATGCCGACTCCGCCCGCACCGTTGTACCGCGTCGTGAGGTCGCCCTGGTCCGTCGTGTAGTCGAACTCGTCCTGTGCGGTGTCGACGATTACGTAGTCGCTCGTGAGCTCGCCGTAGTAGATGCGCGGCTGATCGATCTTGGGCTCGCCGACGGGCGGGATGTCGCGCACGGCGAAGAGCGGACGGCCCTCGTTGCCGATGCCGCCAAACGTCGAAGCGACCGCGCCGAAGCCATGCGTGAACACGAGGTGACGGTTCAGCCAGTTCTGCTGCGGCAGGCTGTTCGACGAAAGCTCGCGGGCCGATAGGAAGAGCGGGTGCTCCTGGCCACCGATCTGGTAGCGGTCGATATCGACATCACTGAACTGGTAGTACTGGCGGAGTCCCTGCAGCTGCGAATAAGCGGCGAGCAGTGGGCGGTAATCCCAAAGGCGCACCGTGTCCGTGTCAGACAGATCGGTGCGGACGTCGGCTTGCGTCGGCGCATCTCCCACGTTGAACGCCGATTCGTCGATCGTATCGAGTGAGTACGCGGCGCGCGTGGCCTGGATGTTCCGCGTGATGTAGGGCCGCTCCTTGTTGAGTGGATCGGGCTGCACGATGAAGTTCTGGATCAGGCCGGGGTAGACGTTGCCGACGAGGATGGTCGCCGCGAACCACACGACGATCGCGCCGCCCAGGATCCAGAGCGTGCCGCGGATGGCGTTCGCGAAGCACGCCAGAGCGGCCACGCCGACGATCACCGTGAGGATGGTCAGCGCCGGGATGCGCGCGTTGATGCTCGTGAAGCCCGCGCCGGTGAGCACCGTCTCCTGCCGGAGCAGGAGGTCGAACTGATCGAGCAGATAGCCGGCCGCGATCAGCGCCAGGAACAGTCCGCCGAGGATCGAGAGATGCGCGCGGGCGGGACGGGCAAGCGCGAGCGCGGTGCGGCCGGCGACGCGGATGTCGGCGCTCGCGAGCGTGCCGGTCGCGACGCCGATCACGCCCCGTGTGAGGTAGAGCGTCACGACGCCGATCGCGATGACCACGACCGCCACGAGCAGCCACCCGCGCACGAACTCCAGGATCGGAAGCGTGAAGAAGTAGAAGCCGATGTCGCGACCGAAGACCGGATCGGTCTGTCCGAACGGGACCTGGTTCAGCCAGCGAAGCAGCGGATCCCACTCATCGCCGCCGGCGATCCCGAAGAAGAACGCCGGAATGAGCAGGAGCCACATGACGCGCAGGGTCGTCGTCAGAGCTCCGCGGCGACGGCGGTCGGTCTCGACGACGACGCGTGGGACCTGCGCGGTGAGGAAGCCGACGAGCGGGCCGGCGAACAGCGGGAGGAGGAGCAGAAGAACGACGACGACCGAGATGACGATCACCCGCCGGGACGGGCCGCTCACTCTGCCGCCGCGACCGAAGCCAGAGAGGTCGAGGTTCGACCAATCGATGCTTCCCCAGTCCCGGCCGCCGCCGTCCCCGCCCCGCCCGCGGTCGCGCATCGGTCTCAGCATATGGCTGCGCGGCTGACGCACGGTTGACCGGGGATCAATGTGACCATCGCGCGGATCGGAACCGGACGAATTACCTAGCCCGATGAATCTCGAGCCGTCGTACGTTAAGGCACTCTGGAGGGACGGATGTATCGGCGCTTTCTTCCCCTTATAGCGACCCTCGTGGTGCTCGCGTGTGTGAGCGCGATCGTCGCGTTCGCCGCGTCGCGCGGTAACGACCATTCCGCGGGCGCCGTCGAAGCCTCGCCGAGCGCGACCGCGCTCGCCCGCGGCACGGACGCGCCGGCTGCCAGCGAGCTCGCGAGCGCGACGCCCGACCCGACCGTCGAGCCGACTCCAGAGCCGACGGTCGCGCCGACCGAGGCTCCTCCACCTCCGCCGCCGACGCGCGCCCCAACACCTCGCCCGACCGCGCCGCCAGACCCCAACGCGCTGTCGATTAGCGGTCGCGTGACCGACCAGACTGGCGCGGGGTACGGCGGGGTGTGCGTCACGATCGGCCCGCCGATCCGCTGCGCGACGACGAGCGCCGCGAACGGCACCTACTACGTGTCGCTCGATAGCGCGCCTCCCGGGATCGCGTGGGACGTCCGCTATTTGGTGGGCGGCGTCGTGAAGGTCGAGCGCCTCGGCGTCATCGTGAGCGGCCCCGTGGTCCTCAACGTCGTCGTCCCGCGCTAGGGGAAGATTCGTTCTCGCGCGGTAGTTATCCGGGCGGAAATGCTCCGCTCCGTGGTGCGCATTGTCGCCGTTCTTGTTCTGCTCTCGGGCACGCTCTTCTTCTTCCAAGGGATCGGTGTCGTCCCTGGCTCGTTCATGACCGGACGTAGCGAATGGGCGTTCATCGGCGCCGCGATGGTCGGCGTCGCGGGGCTGGCGCTCTGGCTTTCCCGCGCACAGGGCCGCGCCGGCTAGGGCGTCGCTCGTCTCGGACTTCGCGTAGGGCTGAAAGGTTCTCGACCTCGATTCGGTCCTTCACCCGGCCCGCTGCGCGCTTCATCTGAATAAGGTCGTCGAGCGAGGCGACCTTGACCGGTACCCCGGCAATCTCGTAGACGTCGGCATTCGGCTTGAGGCGATCGAACGTGAAGTTTCCGGATGCCTCGCCGAGACAATCGAGTGGACCAAGTCGCGTGTTGAACGTGAAGTTCAGACCTCGATGCAGCGTTTCTGCGTCAAGACGGAACGGCAGTCCGGGATCGGCGCCTCGCAGGGTCGCACCGAGGTGCCCAAGCACGCTCAACCTTTGCGTCGGTCAGGACTTTGAGGATCGTTCGCGCGTCGAGTTCAGCTGACGCGTCGGGCACTTAGCACCGTCTTGAGCCAGCGCGTGCCCTGCGCGCCCTGG
>VBDQ01000016.1 GCA_005889075.1 Chloroflexota bacterium
GTGCCTACAACCGATAGGGCAACGTGATGTCCAACGCCTGCCGCCTTTTCTTGGGCCTGGAGGTTGCGCGTTGAAGTCTGAAAGAAATCCAGCGCGGCTCGGTACTCGAACGAGGGACTATTCGATACGTCAACCACGACGGAAGCGCCATCCATAGCCGCGGCAACTCCTTCGCCCGTGATGGTGTTGACCCCTCGGCTTGGTGATGCGGCAACCGCCTCATGACCCTGCTGGCTGAGCATGATCACCACTTTCGAACCGATGAGCCCGGTACCACCGATGACGACGATCTTCATTTGGACCTTTCTTTCTCCCGTGGGTGGGCGAAGCTGTCGTCTACGTCGCTAGCTGTCGTCCGCAAGCAAAAACGGAAGGATGGATTCAGGCTAGACCCGGTGTACACCAGGCTCAGAAGCTAGTCTCCCCTCGAATCTGATGTTAGGAGTCGTCAGATTCCTGCGCGAGCACTCCTAAGCACGCGCGCGGCGCAGCCGGCACAAGCTCGCCGAGCGAGGCGAGCATCACAAGCACGGCATGTGGTGACGAACTGAGGAGGAACTTCCATGGGAGACGATCTCGCCGCATCTAACGTCAATCGCTTGCATTCGCTCGCGGCGACGAGCATCGCGATCTTCACGTTCATGCTGATCTTTCTGTATCCGAGGTTCGCGAGTGATGAGGTAAACGCCTGGCTGTTTCAAGTCACGTTGGTCGTGATGGGCGTGGCCACGTTCTCATTCGTGTTCGCGTCCTTCTATTACTACGGCTCCTCGCTTGGAGGCCGCCGGATCGACGATGCCGAGCGGGCTCGGTACTCCCGTCGAGGGGATCGCTTCTGGCTGCTCGGATCCACCCTGCTGTTCCTAGATCCGAGCTTGATTCTCGCGCACCGGCGTGCCCTCCCTCCCTGGGGCATGCGGGCGTTCGTCAGGAGACCCTTGTGGTTAGCACGCCACAGCTCGCGTATCGAGGTCAGCCCGTGATTCGGAGCCATCCGCGCTCGTCCTGAACGAGCCGACCTGTTATCACTTCCGCGTGCTTGAGCCCCGTCTTCCGCTCAGAGACCCGCACCGTTTGAAGTCGGACGAAACGCTGAAAACCCTCGGAAATGCGCCACCAAAAAGAGCATTACGGCTTAGCAACGACGCCGTCTGCGCCGAAACCTTCATCGGGAAGGCGGTCATTCGCTCCAGCGGCGCGAAACTGGTGCGCAACAAGGTCTTGGCGGATGCAACCGCACCCTCGCTGCAATCGGCACAACGTCGAGACCGCGGGGGGACTCCTTGATCGCGCGTGTCTGCTCTAGAACCACACAGCGCAACGGCGATCTCTGGTCCAGTCCCCTTGCGGTCGTGCCGCCGCCCTACGCTCCGCGGCGTGACCAGCCTGTGGCGCGACGGCGAATTCCTGAAGTTCTGGGTCGGCCAGACCATTTCTGACTTCGGCGACCAGATCACGCTCCTCGCCCTCCCGCTCACCGCCGTGATCACGCTGCACGCCGGACCGGTCGAGATGGGCGTGCTCGCGGCGGTCGCGGCCGCGCCGACCGCGCTGTTCAGTCTGTTCGCCGGGGTCTGGGTCGACCGGCTGCCACGCCGGCGGATCCTCATCGTCGCCGATCTCGGTCGCGCCGTGCTCCTTGCGACCGTCCCCATCGCGTTCGTGCTCGGCCTGCTGAGCATGGCTCAGCTCTACGTCGTCGGATTTGCTGTCGGGACATTGAGCGTGTTCTTCGTTGTCGCGTACCAGGCGTACCTTCCCGGCCTCGTCGGCCGACCGCAGCTCGTGGACGCGAACGGCAAGATGAACGCGAGCGGCTCGCTTGCCCAGCTCGCCGGCCCCGGCGTCGCTGGTGTGCTCGTCCAGCTCTTCACCGCGCCGATGCCGGTCTTCGTCGACGCGATTTCCTTCCTCGCGTCGGTGACCGGACTATCGCTCATCCGGCGCATGGAGCCGCTGGTCGTCGCGCGACCCCGCGACATGCGCGCGGAGATCCGTGAGGGCCTGTCCGCCCTGCTCCGCCATCCCGTCCTGCGCACGCTCGTTGCGGCCAGCGCGATCTTCGTCCTGTTTCTCAGCGCGCAGACCGCGATCTTCATCCTCTACCTGGCCCGCGACCTCGGCGTCGATCCGCCAGTGCTCGGGCTCATCCTTTCGACCGGCGCCGTCGGCGCGCTCCTCGGCGCGCTCTTCGCCTCCGACATCGCTCGCCGTCTTGGCATCGGACCGTCGTTCATCCTGGGCGCGGTTCTCGGAACGATCGGCCTCGTATCCCGCGCGCTCCTCTTCGAATCGCCCGAGGCTACGGTCGCGACAATCGCGGCGATGCAGTTCGTACTGTTCTTTGGCGTCTCGCTCTTCAATGTGAACGGCCCGAGCCTGCGCCAGGCCCTGACCCCTGGCCATCTGCTCGGGCGGGTGAACGCGAGCTACCGTTTCCTCGTGTGGGGCACTGGGCCGTTCGGCGCCCTTCTCGGCGGGACGCTCGGCGCCGTGCTCGACCTGCGCGTCGTGCTGCTGGTAGCCGGGCTCGCCTGCCTCACGGTCTTCCCGATAATCGTCCTCTCACCACTCCCGCACATCCGCACGGTACCGAGCTCGGAGCCGGCGCCGGTCACGTCCTAGCGCGCGATGAGACCCCCGCCATTCCGTTCGGCTCCTCGCTGGGCTGCACTGAGAAGAGACTTAGGGCGTAGCCCCAATCGTTGTAAGGGGTCATCCGCCAGCCAGAGCCATCCGCGCTCGTTCTGAACGAGCCGAGTTGTTTCAACATCACGGACATAGACTCCCGTCTTCCGCTCAGACGTTGACATAGGGTCGTGATGCGGGCGTTCTAACTGGCAAGCACAAAGACCCGCCACTCGCCAGGCACGCCCTTCAGTTCGGCGACTCCTCGGTCCTCGAACTGAAGTCCCGAGCCAGCTACTAAGTCTTTGACGGTGCCCGAGACGAGGACCTCGCCTGGCCCTGCTTCGCCAGCGACCCGAGCGCCAATGTGCACCGCGATCCCTCCGACCTTGCCATCCACCATCTCGCATTCACCTGTGTGAAGTCCGGCGCGGATCTCCAGCCCAAGTTCTCTTACGGCCACGGTGAGTGCCGACGCGCATCGAATTGCTCGAGCAGGCCCGTCGAAGCTGGCAAAAAAGCCGTCGCCCGCCGTGTCCAGCTCACGGCCCCGGAAACGAGCCAGATGCTTCCGGACCACTGCGTGATGTTTCTCGATCAACGCGCGCCAGCGGCTGTCACCGAGTTCAGCTGACTTCGACGTCGAGCCGACGATATCGGTGAACAGCACGGTCGTGAGCACGCGTTCTGGCACGCGTTCCTCCCAGCCACCCCCTTCCCAAACGCCGGTAAGGAACCTCTCGATCTCACGAGCGATCGCCTCACTATCTCCGACCCATGGCAGGTGGTCGTCACCAGGCGGCTCGACATATGTCGAATCCGGGATGTGCTCGGCGGCATAACGACCATTCCGAACGTCGCAGTTGCGGTCGCCGACGCGGTGAATGATCAGTGTCGGTACCTTGATCGATGGCAATAGAGGTCGAACGTCGGTCGTCATCGACATCTTCCAAAGGAGCGCGGCGGCTGCTGGGCTCGCGCCCAGGCGTAGGCGTGTCGCGTACCACTGCCGAAAGTCTTGATCCGCGGCGCGCGAGGGCGCGTCCTCACGCAGCAGCTCGTCGCAGTACTCGCTCGTGCCCCATCGGGCCTCGATCTCCGCGACCTGGTCATCTGGGGTAAGCGGCCGGTGGGCGCCCCATCGGCCGGGAGCAAGCCACTCGCGAGCGAGATACGACCCGTACATGACGAGCGCCGGCGTGCGGTCAGGGTAGGTCGCAGCGAAGAGCGCCGCCATAGCGGCCCCCTCCGAGTAGCCAAGGACGGCCGCGCGTTTCGCGTTGATAGCGTCCATGATCGCGCGGACGTCATCCATCCGGGTTTCGAGATCCGGCAGGCCGGCTACACGGTCGGAGAGGCCGGTGCCGCGCTTGTCGAAGATCACGAGGCGGCAGAAAGAGGCGAGGCGTCGATAGAAACGCTCAAGCGACGGCTCTTCCCATCCGTACTCAAGGTTGGAGACAAAGCCCGGCGCGAAGATCAGGTCGAAGGGTCCATCACCGATTACCTGATACGCGACGTTGACGTCGCCACTCTTCGCGTAGCGTGTCTGAGGCCGCTCCACGTCGGTAGTTTCCAACCCGAGAGCAACTGCGAGCAAACGCCGGTGACTTCCGATGGCGACGCGCCGGCTACGACCGGGCCACAACATTAGCCAGCCAGCCGCAGCCACCCTCGCTCGTCCTGAACGAGCCGAGCTGTTACCACTTCCGCATACTTGACCCCCGTCTTCCGCTCAGCGCCGATAGCTGTGATCCGCCAGTCGCGTCGCAGGCGACCTTGGAGTGCGGCTTTCACATTGGCGTGACGCCAGGCGACTGAAGAAGACGTCGCCCG
>VBDQ01000095.1 GCA_005889075.1 Chloroflexota bacterium
CGAGTTCATCTACTACGCCCCCTACTACCTGCAGTCGGTGCTGTTCGCGGTGGCCACGGGCTCCTGGATCATCGGCGTTTTGATCCTGGGTCAGAAGCTGCCGATGTGGGGCGAGGTCTTCGGCTGGTCGCTGGTGGTCTCAAACGCCCTGGCGCTGCCGCTGATGAACCTCTCTGGGGTGCTGCTTGAGGGCTCGCTGCGCCGCGACGCGCTGGGGCTCCTCTCGTTCATCGGCCTTTCCTGGATCCTCGCACCGTTCCAGGCCTACGCCTCGATGAAGGCGATGAGCGAGAAGAAGGAAGGCGGCTGGGTGCGCACCCCCAAGTCCGGCGTGGTCACCGAGAGGTTGGAGCGCTTCCACCTCGCGCGCCTCATGCCCTGGGAGATGCCCAAGCGCAAGCGCACCGCCAAGAGAAGGTCGCGCGCCGCGCACCTGGCCGCGGCCGCGGTGGCGGTCTTCGTCGCCGCGGGCATCCTCACCATCGGCGCGCTCTCGCTGCGCGCGGTCGCGGCGAACGGCGCTGCCAGCGAGACGGACTTCGCAACGCCGGCGCTGCTCGGCACCGCGCTCCCGCTTGCGGTCCTCGCGCTCGGCTGGCTGCGGCTGCGCCGCCGGATGACTGCGATCGTGCTGGCATTCACCCTCGGCCTGGGGACGAACGTGGTCTTCCTCGCGCACGCCGTCCCGGCCGCCGCGGTGACGGACAACTCGAGCGTGTTCACGCTGGCACGCACCAACGGGCACGCCGCGCCGAACCTCGATATAGAGCAGAACTACACCTCCTCGGGACAGGCGATCACCTACAAGGCGACGGCCAACGCCACAGGCACCAACGTGAGCACCATCCAGATCAGCGGAAGCGGTGGATACAACGACGTCATGGTGGCGTGGGTCGCTTGGCGCGGCGCCGTCACCATATCGTTGTCACCGACGACGAACGGGCAGTGGCGGTTCGTCCGTAGTACGACCGACGCGACGAACTCGGTCACGAGCGCGGTATTCATATCGATCTTCGCCGTCAATGGCGCGGCATCGCAACCGACGTTCAACTCGAGCGCGCCGGGAGATGTCGTCGCGACGATGGTGCGTTACTCGGGGGTTGACCCGAACAATCCAATCGACGCCGAACTCGCACAGGGCACTCCCGCGTGCGGTTCGCCGTGCGACCACGCCGCCCCGAGCGTGACGACGTCGCAGCGCAACGACATGATCGTCACTCACTTCAGCGCGGCGTGCGGTACTGCCACGGCGACATGGACACCGCCATCGGGGATGAACGAGCGTGTGGACGTTTTCTCCGCTGGGACGATCTCCGGCGAGGGCGCCGACGCGGTACAAGCATCCATCGGCGGGACCGGGACAAGGACGGCCACGTCGACCTGTTCGGCGGGGACCGTGGGCGTCGCCCACACCCTCGCCCTGCGTGGCGCTTCCACCACCTGTCCAGCGATCCAATACCGCGCGAGCGCGACCAACTCCGCGACCGCGACGACGAGCCTCGTGGTCAATGTCCCGGCTGGCGTCCAGGACGGTGATGTCATGCTCGCCGCGATCAGCGCCGGCGCGGGCACGATCGTCAAGCCGGCCGCATGGAGCAACGCGCTCGTCGGAACGAACCAGGGTCTCTATTACCGCATCGCGAGCAGTGAACCGGCGAGCTACACCTGGACGATTGCCAGCGCCACGAACTGGGCCGGCGTCGTCGACGCGTACTTCGGCGTCCAGCTGAACGGCGTCGCGGACGTCACGCCATTGCAGGTCACCGGGACCACCGCGGCGGTCAGCTGGACGAGCATCACGAGCGTGGACGACGAAGCCTGGAACGTCGCCGTCAGCTTCGAGAACAACAACGTGGACACGATCGCTCCTCCCGCCGGGTACACCCCGCGAAGCGCGCAGGGGGGTGCGGCATTTATCCGCACCTCCACGCGAATGTTCGCGCCCGCTGGAGCGATGGCGCCGACATCGACAGACACGAATGCGGCGACGAGCTGGGCGGCATTCAACTTCGCGCTGCGGCCCGCTGTCCCTACCGTGCAGGGCACATCGACCAGGGCGTTGCCGACGTTCAATAACTGGACGTGCCGGTTCGTCTCGGACCAGATGCCCGCGGGCCAGCAGAGGCAAGCCGGTACCGTGCAGACGGACCTCTACCTGGACAACGCACCGCCGATCGCGTACCGCGCATCCGCACAGAACGTCGCCGGCGGTGCGGCCAACAGCATCTTGGCCAACAAGCCCGCGGGAACGCTCGCAAGCGATGTGATGATCGCCCACCTCGGGGTGCGCGGCGGTACCGGCGTTACGGACGCATCGATCACGGTCCCGGCTGGATGGACGCGCATCGACCGTATCGATAACGGCACGACCCTCTCGCTCCTCGTCTACTGGAAGACAAACGCCGGCGCAGAGACGAGCTACAGCTGGTCGTGGAGCGGAACAGCACAGAAGGCCGCGCTGAATATCGCGGCCTACTCCGGCGTCGACACCACGAATCCCGTCGACCAACATGTCGGCGCGTCCGATACCTCGCTCTCTGGGCAGTACTACGCACCGAGCCTCACCGGGACGTACGAGTACGAGCAGATGATCGCCGCCTGGTTCAACGCGACGAGCACCACCTGTAGCGGCATCTTCTACGACTCTGAGCCCGCGGCGAGTTCCAGCGGCGGCGGCGCTGCCAGCAACGTCTCAGGCAACGTCGCTCACTCCGGGAACGTATTTAACTCGACCGGCTACCAGTTGCCGGGCTGGCCGACCGGGTCGCAAAGGGCGTCGTGCGGCACGGTGCTCGCGGTGACGCATCAGCTCTCGCTGAAGCCCGCGTCGCACACCTGCACCGTCACCGCCACGCTGAAGCACACGTACGCGCCGTACTACGTCTCCCCGACGACGACGGGCGTCGTAAACGCCGGCAACCTTGTCATCAATAAGCCGGCAGTGAGTGGCGGGGTGATCGCCAACGATGTGCTCATTGCGTCGATCGCATTTGTCGGAAACCCCACCATCACGTTCACCGGCAGCTGGACGCTCGTCCAGCGCACGAACAACGCGACCGCGCCCGCGATGGGGCTCGCCGTGTACAGCCTTGTGGCGACCGGAACCGATCCTGCGAGCTGGACCTGGACGATCGGTCAGAATGCCGCGGGCGCCATCAGCGCGTACCGCAATGTCGATCCAGCGAGCCCGGTGGATGCCCAGAACGGCCAGACCACGAGCGGAGCGGCCCAGACGACTCCGAGCATCATCGCTACCCAGATCGACGAGCTCTCCCTTGCTTCATTCGCCATCGCCTCGACAACCTCGATCTCCGGGACCGACAACTGGGCCAGCCCGCCGACCGGTATGACCGAGCGTGCGGACGTCGCGAACACCGCGACCACGTGGGTCGCCGTCAACCAGAACGACCATGTGGAGACGTCGGCGAGCGCGCTGTCGGCGGGTACAGCGGCGACGGTCGGCACGTCCGGAGTGGCTCACCTTCTCACGCTTCGAGGCAAACCGGCCTCGACGATGGGCTCGGTTTCAATGGCGGTCACCAGTCCCACGGCCGGACCCGCACTGTTCACTCGGAGCTTCGCCCTGTCGGGCGCGGAGACCTTCGACGCCAACGACCGACTTCAGCTCGACGTCGTGACGCCGAACGACGCCGTGAACTGCGCGACCGCGCTGTACTTCGACAGCTCGACGACGCCTTCGAAGCTCACTGTCACCACGGTCGTTCCGGAGGGCGTCGCGGGCCTGCTGCTGCTCGCGCCGGCGCTGCCCTTCGGAGCTCGCTGGTGGAAGCGGAGACGGTCGTGAGGATGCGCGTCGGCGGAGTCAAGCTCGTGGTCGTTGCCTCGATGGCGGGGCTCGCTTTGGTCGGACTCGGGCTGCGCTCATTCGGCATCGCGGAATCGAGCGGCCTGGCCTCGCCCCTCACCGAGATCCTGCCCTTTGTCGTCGGGTTCTGCGTCGGGCTTTCGGTCAACGTCGTCTTTCTCACGCACGCGACGCCCGCGGCCGCAGTGACCGACAACTCGGGTGTGTTCACGTTCCAGTCCACAACGCCCGCGTCGGCGTACGGCGCGGGCTACCAGAACATGGTTCAGCACTACACACCGAGCTCCGGGACGGCGACGACATGCCCGCCGGCAGCCGGTGCCAACTGGATGTGTACGTTCAACTCGGATTCATACAGCGCGGGCCAGAGCATCCCCAGCGGCAGCACAGCGCAAGCGGATCTCTATCTCGAAAACACCAACAAGGTCGCTTTCGTCGGTGCGACCAACGCCTTTATCCAAAACACGGCCAGCACGACGCTCAACAAACCGTCCGGCCTTCACACCAACGACGTCATGCTCGCGGGGTTCGCCGTGCGCGGCGGGAGCGGCACGACGATCACGGCCCCCGACGCCACATGGAATGCCGTGACCAGGATCGACAACGGCACGACTATCTCCATCGTCACGTTCTGGCACGCGGTCACCAATGTCGCGAGCGAACCCGCAAGCTATACCTTCACGTTCGGCGGCAGCGTGAAGGGAGGCGCCGGACTTGTCGCCTACAGCGGCGTCGACAACGCCGCACCCATCGATCAGCAGGCGGAGCAGACAACACCGAGCGGCACGTCGCATACCGCGCTGTCGGTCACGACGGGCGCCGCCAACACGATGCTCGTCACGCTACACGGGGTCGCCGCGACGTCGGGCGGGATATCGGGATGGACACCGCCGGGCGGGATGACCGAGCGAGTCGACTCCGGAAGCAACACCGGATCGAACGCGAGCAACGCACTGTTCGAGATGAACGATCTGCTCGTCGCGGCGAGCGGCACCGCGACAGGCGCAGAGACGGCGACATCGCTCGCGTCCGCCGTCGGCGCGACGAAGACGATCACGCTGAAGCCGCCGGCGACCGCACGAACCTGCACCGTCACCGCCGCCGTGAAGAA
>VBDQ01000096.1 GCA_005889075.1 Chloroflexota bacterium
ATCTGGACGCCGCCGCAGACGCGGATCTGCTGCTCAACCTGTGGCACTCGTTACCGGAGGCCGTCGTGCGTCGCTTTCGGCGGTCCGCCTTGGTCGACACCGATCCCGGGCTGCTGCAGATCTGGATGACCACCGGCGAGCTGCATGTTGCGCCGCACGACCTGTACTTCACCGTCGGCGAAACGGTCGGCAGGCCGGCCGCGGAGTTCCCGGACTGCGGCCTCGAGTGGCAGCACACGCCGCCGCCCGTGTTCCTCCCCGAGTGGCCGCCAGCGCGGGCGGAGCCCGGCGCCGCGTACACGACCGTCGCGCACTGGTGGGGCGGGACGGTTCGGTTTGATGGAAGGGAGCTGAGCAACGACAAGCTGACCGGGTTCCTCGAGTTTGCGGAACTGCCGGCCCACACCGCGGTCCCCCTCGAGCAGGCGATCAGTCTCGGGCGCCAATACGAGGAGTGGCGCGAGCGCCTGGTGCATCTCGGCTGGAGGCTCCGTGAAGCGTGGGACGTGAGCGCAACGCCCGAGCAGTACCGCGCGTACCTCGCGCAATCGCGGGGCGAGTTCAGCTACGCGAAGCCGGTGTACGTCGAGCTCATGACCGGGTGGGTTAGCGACCGGACCGCCTGCTACCTGGCCAGCGGAAAGCCTGCTGTCGTGCAGTACACGGGCCCGAGTCGCTTCCTGCCGGACGCGGAAGGTGTGTTCCGTTTCAGGACCGTGGACGATGCGGCAGATGCGCTCGCGCGGGTCGAGTCCGATTACGAGCGGCAGTGCCGCTCGGCGCGTGCCCTGGCTGAGGAGCACTTCGACGCGTCCCGCGTCGTCGCGCGGGTGCTGGAGCGTGCGCTGAATCAACCGGTGGCCCATCTGGGAACGGCAAGAGCGATATGAGCACGGCGGTCGGCGCTCGCGACCTTCGCGACGCGCTCGAAGGCATGGAGGAACCAGGAGCCGCCGAGCTGGTCGACGCTCTCAAAACGATTCTCCGCGAAGACGATCCGGCCCTCTGGGCGTATGAGCTCGTGCCCCTCAAGCATCGCGTGTACCGGCTTCGACTCGGTGCGAGCCGGACGTTCGATTCGCTGATCCTCAAGCGCAGTGAACCGTCGATCGCAGAGGTCAATCGACTCGTCGCAGAGCGCTGGCTTCCGGCGCTGGATCTCGGCGGTCACTGTGCCCCGCTGCTCACCACCACGGCTGATCGGCAGGGGCGCTGGTTCTGGCAGATCTACGAGGATCTCGGTGAGCACACCCTCGAGCGAGATTCGGAACCGGCACACGTCGCTGGGACCATCGACCTTATCGCCACGCTGCACCTACGAGGAATGGGGCACGCGCTGCTGCCCGAGGTCCGCCACCATACCAAGGACCTTGGGCTCGCCTTCTTCATCTCAAACGTGAACGACTCGATCCGCGGACTCGAGGAGATCGGGCGCGACCGCACCGGATCAAGGGAGCTGCATGCGCTGGCCGATGGCCTGCTCGCGCGGTTACGTCCGCTCGTCGTCGACCTTTCTGGCAGGGCAGAGGTCTTCAAGAGAGCGGCCGGACCAGACACGATCCTCCACGGCGATCTCTGGCGAGCGAATGCGTTCGCGAGGGTCTCGGGGGAGCGCGTAGACGTCCGGCTCATCGACTGGGACCACGTTGGTGTGGGGCCGCTCACCTACGACCTCTCGACGTTCCTCCTACGGTTTCCGCCGGCCGAGCGGTCGTGGATCCTTCATCGCTACCGAGACAGGCTGTCGGTCGCGGGTCGCGCGCTGCCCTCGGAGGGTGATCTGAACACACTGTTCGAGACCGCGGAGTACGCACGCTTCGCGAATCGATTGTCCTGGGCCGCGATGGCGTGGCTGCACGAAGGCGCCGGATGGGTCCCCATCGAACTCGCCGAGATCGAGCGGTGGTTCGAGGACTGGCGTCCGACTCTCACCGAATAGGCCGCATGCGCGAGCATTTGGCCGAGTCTCGCGGCGAGGTCATCCCTTCAGCTCGTTTCCGTTCCGGAGCAGCAGCATTGACGCAGTGAAACCGTGGACGAAATTGCGGCCGGCCACGGGGCCGAGCTCGCCCGCCGCGAAGAAACCGGCGATCGGTATCTCACCAAAGGCGCGTCGCAGCGCGCCGACATCGTGATTCGGCTCGCCGAAGAGCGCCTGTCCACGCCCATTGCACGAAAAGAGGAGCGCCCCCGCCACCGGCGAGACGCCTTCGAGTCTCAGGATTTCGCGCAGATCCTCGCGCGCTGAAGTGGCGTCGCGCACCTGGAACTGGATGGTCTGCCCCACCTCGGCCATATCGCTGATCGCGATGGAGCCGTTGTCGCGATCGATGCCGACGAGGTTGCGGATCACGAAGTCGCCCCGACCGAGCTCCGGTTTGAGCTCAGTGGTGGCCTGCCCGACATGAAGCCCCTGCCGCATGAGGACCTGGTCGCGCTCGCTCGCACCCGAATACAAGTCCTCGATCCGCTTGACCGCGGATTGTCCCCCGAGCTCGTAGACGATGTTGCGCTCGGCGCGCGTGATCGCGAACGTCTCGCCAACCGGGCGACAGCCCTGCGACACGATCGCGCTCGCGTCGCGTGCGCCTTCGAGGATCGCGCCGACCGCGCCTTCGCTCACGATCTCGTCGTCTTGTAGGAGCCTCGTCCGTCCAGCGACGAGACCGCCGGAGGCCATACCGCCCACGACCGGGAGTCCCGGAGCGTGCTCGTTGAAGTGATCGAGCAGCAAATGGGCCGGGAAACTGAACGGATCCGCGAGCATGACGAGCACGCTATCCGGCGCGCGCGTGGGCACCTCCTCGAGGCCATCGAAGATCGCGTGCTCTTCCTCTTCGGTGTAAGTCAGGCGGAACGGACGGATCGTCACCTCTGGGAGCGTCGCGGCCCACACCGCGACGGCCGGCGCGTCTTCGACTTCGCGGTCCCCACCGATCACCCCGCCCGCCACGCAGCCGAGGAGTGCGCCGCCTCCGATGCTGGCGTTCGCGCTCTGCATGATCGACTCGAGCTCGTCCTCGAACTGCGGAGCGACGAACAGGAACGCGAGGTCCGGGATCGCGCCGGCGAGCGGTCGGAGCGCCGCATCGAGCGCGTCTTCGGTGGCCGCGAGGCCGGAGCGGCGGGTCGACAACCCGGCTCCGACGCGCATCGCGGCAAGACGAGTAGCCATCTCAAAACAGTCTTGCATCTCGCTTGCCTCATTCGAGAAAGTGAGCAATCCCTCAGGGTGATGCGGTCGTGACCAGCTCCCTCAACGTGCCGTCGAGGTCGGCCGCGAGCGCAGGATCGGCGGGACGGATCTCATTGACGAGCACATCGACTGCCACAGCCATGGCGCGCACGAGCTCTTTGCTGGTGAGCTCACGGATGATCGCGCCCTCGAACGCCGCGAGGATCTCGCGCGGCAGGGCATCGGCGCCGCGACCGTACGCCGACGGAAGGCCGTGGCGAATGCACGCGAGTGCGATGGCTTGATCGCGGATCGCGCTGACCATGTACTCGCCTTGCCACCACAGGCCGCGCGCGATCGCGGAGCGTGCATGGAGCGCGTAGAGCCAACCCCAGCCCACGAGATCGTGGACCCTTGGCGCTCGCTCAGTAGTCAGCTCGTTGGCTCGTCCGAAAAGGAGCCGAAATGTTGGCGCTCGGGGACCGAACTCGCTCTCCGGCACACACGCGACGCTGACGTCCGCGGCGGTGCGTACTCCGAACGCGAGATCGATATCGGAATACCGATCCTCGCGACCCACCGAGGCGGACCCAGTCAGGGCGGCACCGGTGATGCGCGGATCGTCACGCGCGAGCGCAACGAGCTCGGACCTGATCTTTTCGCGGTCTTCCGGGGTGTACATCGGGCCGAAGGCTAGCTGTGCCGAGGGCTAGAACCGAACTGGCGACACATGGTTACGAGCAACGACAAATGGTTCAACGAGATCGACGGCGAGCAGGCGTTTCCGTTCACGCGTATCAGGGACGTCGGCGAAGTTAGAGCTCGAGCGGCGGGTAGTAGGTCTCCGCGCCCAGGCGCTTGACCTCGGTAAGCCAGTCCGTCGAGTAAAAGCGCTCGCGATCCGCTCCGGCCAGCGTCCAGGCCTGCCGCCGGTAGGTCCAGTTGTCCGGCTGCAGCCTCATGGCCTCCCCAAACCAGTACGCCGCGCGCTCGCTCTGGCCGCGCCGGTGCAGTGCGAGGCCAAGTGCGAACGAGGCGGCGGCGGACGAGACCTCCGGCGGAATGGGCCGGCTCCGACGCACGACCTCGTCGGCGGGCAGCGCGAAGCGGCTGCCCGCGCCGCGCTCCACCCAGTCCCGTAGGGCGGCGATGTAGCGCTCCGCTTCGTAGCGGAGTCCGCGGACGACTCGGATCGACTCGGCGCGGAGTGGCGGATCATCGGGCCGCGGCTCGCGGTCCGCGAACGCCGGCCGCCGAGGCCACGCAGGCTCCGGCGGGCGCACGATCGTCCCCGTCTCATCGATCCACACGCCGCTCGGCACGTTCACGATGCCGAGGACCTCATCGCACAGATGTCGTTCGTCGATGAGGGACGGGTGATCGGCCTTGGCGGCTTCGATCCATGGGCGCGCGGCGATCGCGCCTCCGCTGTCAAGCGCGATAGTCACGATCTCGAGGCCCCTCGGCCGCAGGACCGCTCGCAGCTCCTGCCACACGGGCAGGCTGAGTCGGCACCCTCACCACGACGCCCACGCGACCAACAGCACTTTGGTGCCGCGCAGCGACGACAAGCGGAAGGGATTCCCATCGACACGGGGCAGTTCGAGTTCCGGCACGCTCGCGGACGCAAGCGCGCGGCCACCCGACTCCGGTCCGAGTGCCCACAGCCCGCTCTCCGCGTCATGCACGAGCGCGCTCGAGGTCCGCTCCGCGAAGACACGGACATCCACGCGCGCGTTTCCCGCCGCGAGGGGGACGCAGCGCTCGCCGCGGCAGAGCCCCTCGGGTCTCATCGTCCAGCCCGTGAGACGCTCAAAGATGGCCGGGTCTACAGAGAGCGATTCGAAAACGGCGGTAGCCATGCGCGGAGGCTTAGGCTATCGCGTTCGTGATCGTGACCCCGAGTGCGACGGCGTAGCGTGGCACGAAAGCTCGAGATCCTTCTGGACGGCGGCAGATTCTTCGAAGCACCGCGTTGGCACGACGGTCGTTGGTACGTGAGCGACTTCCATCGTCATGTGGTCCAGACCGTGGATGAACACGGCTCGGCTGAGGTCATCCTCGAGGTGCCGGAGCAGCCGTCGGGTCTGGGATGGCTTCCCGACGGGTCGCTTCTCGTCGTCTCGATGAAAGACGGCCGCCTTATCCGGCGCTGGCCCGATGAACGCGTGACGCAACATGCCAACGTTTCCCGCTTCTGTGGCGGTTTCCTCAATGACATGGTCGTCGACCGGTCCGGCCGCGCCTACGTCGGGAACTTCGGTTTCGCGCTGGATCGCAAGTCCCGACCGACGCCGACCGTGCTGGTCCGAGTCGACCTCGACGGCTCGTCAGCGGTGGTCGCTGATGACCTTCTCTTCCCAAATGGCACGGTCATCAGCGCAGACGGACGGATGCTCGTCGTCGGTGAGACGTTCAGGAGTCGCTACACCGCGTTCACCATCGCGACGGATGGCTCATTGACCGATCGCAGGGTCTGGGCCGATCTCGCGTCCCCCGTTGACCCGCCGGCCCTCCGTCCAGATGGGTGTGCCCTCGATGCCGAGGGCCACATCTGGTCGGCGGATGCGGGGTCGGGTCGTTGCTACCGCATCGCTCCAGATGGCACGATCGTCGATCGCATCGACCCGCCCGCCGGCCTGCGCTTCTTCGCGTGCATGCTCGGTGGCTCCGACGGCCGCACGCTGCTGGGCTGCGCCGCCCGCGGGTACTACGAGGCGATCGAGTCCGAGAGCCGCGACGCGGTGGTCACCATGACGAAAGTCGACGTGCCGCACAGCGGACTGCCGTAGGAGCCGCTGAAGCGCAGGCCATTCGTCGGCCACTCATCGCTGGTGCTACGGTAGCGAGCGGGCGGTTGAGGTTGAGCATCGGGATCCCGACCGAGCGCCCCTGGTTGAAGCAGTACGACCCCGGCGTGCCGCACACGCTCGACTACCCCGCCGTTCCTCTCCAACAGTTCCTCACCGACACCGCCGCGCGTCATCCGCGGGCGGTCGCGACGGTCTTCGGCGTCGTCGTCGGGCATCGACTCATCGAAGGATCGCTCACGTACGCCGAGCTCGATCGGCTCGCGGACCACTTCGCCGCGGGCCTCCAGTCGCTGGGCGTCCGCAAAGGGGACCGGGTCGCGCTCCTTCTGCCCAACTGCCCGCAGTTCGTCATCGCGTTCTACGGCGCGCTGCGAGCGGGCGCGGTCGTGGTCCCGTGCAACCCCTTGTACACCGCTCCCGAGCTGCGCCGACAGCTCGCGGACTCCGGGACGGAGACACTCGTCGCGCTGTCGCGTCTCCACGCCGTCGCGCGCGCCGCGCGCGATGGGACGCCGGTCCGGAACCTGATCCTCACGAACATCAAGGAGTACTTCCCTCCGATTCTCCGGACGCTGTTCACGCTCGCGCGCGAGCGCCGCGAGGGGTATCGGACGACGGTCGACCGCGCCGCGGGCGAGTGGTTCTTCGCGAACCTCGTGCGCGACGGCGCCGCCCTTCGGTCGGTGGACGTCCGACCCGAGGACACGGCGATCCTCCAGTACACCGGTGGCACGACGGGCGTGCCAAAGGGCGCCGTCCTATCGCATCGCGCGCTCGTCGCGAACGTACGGCAGTCGCGTTCGTGGAACCCGACGCTCGTGGAGGGACTC
>VBDQ01000020.1 GCA_005889075.1 Chloroflexota bacterium
AGCCCGCCGTCGCCATAAATGATCTGCGGCCATTCCTGGGCGGAGCCGCTGTACTGGAATGTCCCGTTGTCCTGTGTCCCACCCTGTAGCAGCTTGGGACTCTGGGGGCTGACAGAAAGACTCTGGAACTGAAGTGTGTCGAGACCCTTGTTCATTGTGGTGAGCTGGTTCGGCACGCTCGACAGAAGGGATTTGCAGTACGCGTTGTCGGCAGCGTTGAGCCCGCGTGAATCGCACTTCGACGATGCATCAGCGAGCTGCCCATCGGAACGGATCACACCGCCGTCCGAGCCCGCGATGAACTGCGTCGCGGTCCCCGGCACCGTCACCAAAGCGTGCTGGTCAGGATGCATTGACCCGGCGTGATTTGGCGCGGCATCTTGTGTCATGTCCGTGAACGTGCGTCCGCCATCCGTCGAAAGGAGCACGGCGCGCGCGTTCGATTTGCCGTGCACCTCGTCGTAACTGAACGAGCCGCCAAGGTAGAGAACATCGGGTGAACCGGCCACCGCCACGGCGTAGTTGTCGTACCAGCACTGCTGAGTGCAATAGTTCGAGGTCTGAGCCGTCGTCATGTCCACGAACGAAGCGGCCGTATCGACGTTGTCGCTGCGCCAGAACTTCGCTTTGTTGAGATCGGGTGGGTTGGCTGTGGGCGCGTAACCTGTTCCGTCGCCGACGTACATCCGCGTTGCGCCGGTCGCCAGTGTCGTGATATCGAACGCACTGCGGTCGAGTGCGTTAATGGCGACGCCACGAGGCGACTGGTCCGAGGGGATGAAGATCCTTGACCAGTTGGCCCCATTGTCGAGTGAGCGCCAGATTCCCTCTGCAAAGACGCCGGCATAGATGACGCCCGAGTGGGTCGGGTCGACCACGACCTGCGTGACGCCGCGAGTCGGGTCTGGCGCGGTGAAGATCCTCGTGAACGTTGTGCCGGTTTGGCGATAAACGCCCCGCACGACCAAAGGATGCGTGGTTGAACCACTCGAGGACGCGCCGCTTGTGACGGAGGAGACGCCGCGAACAGCACTCGCGATTCCGGCGAGGAGCTTTCCGTCCTTGTCGACCGCAAGGCTCGAAACCGCCCGCTGCCAGAAGATGTCGCTGCCGGGCACAAGAGCCCAGGTCTGACCTCCGTCGATCGATTTGTAGATGCCAACACCCGCTTCAGAGTCGCCAGACGCGTTCGGCTCACCGGTACCGACGTAGATCGTGTTTCCGCTCGCGTCGCTGGGATCGATGAGGATGGACCCGATCGCATTCGAACCGAGCGAGCCGCTGATGAAGGACCAGTTCGGGTTTCCCTCGAGCGCCTTGTCGGTCTTCCAGATGCCACCCCCTGCAGCCCCGACATACAGCCGACACTTGCTCTTGCTGCAGGACGGTTCGAGCGCCATCGCACTGACACGTCCCGAGGCGATGTAGTCACCGCCGTCGAACAGGAACACGTCAAGCACACCTGGGTAGGTGGCCTTGTTGAGCGGTCCAATGGGCGACCATTGACCTACCGACTTCCCGCTCTTCTTGAACGATTGGAATGTCGTCTGCGCGCTGAATTGCGCGTCCGCCGGGATCTCGTCTGCCGGATATGCGCGCAGGACCGCCTGCTCAGCGGCATAGGTTCCGTCCGGCCCTTCGTTGGCAATGCCCGCCTTTGCCTCACGCGAATCGCCGGACAGCTTTTCGACCGTGATGGCGTAAGCCGACTCGGTCTGCCCACCCCAGGAACCTGAGCCCACGATCGCCACGACGACCGCGAGCAACGAAAGAGTGACGAGATACCCGCGGAGACGGTGCATGCAGACCCCCCCATTCCTCGTAGCAAAGCCGACGAAGTGATTCGTCGATTGCCCGCGCGGCAGTCTACAAAGAGAAATGAACGGACGTCTCCGCGACGGAACTTTTCGACGGTGAGATCGTTAGTCCGCGATGAGGAGATTTGTGGGAATTCAGACGCGCGTCCGATCGAACGGTTGGCTACTCGCGGCGGCCGCGGTCGTCGCGATGCTCGCGCTCCTGCAACTGCTTCGTTCACTCACTTCCCTTCCGGGTCAACCGATTAATCCACCGCTAAATGGAGCGACGGCCGCTCCCGCGATCACGTTCGCGCCGGCTGTGACAAGTGCGCCGGCGCTCACATCGAATCCCGCGCCTACAGCGGCTCCCGCTCTCACGCCGGCGCCGGCGCAGCCGGGTCCGACATCCGCTCCTGCGCAGCAGACCGGGGCACCGGCAACAGTCGGGCCGCGGGATGTAACTGCACCGCCACAGTCAACGGGTCAGCCAAATCAAATCGGTCCGAACGATGGCGAGACGCCAACAGTGGTGCCCAAGGTCTCCGCGCCACCCAAGGGCTAGCCCGCCGCTCGCGCCGGGCACGACCGCTGCACGCCACCTCCTGCACAGGAGGTCGTGATGTCCGAGAAAGACCAACGTGAAGAAGAGGCTGTGGACCCGGACGACGAGGCAGCGACGAGCCTGCCCGAGCGCGACGCGATGTCGACGATCGGCATGTCAAACTTCCCGCTCGGTCCGATGCCGCCGCTGCCGGCAGGCGATGCCGGCGCCGACCCCTCGGGTGCGGTCCCCGATATCTCAAAGGAGATACCCGATCCAAAGGTTGGTTCCTAGCTAACCGGCGAGGGCGTCGACTCCGACCGTGTCGATGAGATGCGTCGTGACCTGCCCGGCGCGGAACAGCTCGCTCGCGAGGATCTTCTTGTGTGCGGGGATGTTCGTCGTCACCCCGACGATCGTGAATTCATCCAGAGCGCGCTGCATCCGCGCCACGGCCTCGGCGCGGTCCCGACCCCAGGCGATCACCTTCGCGAGCAGCGAGTCGTAATAGGGAGGGACCTCGTAGCCCTGGAAGCAGTGCGAATCCACGCGGATGCCCGGCCCCCCGGGCGCGAGCCACGTCGTGAGCACTCCGGTCGAGGGAGCGAAATTGGCCTCGGCGTCCTCGGCATTCACGCGGCACTCGATCGCGTGCCCTGATACCCAGATCTGTTCCTCGCTGAACGAGAGGAGCTCTCCGGACGCAAGCGCGATCTGCTCCTTCACCAGGTCCATGCCCGTGGTCACCTCGGTCACGGTGTGCTCGACCTGGATCCGCGAGTTCACCTCGATGAAGTACGGCCGGTTCTGCGAATCGACAAGGAACTCGAACGTCCCGACGTTGCGATAACCGAAACGCACGGCTGCGTCGAGCACTCCCGCTCACCGAGACAGATCCCCCGCCCGGACTCGTCGACGGCGATCTGCGCCTCGACGTGGCGAACGCCCTCGAGGCACCGCTCGACGTAGATCCCGTCGTCGCCGAAAGACGCTTTCGCTTCGCTCGCGGCCTGCGGCCAGAGCCGCTGTAGCTCGCTGGGGGAGGTGGCCTTGCGCATGCCGCGCCCGCCGCCGCCGGCCTTCGCCTTCAGCATCACCGGATAGCCGATCGCCTCCGCGATCCGCAGTGCCTCGGCGACGCCGCGCACCGGACCATCCGATCCCGAGATCACCGGTACACCGATCTGCTTCATGGCCATACGCGTCGCCGCCTTGTCGTGAAAGCGCGCGAGCACGTCGGGCGGAGGGCCGATGAACGCGAGCCCGTGCTCCTTGCAGACCTCGGAGAAGTCGGCGTTCTCGGAGAGGAACCCGTAACCAGGGTGGATCGCCTGCGCGCCCGAGAGCAGCGCGGCGGAAATGATCGCGGGGATATTGAGATACGACTCGCGCGCGTTCGCAGGCCCGATGCAGATCGCCTCATCCGCGAGGTGCACCGGGAGGCTGTGGGCGTCGGCTTCGCTGTACACCGCGACCGACTGGATGCCCAGCTCGCGGCACGCGCGGATGACCCGCACGGCGATCTCGCCGCGGTTCGCGATGAGGATCTTGTCGATCGAGGTCAACGCGGGGTGGGCTCGGCGATGGAGAAGCGATTGCCTTCGGTGTCGACGGCTGTCGCGAGCGTGATGCCTTCGCCCGGGCGTTCCTCGGGCCGCTTCACGACTCGACCGCCGGACGACGCGACCGCGGCGCACGCCGCCTCGATGTCGTCGACGTAGAAGCCGAGACCAGTGTCGCGCTCGGCGGTCGTGCCGCCGCCGTGCAGCGCAACCGTCGTCCCGTTCTGCACGAGCTCGGTCCAATCCGGCGATTCGTATCCGGGCTTGAGGCCGAACACCTTTTTGTAGAACGACGCGGCGCGGCCGACGTCCGCGGCCATGAGCATGAAGTACGTCTTGGTGACCTTCACGCGCTCTCCTCCAACAGGGGAAGCGACTGCCGAAGCGTGGTCTCGTCCGCGACGTTTCCGGTCTTCGAGTCGGGCAGGATCCGCTTCACGAGCCCGGTCAGGACGTTCCCGGGACCGAACTCCACAAAGACGGACGCGCCGTCCCCTTCTGCGCGCCGTACCGAGGCGACCCACTGTACCGGAGACCACACCTGTTTCTCCAGCAACGCCGGAAGCTCGCGGGCATGCTCGTGCACCTTCGCGTCGACGTTCGCCACGAGCTTGTAACGCAGTGGGCTGAAGGTGAGCAGGCTCATCGCCTCTCGAAGCCGAGGCGCGACCTCGCGCATCGCCGGCGAATGGAATGCCGCCGAAGTCCGCAGGGTAACAACGCGCTTCGCGCCTGCGTTCTTGAGCGCACCACTGGCGCGCTCGAGCTCGTCGCGTGGGCCCGAGATCACGACCTGGCCCGGCGCGTTGTCGTTGGCCACGACGACCGCGGTGCCGACGATCGTGCGCGCGACCACGTCCGCGTCGAGGCCGAGGACCGCGGCCATGCCGCCATTGGAATCTGCTGCTTGCATGAGCTCGCCGCGCGTGCGCACGAGACCCAGCGCGTCCGCGAGCGTGAGCGCGCTGGCGGCGACGATCGCCGTGAACTCGCCAAGCGAGTGCCCGAGCACCATCGCGGGCTCGCCGATCGCGCCAGCTTCCTGCGCCGCGCGCAGCGCGGCGAGCGACGTGGCGAGCAGCGCGGGCTGCGTGTTCGCGGTGCGGTCGAGCTCTTCCTTCGGACCGTCGAAGCACAGCGCGCGCAGATCGAAGCCGAGCGCGTCGTTCGCTTCTTCGAACACCCGCGCCGCAGTCGGATAACGCGCCGCGAGATCCTTCCCCATTCCGACTCTCTGCGAGCCTTGACCTGGGAAAAGCCAGGCGATACCCACGAGCCGCGGAGCATAGGCGCGGTCCTCTTCGGGGAGTACGAGCGGCCTATAGGAGTGGCCGCCCTGCCGACGGCACCATGCGCCGCTGATGGGCACGAACCGCTGGGAAGTCATGGATGGCGCGGGACGCACCCACGTCGTGAGCGTGGACAAGCGACTTTTCGGTACACCGACGCTGCACGTCGACGGCCACCAGCTGATGCGGCTCGGTGGCGACGGCATCGTCGCGTTCGAGGTCGCAGGCCGGCCGGCGCGTCTCTCGCCGCAGCCGGACGGCGGTTACGACTTTTCGGTGGGAAGCATCGGGCAAGTCGCCGGACTCTCGAGCCTCGCGACGACGCCAACGTCATCGGTGGACGCGGCGGCGCTTCGCTTCACGCGAGATCGCGACCGCGCCGCGGGGTGGTTCTACTGGATCGGCGGGCTATCGCTCGTGAACACGATCCTCCTCGTCCTCGGCTCCGATTCCAGCTTCGGGAGCGGTCTCGGGCTGGCGACCTATCTCGTCGTCATCGTCTACATCGTCGCCGGCAAGCCGCTGCTCTGGCTGTCGATCTTCCTTACCGTCCCACTGGTGGCCGGCCTCTTCTTCCTCGGCCGAACGGCGCGCGCCGGCGCGAGCTGGCCGTTCGCCTTTGGGGTCATCGCGTACGCCCTCGATCTACTGCTGGTCCTAAGTCTCACCGACTGGATCGGGGTCGCAATCCATGGCTTCGCGCTCATGACGTTCCTATCAGGTTGGCGCGCGGCGCGCGCCTTGCGCAGCGTGAGCTCGAGCAGGCCATCCGCGGCCGCCGCGTAGTCGCCTAGCGCCCGCGGATGGTCCGCGGATATTCGGGGAAGTAGCGCTCGATGGTCGATAGGTCGAAGTCGCGAAGGATCGATGTATTCGACTCACGTGCGAGCAAGAACTCAAAGGACTGCCGAACGAGATCCGCTACATCTCTGCTGCCGCCGTAGTTCTGACGGTCCGCACGGGAAATGCGCACACGGTGCGTCGTCGTGGTCCGATCGCGCACGGTCACGTCGGCGACGTGACCATCGCCATCCGCCCGAACGCTGACGTCGATGCGCTCAGCGGAGGGCAATGACGAAGAGCGGCTGGCCGTACTCCACCGGAGCGCCGCCGGCGACGAGGACCTCGCGGATCTCGCCGTCCGCCGGCGCGCTGATCTCGGCGATGTGCCCCAGCGACTGGATGCCGCCCAGCACGTCGCCTCGCTTCACCTCGTCACCCGCTGTCCATTCACGGCCCGCGTTGAAGATGCCGACCGTCGTGGCATGGACGCGCTGGGTCTTTTCGGCACCGTCCGTTGCGGCGTCGAGCGTCGGCCGAGAGGCGTCCGCGCCATTTCGTCTCCGCGTCACCGACACTGCAAAGCCGTCGGCCTCGACCTCGATGATCACGCCATCGAGTCCCGCGGGGAGCTCGAGGGCCATGAGATCGTCGACGAGACCCAGCAGCGGATCGTGATCGCTCACGATCGCTCGCGCCGGAGAGGATTGCGCAGGGCGCGCCGCCACCACGGCGCCGGTGTCGCCGGCGCTTGGCCGCCGCCAGGCTCGACGATCGTGCCGAACGCGCGGAAGCGCTCGTAGCGCAGCGAGAGCAGGTCGGCGATCGGCACGCGCGAGATGCGGTCGATCTCGGCGACCAGCGCGGTCTTGATCGCCGCGCCGGTCGCGTCGTGGTCGGTGTGTGCACCGGCGTCAGGCTCCTTGATGAGCGCATCGACCACGCCGGTCTCGAGCAGGTCGGGTCCGGCGAGCTTCATCGCCTGCGCCGCGCGCTCGGCCTCGGTCGCGCTCCGCCAGAGGATCGCCGCGCAGCCTTCGGGTGAGATGACCGAGTACGTCGCGTTCTCCAGTGCGAGCACCACGTCGCCCACCCCGAGAGCGAGCGCACCGCCCGAGCCGCCTTCGCCGATGACGACGACGACGACGGGCGTGGCGAGCCGCGTCATGACCTGGATGCTCTTCGCGATCGCCTCGCCCTGACCACGCTCCTCGGCCTCGGGACGCGGATCGGCGCCCGGTGTGTCCACGAGCGTGATGAGCGGGAGGTGGAACTTCTCCGCGAGACGGTAGAGGCGCATCGCCTTGCGGTAGCCCTCCGGGTGCGGCATGCCGAAGTTCCGCGCGATGTTCTCTTCGGTCGACGCGCCCTTCTGCTGACCGACGATCATCACCGGCCTACCGGAGAGCTCGCCGATGCCGCCCACGACGGCGGGGTCATCGCGGAACCCGCGGTCCCCGTGCAGCTCCTGGAAGTGATCGAAGACCCGTCCGATGAGATCGAGCGCGTGCGGGGGCGCGATGTTGCGCGCCATCTGCACGGACTACCAGGACTTCGGCCGCACCGCGAGCTCCGTCGCGTCGGTGATGAGGCCTGCCCCTTCCCAGAGGTGGCCGTTGCCCTCGGCCACCCGACGCGTCCCCGCGATGCGCTCGAGCATTCCCATCAGAGGCTCCAGCGCATGTCTTGACCCGCGATGCGGAACGCGTTCAGGAAGAAGGCGATGCGCTCCTTCAGCTGCGCGCGCGGCACGACCTGATCGACGAAGCCGTGCTGAAGCTGGAACTCCGCCCTCTGGTAACCCTTGGGCAGCTTCTCGCCGATGGTCTCGCTGGTCACGCGCGCACCGGAGAAGCCTATGAGCGCACCGGGCTCGGCGAGCACGAGATCGCCGAGCGATGCGAAGGACGCGAGGACGCCGCCGGTCGTCGGGTCCGCGAGGACGCTGACGAACGGCAGCCCGGCTTCATCGAGCCGTGAAACCGCGGCGACGGTCTTCGCCAGCTGCATGAGCGCGATCGTTCCTTCCTGCATGCGCGCGCCGCCCGAGGCGGCCACGATCACGAGTGCCTTGCGCTCGGCCAGGGCGCGCTCCGCCGCGCGCGTGATCTTCTCGCCGACGACGCTGCCCATCGAACCGCCCATGAACTCGAAGTCCATGACCGCGAGCGCGACAGGGATGCCGGCGAGTGTCGCGTCGCCGGTGAGGACCGCGTCCTTGTGTCCGCTCTTCGCCTGCGCCGCCGCGATCCGGTCCGGGTACGGCTTGCTATCCACGAAGCCGAGCGGATCCGACGACACCATGTCGGCGTCCATCTCGGTCCAGGACTTGGCATCGGCGAGCAGCTCGACGCGCTCGGCGGCGCCGAGCTTGAAGTGATGGCCGCACTTGGTGCACACGTTGAGGTTGCGAGCGAGCTGCTTGTTGAAGAGCATCTCGGCGCAATTCGGACACTGTGTCCAGAGATGTGACGGGAACTCCTTCGGCTTTCGCCCGAAGGGGTTGCGCAGCCTCACCGCGGGTGCGCCGCCGTGAGGCCAATGCCTATTCCTCGCAGGGGCGGGGGTAGGGGCCCCCGAGGCGCGAAGCGCCCCCCTGCCACCCCGGCTGAAGCGCCACGTCGGGAGTGGCGAGAAGTTGATGCAGGCGTCATTGGACCTCTTCGGAACGGTACCAGCAGAGTCCAATGACACCAGGGCCGGCGCGTGCGCCGATGACCGGCCCCGCCTCCGCGACCCAATGTTCGAGGCAGTGGAACCGTTCCTGTGCCCAGTCGCCGAGCGCGCGCGCCCGCTCGGGATCGTTCGTGTGCAGCGTGCAGGCGTTGACCTTCGATCCTGGCGGCAGCTTCTCCTCGATGAGCTCTTTGACGCGCGCGGTGGCCTTCTCGCGGGTGCGCACGCGATCGATCGCGTCGACGCGGCCATCCTCGACCGCGAGGATCGGCTTCACCGCGAGCAGCGAGCCGAAGAGCGCGGCGCCTCCCGAGATGCGTCCCGACCGCCGCAGGTATTCGAGGCCGTCGGCTGCGGCGATGATGCGCGTCTTGCCCGCAAGGCGCTGCGCGATCGCCGCCGCGTCGTCGAAGGACCGCCCAGCGCGGCGCGCCCGGGCGCAAGCGGTGGCGATCAGGGCGATGCCGCCGGCCAGGGTCCGCGAGTCGACGACCACGATCCGCGTGCCGTCCATCTGCTGGGCGGTCGTGCTCGCGACCGAGTACGTCCCGGAGAGCTCGCTCGCGATCGTGAGCACGACCATCTTGCGTAGCCCCTCACTGACGAGCTTCTCGTAGACGTCGCGGCACTCGCCCATCGACGGTTGCGACGTCCCCGGCTTCACGTTCGGCGCGGCGATCTTCTTGTAGAACTCATCGGCCGAGAGATCGACCTCGGCCGTGTACGAGTCGGGCCCGATGTCAACGTGGAGCGGGAGCTTGCGGATGTCGAGCTCGCGCTCCAGCCCCGGCGCGAACGACGCGGTTCCGTCGACGACGATCGCGAAGCGCTCCATCAGCCGACGAGCCGGACCTCGCCAGCGACGATGCGCTCGCCGCCGACAAGAAGGGCACCATCCTCGGCCACGTCGCGCGCGATGCCCCGCAGCGCGGGAGCTCCCTCACGCGTGACCTCGACCTCGCGGCCGAGAAGAGTGGCGCGGCGCCGCCACTCCGCGAGCACAGGGCTTCGGTCAGAGTCGACCGCAAGACGGTCGAGCTCCGCAGAGAGGACCGCGAGGAGCGAAAGCCGATCGACCATCGTGCCGGTGATCGCGAGCGATGTCGCGGTCGCGCGCAGTGGTGCAGAAAAGTCAGACGTCCGTTGATGGACGTTCACGCCGATACCGAGCACCAGCGAGCCACCCTCCCCATCCGTAGTCGCGTGCGCGAGAACGCCCGCGACCTTCTTGTGGCCGAGCTCGACGTCGTTGGGCCATTTTAGGAGCACGTCGTGTGCACCGAGTCCTTCCAGTGCGCGCGCGATCGCCACGCCCGCAAGCAGCACGAACACGCCGGCTTCGCCCGGCGCGGGCCGGAACAACCACGAGCCGAGGAGGCTGGTCCCACGAGGCGCGTCCCAGCGGCGACCCTTCGTCCCCAGTCCCGCGGTCTGCTCGTCCGCGACGACGATCGTCGGCGCCGCTCCACGAGCCGCGAGCTCGCGCGCCCGGTCCTGCGTCGATCCGATCTCTTCGTGATACTCGATGTCGCGCGCGAGCTCGAGTGCGACGGCGCTACGCACCGCTGGGATCGCGAGGAGCGCGAGCCGCATCAGCCCTTGGGGGCGAGCACGATGGGAACGCGCACGATCTCGTCGATGTTGCCGTCGCGAGGACTCACCGTGTAGACCTCGGCGAACGCGATGGCCTCCGACGAAGGGTCAGCGTAGGTCGCGACGACGGAAAACGTCCCGCGCTCGGGCGCGCCCGCGCTTGCCGTCGTGAAGCCCTTCGCGAGGACACGGCCCGCGGTGTCGGTGACCTGCCACGAGAGATTCGCCTCGAAGACGCTCGCGTCGCCCGCGATCGTGAGCGGGCTGTGCACGCGAGAGTTCGCGAGCGGCTGCTTGACGACGATCGAACCGCGCGAGGAGATGAGCGGCGTCGGCACGGGAGTTGGGGTCGGCGTCGGAGGCGGCGAAGCTGTCGCGACGCTCGGCGAAGCTGACGGGCTGCGAGAGGGCGTGGGGTTGTTCACCACGATCGTACGGTCGACTTCACAGGCACCGAGAATCGCCAGAACAAAAGACAGCGCGAGGGCGGTCCTCACGAGCGCTTGATCTGGGCGCCCGCGGCGCGGACGCGCACGACGCGGCCACGCGCCATCGTCCCGGCGTCACGAGCGGCATCCTCCATCGCGACGACGACCCGGTGCGCGAGCCGCGCCGGCGCTACGGCCAGGACCGCCGGGCCCGCGCCCGAGAGCGCGGCGCCGAACGCGCCGGCGCCCCGCGCCGCGGCGATGATCTCGTCGAGTCCGATCACCAGGTGTGCGCGCGCTGCCTGGTGGAGCCGGTCGGCCATCGCGATCGAGAGAAGCGCGCCATCCGAGCGAAGGACTGCGGCGAGGAGCGCGGCCGCGTGCGCGAGATTGAACACCGCATCGGCCCGCGAGACCGTCGCCGACAACACGGCGCGCGCCTTCTCCGTCGGGAGGGGTTCGCGCGGGATCAGCAAGCAGATCCGCCAGCCGCTCGGGAACGCGATACGGGTCGCGACCGGACCGTCGTCGCCAGGAAGCGCGACGGTGAGCGCGCCGTAGAGCGCCGCGGCGACGTTGTCCGCATGCCCCTCGACCTCCGTCGCGATGCGCAGGAGCGAACGGCGGTCGAGCGGGTCGCCCAGGAGCGCGTTCGCGGCGACCACGCCGCCGACGATCGCGGCCGCGCTCGATCCGAGGCCGCGAGCGATCGGGATCGCGGAACGCTGCACGACGTGGTAGGCCCCGAGGTTCTCTTGCGCGGCCCGAGCAGTCGCGCGGGCACCAACGACGAACAGATTTTCTTCATCGGTCGGTACGCCACTCCCGTCGCCTTCGATCGCCACGGTCCACGCACGCGCGGGACGGACCTCGTATTCGGCGAGGAGTGGGAGAGCGAGAGCGAAAGAGTCGAAGCCTGGGCCGAGATTCGCGCTGGACGCGGGCACGCGCACCCGAAGCTCCCCCACGCTATCTGCTCAACGCACCGCGGACCGCATCCGGTGTGGCCTCGACCTCGGCGATCGGACCGGCGAGCGAGCGCGCGCGTTCCGGGTCCTTGAGGCCGTTACCGGTGAGCACGCAGACGACTCGGCGAGCCTCGCGCAGGCCGCCGACGCGCGCGAGCTTGCGAAGTCCGGCAACGGCCGCGGCGGACGCCGGCTCGCAGAAGATCCCTTCACATCGCGCGACGAATGCGTACGCGGAGAGGATCTCGTCGTCGGTGACCGAATCGATGGCCCCGCCCGAGTCGTCCCGAGCCGCGATCGCGCCCTTCCATGAGGCGGGATTTCCAATGCGGATCGCCGTCGCGATCGTCTGTGGGTCCGACACCGGCCGGCCCGACACGAGGGGCGCAGCGCCGGCCGCCTGATAGCCGAACAGGCGCGGCCGCTTCGTCGCCATAGCCGATTCGGACGCCTCGACGAATCCCTTCCAGTACGCGGTGATGTTCCCGGCGTTACCGACCGGGATGAAGAGCGCATCCGGCGCCTCGCCCAGCGCCTCGCAGATCTCGAACGCCGCCGTTTTCTGACCTTCCAGCCGGTGCGGGTTGACGCTGTTGACGACCGTCGCCTCGCCTTGCTCGGCGAGCGCGCGCACGACCGCGAGCGCGGCATCGAACGGCCCGCGGACGGCGACGACGCGGGCCCCGTGCGCGACCGCCTGCGCAAGCTTGCCCGCGGCCACCTGCCCCGCGGGTAGGACGACCGTGCACGAGAGTCCGCCGCGCGCCGCATATGCCGCGGCCGATGCGGCCGTGTTGCCGGTCGATGCGCAGAGCACCATGCGTGCGCCTGCTTCGAGCGACTTCGCCACCGCGACGACCATGCCGCGATCCTTGAAGCTGCCGGTCGGGTTCTGTCCTTCGACCTTGAGCCACACCTCGGGCAGGCCCGTCTCGCGCTCGAGCGCGGGTGCGCGGACGAGCGGAGTGTTCCCCTCGCCGAGCGTAAGCCGAGGGGTCCGCTCGGTCACCGGAAGATGCGCTGCGTATCGATCGATGAGCGAGCGCGCTTCCGGCACCGGGGCATGGTATCGCCGTCATTAAGATTCCCAACGTGAACCTATCCCCCCGCGAGCGACAGCTCCTGTCGATCCTCGCGGTCCTCTTGATCATCCTCGCGAGCTTTCAGCTGATCGCGTCTCTCTGGGAGGCGCTGGGCCGCGTCGCCGACGTGCTCCTCATCTTCCTCATCGCCTGGGCGTTCTCGTACCTGCTCGGTCCGCTGGTGAGCGCCATCGACGAGCGCACGCGCCTCAACCGCGCGTTCTCGGTGGTCGTGGTCTACATCGCCATCGCGATCCTCCTCACGGGCGTGCTCGCGCTGGCCGTGCCGAGCCTTGTCGCGCAGCTGCACGATCTGGTTACCCGCGCCCCGGAATACGGCGACCGCGCCGCCCGCGAGGTCGTCGCGTTCCAGCAGAACCTCGAGCGGATCGGCATACCCATCAAGGTCACCGACCTCTACGGTCAGCTCCCTGAGCGCCTTTCCGCATTCGCCGGATCGCTCGCGACCGATGCTCTTGGGTTCGTTTCGGCTACGGCGACGGTTCTCTTCAACGCGACGCTGGTGCTCATCATCGCGTTCCTGATGCTCATCGACGGCGGCACGTTATGGCGGCGCTTCGTCGAGGTGCTCTCGCCCGAGCTTCAGAGCGAAGCCGAGCTGCTGCGTCTCTCCGCGGACCGCTCGTTCGGTGGGTTCATCCGCGGGTCGCTCCTCCTTGGGATCGTGTACGGGATCGCGACGCTCGCCATCCTGGTCGCGTTCGGTGTGCCGTTCGCGGGCGTGCTAGCGGTGCTCTCGGGCCTTGCGATCATCATCCCGTTCTTCGGTCCGATCATCGCGCAGGTCCCCGTGCTCGCGGTGACCCTGCTCGGCGCGCCGGATTCGCTTCTCTGGGTATTCCTCCTGACGCTCGCGCTCCAGCAGATCGTCCTCAACGTCCTTGGGCCGCGGATCATGTCCAACGCGATCGGAATCCATCCGATCTTCGTGTTCCTTGCCCTGCTGCTCGGATCGCGCCTCGCGGGATTCTGGGGCGTGTTCCTCGCCGTGCCCGTGGCGGGGATCGCGAACACCTTCGTGCGGTATGCCTTCGAGATCGCGCAGGGCCGTCGCGTCCGCACGCAGGCGAAGACGCTGATCTCGGAGGAACACGCCGCCTCCGCCGCGGCCGCAGCCGTGGCACGCGACGCGGCGGTCGAGGCGCGCGAGGCTTCCCGAGCCGCGCGTGAGGCGCGTCTCGCGACGCGGGGGAAGTGATCTAGGAGCGGATGCGGTCCGCTGGGAACACCCGCGGACTCCCGTTGCGCGCGACCACCTCGAGACCGCTCCCGAAGATCGCCGCGACAAGCTCGCTTGTGAGCGTCTCGCCTGGCGGTGCGTCGCGCACGATGCGGCCCTGGTCCATGACCACGACCCGCGATGCCACCGCGCTCGCCAGGTTCAGGTCGTGAAGGACCGCGAGGATGGCCAGACCGCGCGTGCGCGCGAGCCGCGACAGATGCGCGAGCGTCGCGATCTGGTGCCCGGGATCCAGGTGCACCGTGGGCTCATCGAGGAGCAAGACGTCGGCCTCCTGGGCGAGCGCCATGGCGAGTACCGCGCGCTGACGCTCGCCGCCCGAGAGCCGATCGATCCGCCGTGATGCGAGCGGCCCAAGCTCCAGCTCGGCGATCGCGCGATCGACGGCGGCCGCGTCTCCCGCCGACGCGCCGCCAAAGCGGCCGAGGCGGGCGGTCCGCCCGAGACCGACGATCTCGCGCACGGTGAACGGAAACAGCGTGTCCAGGATCTGAGGGACCACGGCGATGCGCCGCGCGATCGCAGCGCGCGAGAGGCTGACGATGTCCGCCGCGTCGAGCGAGACCGATCCGGCCCGTGGCCGAAGAAGGCCGGCGAGGACGCGCAACAAGGTCGACTTCCCCGCACCGTTTGGCCCGACGACCGCCAACACGTCGCCCGACGCGAGCGAGAGCGTGCAATCCCGCAGCACCGTACCCGCTCCGTATCCCGCGCTCACAGCTCTTGCCTCGAGCACCGTCATACGACCACTCGCCGCGAGCGCACGAGGAGCGCCAGGAAGAATGGAGCGCCGACCAGGCCGGTGATCGCCCCGACCGGCAGCTCCCCGGGCGCGAGAAGCGTGCGCGCGCCGAGATCGGCGAGGACGAGAGCGGCCGCGCCGGCGAGGAAGCTCGCGGGCACGAGCCGGCGGTGGGTTGCGCCGACCGCGAAACGGAGCGCGTGCGGCACCACCAGGCCGACGAAGCCGACGAGTCCCGCGAGCGCGACGGCGGCGCCCGAGAGAAGGGCGGTGGCGCCCAGGACCGCGCGCGTCGTGCGGTCGGGATCGACGCCGAGCGTGGCCGCCGTCTCTTCGCCGAAGGCATAGGCATCCACGCGATGCGCGAGGGCGACAGCTCCCGCGAGCCCGATCGTGACGATGGCCGCGGCGACCGCGAGCTCGCCCGAATCGATCACCGAAACGCCACCCTGAAGCCACCCGAGGACCGAGCGGAGGTGCACCGCGAGCCGGTCGCTCGCGACGAGCACGAACGTCGCGACCGCGCCGGCGAACGCGGTGAGCACGATGCCCGCAAGCAGGACGGTGAGGACCGTCGTCGGTCCACCGAGCCGCGCGAGCCGCCACACGAGGCCGACCGCGACGAGCGCGCCGACGAACGCCGCGAGCGGGACGAGCGGCGCGCTGAGGCCAAGCGCGATGGCGACGATCGCCGCGAGCGTGGCGCCCGCGGACGTGCCGGTGACGAATGGATCGGCGAGGGGGTTGCGCAGCAAACCCTGCAGCAGCGCGCCGGAGGTCGCGAGCGACCCGCCGACGAGCACCGATCCCAGCACGCGCGGAAGCCGCAGGTCGCGGACGATCGTCCCGTTCACGTCGGGCGAGCCAAGGAGCGCGCCGAGGACGTCTCCTGGCGCGATCGGGACCGATCCGACGAGGATCCCCGCCGCAATGCTCAGCACGAGCACCACCGCGAGCGCGACGAAGGTCGTGGCGACACGCACTACTTGAACAGCTCCGGATGGACGATCCGCGCATAGGCCTCGGCGGCCTCGCCGACCCGTGGCCCCGGCCGGTTGATGAGGTTCGGCTCGATCGTCCCGATGCGCCCGTTCCGGACCGCCGAGATCGCGGACCACCCGCTCCGGGCCGCGACATCCGCCGGTTTGGCCGCGTACGGGTCGGCCGCAAGCACGATGACCTCAGGGTCGGCCTTCACGATCTGCTCGGCCGAAAGCTGCGGATACGCCGTCGTCGCGTTCGCGGCGACGTTCACACCGCCGGCGATCTTGATGAGGTCATCGATGTACGAGCCAGGGCCGACGGTGAAGATCTTTGCCGGGTCCGACGCGTCGATCTCGTGGTAGACGCGCGGCCGGGTGGCCACGTTCGCGGTCTTCGCGCGCACCGCATCGACCTTTTGCTCGATCGACGTCGCGAGCGTGCTGCCATCCGCGCCGACCGCCTGACCCAGCAGCCGCGCGGTCTTCGCGACGTCGGCGACGTTTTGTGGATCGACGACCAGCACGGTGAGCGAGGCAGACTGCAGCTTCTCGATCGTCCCATCGGAAAACTTGACCGTCAGCACGAGATCAGGCCGAAGCGAGACGATCTTCTCGAAGTTCACCTTCACGCCGCCGACCTTGTCGATCTTGGTCGCGTCGGCCGGCTCGTCGGAGAAATCGTCGACGCCGACGACGCGCGGTCCCGCGCCGATTGCGAACAGGAACGCGGTGATGGACGGGCCGATCGATACGAGGCGCTCGGGTCGCGCGGAGAGCGTCACGGCGTGGCCCTGGAAATCGGTGACGGTCGTCGGGAACGGCGCGCTTGCGGCGGGGGGCGTGGGCGTCGGCCGTGCGGTCGCGCCACAGGCGGCGGCAAACGTCAGGAAGAGGACGGCGAGGAGCGTGAGGATCGAACGAGAGCGCATCTGGCTCACCCCTTTCTCGCGAAGGTGTGTTGGCCGCGAGCGGGTTATTCAGGCGACCCGAGTTGGGGCGATGCCCTTCACGGTGGCGCGACCCTGCCGGAATCTCACCGGCTTCGCTGAAAAGCCCGCGTATTCAGTTGTGCGCGGAGATCAGGCTGGCACGTGCTCCTGGGTGTATCGCGCATTGTCCGAGAGATGGCTGCTGAACACTCGCTGCAGGGTCATCACGTGCGCACAGAGACCGGAGGTGCGGAAATGGTCGCACTCGCAGGACCAGTCATCACCCTTGAGGGAGACGGCGTGGGTGCCGTTGTCACCGCGGAACGCTACCTCGAAGCTTCGGAAGGAGATCCGCTCGGGTTCTTCGGCGTACCGCTTCGCCTTCTCGATCTTGGAGATGAGGCTCGAGTACATAACGTCCTCCACCAACCCCGATTCTTCCCGGCTTGGCCGGACGGGCCGAGTCTAGCCTCCGGACATAGCATTCGCGGGACCGCGGAAAAGCGGCCGAATTAGGGGACGATCGATTTCGAGTGAGCTTCACGGACTGAATTCGCGCTGAGGCCATCCGCTTCGCACTGGGTCCGCATGCTGGTGATCTTCAGCCTGGCCGGATTCCTCGAGGTCGCGAGCTACGGGCAGCTTTCGGCGTTCACGCCACTGTATTTGCCGAGGATCGGCGTGGCCGCGGCCGACGTTGCCTTCTGGGTCGGCGTCATCACCTCGCTTGCGAACCTGTTCGGGCTCCCGTTCCTGCCGTTCTGGGGCGCGCTCGCGGACCGGTATGGACGCAAGCCGCTCATCATCCGCTCGTTCATCGCGGCGTTCTTCGCGCTCGGCGTCACCGCCGTCGCGCCGAACATCGCGGTCTTCACCATCGCGCGCGGCTTTCAGGCGCTCGCGCTTGGGAACACCGGGCTGATCCTCGCGACCCTCGCGGATCACGCGCCGGCGGCGCGCGTGGCGTTCGCGTTTGGCGTCGTCAACGGTGCGAACCCGTTTGGCGCGTTCGTCGGACCGCTCGTCGGCGGACCGATCGTGGACCGCTTCGGTTTCCCCTGGCTGGTCGCCGTCGACGCAACCCTGATGGCATTCGTCGTGGTGTTGCTCACGTTCGGCTACCGCAATGGATTCGTGCCACGCACGACCGGCGAGCCGCTGCTCCGCATGGCGCTGGACGGCGTCGCCATGGTGATCCGCTCGCCACGGCTACGAGCTCTCTTCCCCGCGCTGTTCCTGCTCTTCGGCGGCTGGATCCTCGCGTTCATCTACGTCCCGCTTGTCGTGGCGCGTCTCTACGCGGGCGCAGACCTCGCGACGGTCGTAGGGGTCGTGCTCGGTGGAGGTGGCCTCGTCACGATCGCGGCCTCCCCCGGCATCGGCGCGCTCGCGGACCGCTTCGGCCACTGGCGCGTGCTCATCGCGGGCGGCGCAGTGCTCGTCCTCGTGTGGCTTCTGCCTTTCTTCACGCGCGATCTCGTGGTATTCGCAATCCTCTGGGCTGTCGCGAACGGCCTATCGAGTGGAGTGTTCAGCGTGTCCTTCAACGTGATCGCCGGCTCGGCCAGCGAGACCGCGCGCGGGCGCGTGATGAGCTTCGCGTATGCGCCGGCGAACATGAGCTTCGTGGTCGGGCCGCTCATCGGAAGCGTTCTCGCTCCGATCGATGTATTTCTCGTGTTCCCGGCCGCGGCGGTCTTGACGGCGGTGGGTCTCGCGGCGACGGCCTACGCGCGCACACGGCCGCCGATCTAGTGCTACGGCCGTGGCGGCTCGTACGCGCGCCAGGCCTCGAGACCGTGAACGGTCGAGGGCCAGGCGAGCTCCTCGAGCGGCGGCAGCTTGTCCTTAGCGAAGAACGCCGCTTCCGACGCTTCGTCCGGGGCGACGCGCAGTTCCCCCGAGACGATGCGCGCCCGGTAGATCACCACGAGGATCGGGAAGCCTGGCCGCATCCACATCGCGAGCAACCCGTCCAGAGCGACGTCGAACCCGGTCTCTTCGGTGGTCTCCCGGCGCGCCGCATCCTCCGGCGTCTCATCGCTCTCGACGAGGCCGCCGGGAAGCGCCCAGCGACCGTCGCGCGGTCCGTAGTTGAGCCGCACGAGAAGGACACCGCCGTCGCGCTCGACGATCGTGTTCGCTCCGATCTGCACGTGCATGAAGTCCGCGAACCCGCACACCGGGCACGCCGGCCGTTCGCGGCCATCGATGCGCGTCGGCACGAGCGGCGTGCCATCGCGCGGGCAGAACGCGAACAATCGCGGCGACCCGCGCGCGTGCAGCTGCTAGGAGCCCTTCGCGAGACGGTCTTTGAGGTAGTCGATCGAGTCGTTCGGCGAGGGATCGGCGCCGTTGAGCAGCGCGAGATAGAACGACACGTAGTCGGTGAAGAGGACCATCTGCAGGACCTCTGAGAGCAGGTTCTGACCGGCGAACTGCAGCGTCCGGTGCTCGATCTGCGCGCGATCGAGGAGCTCGCGGGTCACCTCGAATCGAATCTTGTGCCGCGGGTTGTCGCGATCGCTCCGCAGCAGGAGCACGGTCAGCGCTTCTCGCGCGATGGGTGGATGCGGGAAACCGACGACGGCGTTGTGGTTGAGCTCGCTCATGATGTCGAACGCCGACCAGTTCTTCGCGTTCTCGTTCCACTGGCCCTTGACGCGGCGCGCCATCACGCCCATGACCCCGGCGCCGTACGCGACCATGATCCGCCCGAACAGCTCCTGTGCGAGCTTCTTCGCGTCGTTCGTCCGGCCGCCCTCGTGGACACGCTCCTCGATGCGCGAGAGGTCCTTGAGCGCCACCTCGATGTCCGCGGAGAGGTCGCGCACGAAACCCATGCGGAAGAGCGCGCCGAGGACGAGGCCGAGCGAATAGCCGAGCGTCGCGCGGGGCCGCGCCTTGTAGCTGAAGGTCACGACGGGGTAACCCGACGCGCGCGCGAGCTCGGCCAGCTTGCCGCCGGTCGTGAGGGCGAGGACCTTCGCGCCGCGCCTTCGGGCTTCCTCGAAGGCCGAGAGCGTCTCCTCGGTGTTGCCCGAATAGCTCGACGCGATCACGAGCGAGTCTCGACCGACGTAGCCGGGGAGCCCGTAGTCGCGATGCACCGTCATCGGCACCTTGAGCTCGCCCTCGAGCAGCGCCGCCGCGAGGTCGCCGCCGATCGCCGACCCGCCCATGCCGGCGACGATGATGCTGCGCACATCTCCGTACGCCGGTGGGATGCTCGCTTTCGTGGCGATCGCCCACGCATCGCGGATCTGCTTCGGCAGCTCCTTGATCCGTCCGAGCATGTCCTCTGGATCGGCAGCGCGGATCCGTTCGACCGATTCGATCACCGACGTGTCGCGCGTCTCAGTGATTGCCATCACTTGCCCCCTTCACCATGCGCTCGCCCGCATCGAGGAGCGGTGCGAGCTCGCCCTGTGATTTCGTTTCGGCGTACACCCGGACGAGCGGCTCGGTCCCCGAAAGCCGGATCAAGAGCCACGAGCCGTCGTCCAAGAAAAACTTCGTGCCGTCCTTCGTATCGAGCTGCACGATCTTCGCCACCGCGTGGCCGCCGAGCTTTTCCGGGGCCGCCTCGTGCAGCGCCGCCATGATCCGCGTCTTCGCCGACCCGTACGCCGCGCCCTCGAAGTGCAGATCGCGCCGCAGGTAATGCGATGGACCCGCGATGCGCATGAGCTCGGCGATGAGCTCGGACGGCTTCTTCTTCGTCTTGAGGAGGAAGTCGAGGAGGAAAAGATCGGCGACGATCCCATCGCGCTCCGGAAGGTGCATCGCGAAGCCGAACCCGCCGGACTCCTCGCCGCCCATCATCGCCCCGGTCTCCTGCATCTTCGGGCCGATGTATTTGAAGCCCACCGGCACCTCGTAGACCTTGACGCCATATTTCGCGCCGAGACGGTCCGCCATCGAGGTCATGTTCACGGTCTTCACGACCGGCTGCCGTAGGCCGCGGATCTCGATGAGGTACCACATGAGCAGCGCATACACGGTGAGCGTGGTCACGAAAATCCCGCGCTCGTCGGCGAGACCCGCGCGGTCTGCGTCGCCGTCGACCGCGAGACCTACGTTGGCGCGCTCTGCCGGGATGCGGCGAAGGAACTCGTCGATGTTCGGCGGGATGGGCTCGGGGTTCACGCCGCCGAAGTACGGGTTTCGCTCGCCGTGCAGCTCGACGATCTTGGTCTTGCCGCCCCCGATGAGCTTTGGGAAGTAGCCGCCTGCGCTCCCGTAGAGCGCCTCGCACACGACGGTGTAGCCGGCAGCCTGGAACGCTTCGAGATCGAAGAGCTCGCCAACGTGCGCGAGGTAGTCCGGTGCGGGGTCGAAGAGCTCGATCCGTCCCTTCGCTTTGGCGTCCTCGAATTTCATGCGCCGCACGCGCTCGGGGTGCGCTTCGAGCGGATGGATGATGGCCTCGAGCTCCTTCAGCATGTCGGGGCCCGCGGCGGCGCCGGTCTCCGCCTTGACCTTGAAGCCGTTGTCGGTCCAGGGGTTGTGGCTCGCGGTGATGACGATGCCGGCTTTGGCCTTCCTGCGCATCGTCGCCCACGAGAACGACTGGGTCGGCGCGGCGGCCGTCGCCAGGTGAACGTTGACGTCGTGTGCCGCGACGACCTCGGCCGCCGCGGCGGCGAAGTGCTCGGACACAAATCGCCGATCGAAGCCGATCACGACCCCACGATCGGCGCCACCGTTACGGACGACCCACTCGGCAACGGCCTGCGAGCACACGCGCACCGCATCGAACGTGTACTCCTCGGCGATGCGCGCGCGCCAGCCGTCGGTGCCGAAGACGATGTTCACAAACTTGGGGGGCGCTGCCCCCCAGCCCCAACGGTGTTCGGAATCGCCGCCCTCCAGTAAGCGAGCGTATCGCGGAGCGAGTCGGCGAGCGTGATGCGGGGCGACCAACCGGTCCGTTGACAAAAACGCGTGGAGTCGAGAGCGAGCCGCGTGGCCTCTCCGCCACGAACGCGCGAGGGATCGAGCTCGGCGCGGATGGCTATGCGTGCCATCGAGAGCAGCGTTTCGAGGATCTCTGAGATCGCGGTCGCACGACCGCTGCCGACGTTGTACGTCCCGCTTTCGGCCAGCGACAGCGCGGCGGCGTACGCGGTGGCCATGTCGCGCACGTCGAGAAAATCGCGCTGCGCGTCGAGGCGCCCGTGCCGCACGATCGGCTCGACGAGACCGGCCTCCGCCTCGGCGATCTGCTTCGCGAACGCCGACGCGGCGAGCCCGGGATGCTGCCGCGGCCCGTTCTGATTCGCCGGCCGGAGGATCACGACCGGAGCCTGGCGGCGCGATGCCGCCTCGCGCGCGAGCGCCTCCGCGGCCACCTTCGTCGCGGCATAGACGTTTTCCGGCTGGACCGGCGCGTCTTCGGTGACGGGGACGCGATCCGGGGCGCCGTACACGTCCGCGCTCGATGCCATGACAAAGCGCACGTTCGGCCGATCCGAGAGCGCGACCAGGAGCGTCGCCGTGCCGAGAACGTTCACCTGCACCGCGGCAACAGGATCCGCGCTCGCGAGGGTCGGCACCGCGATGCCGGCGAGGTGGATCACCGCTTCGGCCCGCGAGTCTTCAAGCGCGCGCTTCGTCTCCTCGAGGCTGGTGATGTTGCCGCGGTGAATCGATACCCGGTCGGCGATTCCCGCAAGGTGCGGGAACGGCGGCTCCTCGTGCGCAAGGCCGTGCACCTCGTCGGCCCTGAAGAGCAAATGCTCGGCGAGATGGCTTCCCGCGAATCCGGTGATGCCGGTGACGAGTATTCGCGCCACGGCCGCAGTATTCCGCGTCTCGTCGCTCGTTGCCCGTATCGTCCCCCCGTGTCGCGCTCGCTCGTGACGCCGCTTACGGCGTTCTTGGTCGCGGCCATGTGGAGCGGCTCGTGGATCACGGGAAAGCTCGGCGTTGCGGGCGCGCCGCCGCTCGAGCTTTCCGCCGTCCGCTTCGTCATCGCGGCATTGGTCCTTGCGGTCATCGCCGTCGCGACGAGATTGCCGCTCGGCACCAAAGGGCTGTTTCCGGTCTTCCTCTCCGGTCTGCTCGGTTACGGTCTCTACAACGCCTTCGTGTTCGTCGGCCTCACGATGGCGCCGGCGTCCGATGGCGCACTCATCGTGCCGACGACCATTCCCGTCCTCACCGCGGTCGGCGCGACGCTCGTCGGTGAGCGCTTGACCACCGCGAAGCTGGCTGGGTTCGCCCTCGCCTCGTGCGGCGCGGCGCTGGTCATCCTCGCTGGGCAGACCGGCGGCGCGCTCTCGGAGGCGCGCGTGAGAGGCGACCTGCTCATGCTCACCGGCGCGGTCTGCTGGGCCGCGTACACGGTGCTCGGGACGATCACCCTGCGCGATCGCTCGCCGCTCGCCGTGGTCACGCTCGCAGCGCCGGTCGGCGCTCTCGCGCTGCTGCCGCTGGGGGCGCTCGAGCTCGGCTATCGCGACGTTCCGAGCTGGACGCTTGGGACTTGGCTCGATGTCCTTTATCTCGCGCTCATCGCGAGCGTCGCCAGCTTCGTGCTCTTCTATTGGATCGTGACGCGCGTCGGCGCGGGAATTGCGTCGCTGTCTTCGTATTTCGTCCCGGTCCTGACGCTCGTGATGGCGGTCACGTTCCTGGGCGACCGACCGCAACCTTTGCAGCTCGCCGGCGGGGTGGTGATCCTCGCGGGCGTCCGCGTCGCCACGCTTCGGCCGTCGGTCCGGCCCGTACCCGAGGGCGTGGCGTGATCATGCGGTCGAACGCGCGCTCGCTCACCTGACCGGCGATAGGCTGCGGCTCGATGGACGAAAAGACGACGCCGCAAGAGTTCGGCCTCCTCTTTAAGCGATTCCTCGACGACATCGTCAATCGCGCCGAGGTCCCCGAAGGACCGCTGCTCAAGCGGCTACGCGAGCATCTGGGCGGCGAGCCGATGCGCATGCCCGTGATCTCCGAAGAGTTCGAGCGGTTCCAGCAGCCCAACCTGCAGGTGGCCATGGAGGCGTACCTCGAGATGCCGCGACACACCGCCGAGCTGATCGGGCTCGCCGCCGAGAACAAGCGCCAGTGGGGCCTCGGCCTCTCGGACTTCGTGAACCGCGGAACTTCGCCCTACAGCCTTCGTCTCGCCGAGGGCCCGGTCGACTGGGTGAACTTCCATCTCGACGGCGAACGCGTCTTGCCGGTGGTGCAGTTCGGTCTTTACCTCGTCAAGGTCGATGGCGCGCCGCTCATCGCCTTCGTCACCGGACCGAACGAGATGATGGGGCCACGTGGTGCGAGAGCGCGCATCGAGGTGATGGCGCCCGAGCGCGCGACGGCACAGCGGTTCCTCGCCGAGATCACCAACCTGATGGGCGAGCGCAACGTGTACCGCGGCAAGATCGTGTCGCTCGGACCGCAGCAGTTCGGATTCGGACCGCAGACCATCATCACGTTCCACCACCTGCCCACCGTGACGCGCGACGACGTCGTGCTGCCGGAGGGCGTGCTCGATCGGATCGATCGTCACGCGATCGCGTTCACCGAGCATGCCGAGCGCCTCAAGGCGGCGGGCCGACCCATCAAGCGCGGGCTCCTGCTCTATGGGTCGCCCGGTACGGGAAAGACCCTCACCGTGATGTACCTCACCGGGCGCATGAAGGGGCGTACCACGCTGCTCACCACCGGCCGCGGCCTCGGCATGATCAGCGCGGTCGCCCAGATGGCGCGGATCCTCGCGCCGAGCACCGTCGTGGTCGAGGACGTCGACCTCATCGCGCAGGAGCGCGGGATGCCCGGGATGCAGACGCAGCCGTATCTCTTCGAGCTGCTAAACGAAATGGATGGGCTGCGCGACGACGTCGACGTGCTGTTCGTCCTCACGACGAACCGGCCCGACATCCTCGAGCCGGCCCTTGCCGCACGGCCCGGTCGCGTCGATCTCGCCGTGCCGCTCCCGCTGCCTGACGCCGACGCGCGGCGCCGGCTGTTTGCCCTGTACGCGCGCGGTCTCCGTCTCGAGGTCGACAACCTCGATCGCTTCATCGCGCGGACCGAAGGCGCGAGCCCTGCCTACATCAAGGAGCTGCTCCGAAACGCGACGGTGTTCGGCGCGATCGACGGCAACGGCGCGGGCGCGGTGCGGGTCACCGACAAGCACATCGACCAGGCGATGGACGAGCTTGCCGAAGGTGGCCGTCTCGCGGAGCGGATCGCCGGCTTCGCGCGGCCCGGCGACGAGGGCCCGCCACCTGGACCGATGGGACCGAGCGGTTTTCCCGTCCCGATGCGCGGAGGCGGGACCTGGCGGGCCGGCTAGGACAAGACCGGCCGCGCGACAAGCAGCGATCCTTCGCGGACGACGGGCAGCGCGAACGAGAACCGGTCCACTTCGCACGCGAGCTCGGCGTCGCGCCGTGGAAACCACTCCGGCCAATTCGGATCCTCGTGCTCCCACAGCCGCGCAACGATCGCGGCGACGTCGGGCGTCGCTCCGGCAAGACGCGCGGCGATGTAGTCGGCGCACGCCTCGTCCTCGTCCGCGCCGGTCGCGCCGCCCACGCCCATGGCGACGACGGCGACGTCGCGCGCGACGCGTCCCAAATAGCGCACCGTAGCGTCCGCGATCACGAAGCTGCCGAGCAGGACCTGATGTGCCTTGGTTGCCGCGACGACGCCTTGCGTTCCGGAGCTCGTGCGCTGCACGACGCGGCGACCCGTGAGGTCGAGCTTCTCGATCGCCGAAGGTGAATTGCCGATGTCGAAGCCGGCGATCGGCCGACCCTCGATCTCGCCGGTGAGGAAGAGCGATGGGTCCTCGTGCTTCATCGCGAGCGCCTGCTCGTGACCGGCGACGAGGACGATCTCGCGGGCGCCGGCACCGATGCAGAAGGCCGCGGTGGTGAACGCGCGGAAGACGTCGACGATCACCGCGTGACCGGTCGCCGCGCGGGCTCCATCGAGCAGCGACGCGCGCTGGACCACCATGTGGCGGGATTCACCCGTCAGAGGACAGCCGCCGTGAATGGGCGCCGCCCTGAGGCAAAGCGCTCCAGCGACAAGTCGGAGATGTCGAGGGTGCGCGCGCGCCCATCGAGCATCTCCTCGACGACCAGCTCGGCGGTCGCCGGCGCGTGCATGAAACCGTGGCCGCTGAACCCAGCCGCGAGGAAGAGGCCCGAGACTCCCGGAACGCGCCCCACGATGGGGTGATCGTCGGGCGTCATCTCGTAGTAACACGACCACGACCGAACGATTCGCAGATCGGCGAACGCCGGATGCCGCCACGCCGCGCGAGCCTGCACCCATGGCTCGAGGGCGGGCGGCACGTCGAGCGGCGCGAACTCGCCGGGAAATGCCGATGGCGGCCCTGCGGGGCCTTTCTCCTCCCTTCCGTCGGCGGTGAGATTCGGCATCGCGAAGCGCTGCGCGGTGTCCTTCGGCCGGAAGTGAAAGCCCGATTCCCACTCGATCACGAGCGGGATGCTGGCAAGCTGCGGCAGCGGACCCGACTCCATGATCGACCGGCGGTAAGGCCAGATCGGTATCGCGATCGCGGCGGACGCGCAGAGGGAGGCGGTCCAGCAGCCCGCCGCGACGAGCACGCGCGAGGCGCTCACGTCGCCGCTCGGGGTATGCACGCCGGTCACGCGGTCGCCCTCGCGCAACAATGCCTCGACCGACACGCCCTCTTTGAAGCGCGCGCCGCCAAGCTGCGCGGCTCCGGCGAACCCCGCGAGGGCCACCAGGGGATCGCCGTAGCCGTCGCGCGCGCAGAAGCGGCCGCCCGCGAGGTCGTCGACGCGCATCCGCGGGACCAGCTCCGCGATCTCGACGCGGCCGAGCATCTCGACCGGAACGTGCAAGCGCTCGTACAGGGCCATCGGACGGCGCAGCTGCGCGACGCCCTCGGTCGTATTTGCGATGAAGAGGTAGCCACGCTCGTGAAAGTCATGTCGCGCGCCGGTGCGCTCCTCGAAGGTCCGCCAGAATGCGATCGCGAGCTGCGACATCCGCACGTCGAGCTCGTCGACGAACTGGTGGCGGATGCCGCCGAGGCCGCCCGACGTCGTCCCCGAGCCAAGACGGTCGCGTTCGAGGACGAGGACGTCGCGCTCGCCGCGCTCCGTCAGGAAAAATGCCGCGGCCGCTCCGACCACGCCTGCCCCGACGATCACCGTCGAGGCGGAGCGCGGGAGATCGGTCACCCTGGCAGCTCGTCGAAGCGCAGCTTGCCCTCGACGTCAGTGATGCGTCCGAATCGCGGGCGGTCGTGCGTGAACGCCACGGTCCACCGCTCCTCGACGGCCCGCGGAAGGATGGTCTTCTTCGCCGCGAGCGTGTCGAGCGGGAAGAGATCGAACGCCGGGATCCACGGAAGCGGGAGATGATGCCGGTCGGGCATGAAGTCGCTCGAGAAGAAGAGCGTCTCGCCGCGATCGGAAACCCGCACGGTCTGCGTGCCCCGCGTGTGACCCTGGATGCGGTCGAGACGGATGCCGTTCAGGATCTCGACGGACTCGTCGACGAGCTCGAGGCGGCCGGCCGCCTCGAGAGGGGCGTAGTCGTCCGCTATGTAGGACCCGCGCGTGCGCTCGTTCGCGTTGAGGGCATCCTCCCACTCGAGGCGCTGGAAAACATAGCTCGCCCGCGGGAACGTCGGAACGATCCGCTCGCCCTCCCGATAGGTGTTGCCGCCCGAGTGGTCGAAATGCAGATGCGTGTTCACCACGAGCGTGACCTCATCCGCCCGGACGCCGAGGCTCCGAAGCTCGTCGAGGAGCCGGGGAGGGTCTTCGATGCCGTAGATCTCCTTCTGACGCGCGTTGAGCTTCGGCCCCGCACCGGTCTCGACGAGAACGACGTGGTCGGCATCGCGAATGAGCAGACAGTTCATGTCCATCGCGATGCGGTTGCGATCGTCCGCGGGCTTCTGCTTTTCCCAGAGCACCTTCGGTACGATCCCGAACATCGCGCCGCCATCCAAGCGGAAGACGCCGTCGCTGAATATCCGCACGTCGAAGCGGCCGATGCGCACGAGGCGTCAGTATGGGCGGCGATGGATATCCGAGACCTTCGTGACGATGACGGCGCCAGCGCGGGTGCATCAAGGTGAACCTCATCGGGAAGTGGATCGAGCGGTGAGCGGCATCCGGCCCGCCCAAGAGCAGTTCGGCCGCGTCGCCGAAGCCTACGTCGACAGCCCCAATCACGCGCAGGGCGCCGACCTCGACCGCGTCGTCGAGCTCGCGATAGCTCATGGCGGTGAACGTGTCGTCGACGTCGGCACCGGCGTCGCTCACACGCTGCGGCGCGTCGCGCCGGCTTTTCGCGCCGCGGTCGGGATCGACGCCACCCGCGAGATGCTCGAGGCCGGCCGCGGCGTCCTCGAGCGCGCCCGCGTGCCGGGTGCCTCGCTCGTGCAGGCGGACGCGACCGCGCTACCGATCGCCAGCGGGTCTATCGACGTCGTGACGTCGCGCCTCGCGTCGCATCATTTCGCGGACGCCGCCGGCGCGTTCCGCGAGATCGCGCGGATCCTGCGACCTGGCGGTCTCTTCGTCCTCGTCGACAACTTCACCCCGGAGGGCGCCGAGGTCGATGCGTTCATCAACGATCTAGAGCGGCTCCGCGACGCCTCGCACGTTCGCAGTCACACCGTTCGCGGCTGGCGTCACCTGGCGGAGGCAGCGGGGCTGCGTACGTCGATCGATTCAGAGACGTCGGTGACCAAGCTCGACGTCGATTCGTGGCTCGCCCGCTCGCAGACGCCGAAGGACCGCGCCGATGCGGTGCGACACCGTCTTCGCGACGCGAGTCCAGCAGTCGTGCGCGCCTTCGACGTCACCGCGACGAGCTTCAGCGTGCACAAGCTGATTCTTCTCGGCCGGAAATGACTCTCGCGGACCTTCCGGTCCGGCGCGACGTACCCGCAGTCAGCGCCGCGCAGATGGCCGAAGCCGATCGGATCACCATCGAGGACGTGCGCCTCCCGGTGGAGGTGCTCATGGAGAGCGCATCGCGGCAGATCGCAGCCGGCGCGCGCGCGTACCTTGGCTCCGTCGCCGGCAAGCGGATCGCTGCCTTCGTTGGGACCGGCAACAACGGCGGCGACGCGGTGGGAGCGCTGCGGCATCTGGCGAACTGGGGCGCGGTCGTCCATGCGCTCGTCGTCGGAACCCGGGAGCGCTTGCGCGAGACGACGAACCTCCAGATCGCGCGCCTACTTGTGACCACCGACGAGTCACGCTCCGGACGGGTCACCAATGTCGGCTCGCGTTGGAGCAACTTCGAGAAATATGTCGAGGCGGACCTCCTCATCGACGGGCTTCTCGGCTACAACGCGCGCGGCGCGCCGCGAGACGAAGTCGCGGTGGCGATCGGCGCGGCAGCGCGGACGAGCTGCCCGATACTCGCGGTGGATATCCCGTCGGGCATCGACCCTGACACGGGAGAGGCGCATGGCGTGGCGATCGGCGCCACGCTCACGGTGACGCTTGCGCTGCCGAAGCGCGGCTTGCTCGCTCAGCAAGCCAGGCCGTTCGTCGGCGAATTGCTCGTCGCCGACATCGGGATCCCGCACATGGCCTTCGAGCGCATCGGCATCAAGACCCGAGGGCTCTTCGATGAGGGTGATCTGATCCGCGTCGCGCTGTAGCCTCACTGGCACGCAGGCTGCGGCGTCGGGCGCGTGCGTCTCGCGCCGCTGCTCGCGTTGCTCGTCCTCGCCGCGTCCGCCCTCGCTCCGCCGGGTGTCCGGTTCGCGCGGCCGATCGCCGTCGTCGGGGCCAAGGAGTCCTTCAACTGGTCGGGCTACATGCAGGGCACCCTCGAAAAGGGGACGACGTTCCACTCGATCAGCGCGGATTGGATCGTGCCGGAGGTGCAGCAGCGGAACGCCGGGGAAGCCGAATACTCTTCGAGCTGGATCGGGATCGGTGGCGGCTGTGTCGACGCTGGCTGCAGCGTCAGCGACGCGACCCTGATCCAGGCCGGCATCGGGCACGACGTCGACGCCACCGGCCGACCCGACTATTACGCCTGGTGGGAAACGATCCCTGCGCCGAGCATACGCACCGATCTCGTCATCAGTCCCGGCGACCTCGTCCGGGTGAGCATCGCCGAGGGCGCCGTAGCCGAGGTCTGGACGATCACGATCACGGATCTCTCGACGCGGCGAGCGTTCAGCATCACGCTGCCGTACGCCTCGACGTACGCGACGGCGGAATGGATCCTCGAGACGCCGATCGTGATCTCGGACACGGGCGGGATCACCGTCGGGCCGATGCCTGACGTCGCGCCGGTCCACTTCGACAACGCGCGCGTGAACGGCGCGGGCGCCGGGCTCGTCGCGAGCGAGCAGATCGCGCTCGTCGACTTCGACCTCTCGCCCATCGCCGCGCCCTCGTCGCCGGATCGCGACGCCGACGGGTTCAACGACTGCGCGTATCGCACCACCTGCCCGACCCCCAAGAACGAGCTGCGCTGAACAGCGCGGCGGCCGGAGACCGGAAGGTCCCGACCGCCGCTTTGAGGATCGCTGCGGTGCTCATCGGCGCTCGACCAGGTGCTCCTCGCGCGACTCGGCCGCGCGCAGCATCTGGGCGCACCGTTCGGCCAGCTCGCGCGCGTCTTGCGAAGCGCAACCAGACCGCGACGCGAGCTCGAGCGCGTTGAGCGCGTGACGGTAGAGCGACCGTTGGACCGCGCGTGGGTCACACTCGCTCGGACAGCATCTATGGCCGGACATTGGTCTCCTCCTCTCCGCGTTTTGGACCTGGACACAAAAACGCCACGGGAGGAGCCCGTGGCCATAGGACGCCGTACGTACGTCGCTATGCCGTTATCCCGGACTAACCTCCCTGATCGATGCGATGACGAACACGGTCATCGAGCCTCCACCTTCCTTCGCGCGTTGGCGCGAAGCGCGAGGTGTAACAGAGCGTGGTAAAGCGCGCAAGAGGTTTTTCCACATTTCGAGCGCTCCGCATACTTCGCGCGTGCCTCTTTCCGGTAAGCGTCTCGCGTTCATTGGCGGCGGGACCATGGCCGAAGCGATGATCCGCGGTCTTCTCGACAAGCACCTCGTGCCGCCGTCCCACGTGCTCGTCACCGGACCCCGCCGCGAGCGGCGTGCCGAGCTCGCGAAAGCCTACGGCGTGAAGGCGCTCGCTTCGAACGTCGAGGCCGCGAAGGACGCGCACGTTGTCGTCCTGTCGGTGAAGCCGCAGATGCTGCCGGCGGTGACGCGCGAGCTCTCGGGAAAGCTCGACGACGGCCAGCTCGTCATCTCGATCGTCGCCGGGGCCACGCTCCGATCGCTGCGCGAGGGCCTGGCGCATGCCGCGATCGTGCGGGCGATGCCGAACACGCCGGCCCAGGTGGGGATGGGCGTGACCGCCTGGTGCGTGACCACCGCCGTCGACGGCGCGCAGCAGGACCTCGCGAAGGCGATCCTCGGTGCGCTGGGCGAAGAGATCGCGGTCGACGACGAGAACCTGGTGGACATGGCGACCGCGCTCTCGGGGACCGGGCCCACCTACGTGTTTCTCCTCATGGAGGCGCTCGTCGACGCGGGCGTGCACCTCGGATTCTCGCGCCGCGTGGCGGAGGAGCTCGTCCTGCGGACCGTCGAGGGATCCGCGCTCTTCGCGCGCAAGAGCGGACGCCATCTCGCGGAGCTCCGCAACATGGTCACCTCTCCTGGCGGCACGAGCGCGGCGGCGATCTACCAGCTCGAGAAGGGCGCGCTGCGGACGGTACTCTCGAAGGCCGTGTACGCCGCCTACCAGCGGACCCGCGAGCTTGGAACGGCGGCCGACGAGCGTCGCGAGGAGCGCCCGTGAGGAACGCGGTCACCGCGATCGTCATCGCGCTGGCCTGCGCCGGCGGCCTCTGGCTCGCGAGCGTCGACGCGCGGACCGACGACACCGGCGTCGAGGCCGGCCTCATCTTCCTCATCGCCGCGGCGCTGTCGGCGGTACGGCCCCGCGCGGCGGTGATCATCGCGATGATCGTCGGCGCCCCGATCCCGATCAGCGAAGCGCTGCAGGGTGGAGGCATACCGGGCGGGATCGCGGCGCTCGGATTCGCCGGCGCAGGGGCGCTGGCGGGCGCCTATCTCGGGATCGTCGCGCGCAGGGGGTTACAGCCGAGCAGCTGACGACGCTAGCCGTTGACCTGGTGGACCTCGAACACTTCGCCCGCGCGCTGGATCTTCGCGTGGCCGTCCACGGTCTTGAGCCACGCCGCCTCGTTCCCGAGCGCCAGGGCCTCGAACGTCTTCGCCTCGCTGACTCGCGGCCAGAGGAGCACCGTCCGCTCGTGGGGCGCGCCTTCGGAGAGGAAGCGTTCGAGGTCCGTCCGTTTCGCGAGGGTCACCGCGGCGCCAGACGATGCTCCGGCCGGCGCCCAGCGAACTCCGCGAGGGTTCCATGCGGCGAGCCATTTCGGTGCGGCTCCTTCGACGCCGACGACCGCGATGAGCGGGTTCGGCCCGAAGTCCCAGAGCCACGCGGCCGTCTCTGCGAGGACCTCCGGATCCGCGAGCGGACGCCAAGAGGCATCAGCGGGAGGGAGCTCCAGCACGAATCGGTCGTAGGCGACCTGGCTCACCTGCATGTTCTGCGCATGGGTTAGCAGGAGTGCGAGCCTGCGGGCAGTCCCGGCGCCAGGTGACTGCTGGCTAGTACGGAAGTACCGCTCAGCCGGAGCGGCGCAGGCGTGGATCGAGCGCGTCGCGAAGGGCGTCACCGAGGAAGTTGAAAGCGAACACCGCGCTGAAGATCGCGAGTCCGGGACCGACGCTCATCCACCACTTGAGGTTCGGCAGGTAACGGATCGAGTAGTTGATGTCCTGTCCCCACGAGGGGAGGGGCGGCTGCGGCCCGAGGCCGAGGAACGACAGGGCCGCCTCGGCGAGGATCGCGAACGCGGTCGAGAGCGTCGCCTGCACGATCAGAGCGTTGGTGACGTTCGGGAAGATGTGCCGCATCACGACACGCAGCGGCGTTGCCCCGATGGTGCGGGCGGCGACGATGAACTCGCGAGAACGTACGGCGAGCACCTGACCCCGCGTGAGCCGCGCGTACGCCGGGATCGCGACGATGCCGATCGCGATCATCGCGTTCTGGATCTGCGGCCCGAGCGCCGAGGTGATCGCGATCGCGAGCACGAGGGCCGGGAACGCCAGGAGCGCGTCGATCCCCCGCATCACGACGAGGTCGAACGTGCCGCCCAGGTACCCCGCCGCGAGGCCGAGCGTGACACCGACGAAGAACCCGATGCCCACCGAGATGAGGCCGACCGAGAGCGAGATACGGCTGCCCCAGAGAATGCGCGAAAGCATGTCGCGGCCGAGGTCGTCGGTACCCAGGAGATGGCCGGCGCTCGGCGGAAGCAGCGCGTCGGTCGGATTGACCTTGATCGGATCGTACGGCGCGATGAAGGGAGCGAACACGGCGAGCGCGAGCCAGGTAAGCACCAGCGCCCCGCCGAGGATCATGCGGGGGTTGCGTCGCGCGAAGTAGCGGATCGTGCTCGCCCGATCGGCCTGCGGTACGCGGAGGACGACGGGGAGGGCGGCTTCGCTCATGCCGTCGCGGCCTCGTAGGAGATGCGCGGGTCGAGCCACGCATAGACGATGTCGACGATCAGGGTGCTGAACATGTACGAGAACGCAGAGATCAGAACAACCCCCTGCACCACCGGGTAGTCGGACGAAGGGATCGCCTGCACCGCCAGCCGGCCGATGCCCGGCCAGAAGAAGATCTGCTCGGTGATGAACGCGCCCTCGATGATCGCGCCGATCTGGATCCCGATGAGCGTGACGACCGGTATGAGCGCGTTCTTGAGCGCATGACGCGCGATGACCGTTCGCTCGCGGAGTCCCTTCGCCCGCGCCGTCCGCATGTAGTCATGCCCGAAGACGTCGAGCAAGCTCGATCGGACCTGGCGCAGGTTCACGGCGAGGCTGGCCGTCGCGAGCGTCACCGCGGGGAGGACGAGGCGGCGAAGGTTGTCGCCGGCGTCCTGGGTGAGCGGGACGTAGCCGCCGGGCGGGAAGATCCGTCCCGGGATGATGTACGCGAACAGCAGGATCAGGACGATGCCCAGAAAGAAGCTTGGGAACGACACGCCGGCCAGCGTGATGCTGGTCGAGAGGAGATCGACGATCGAGTTGCGCTTCACCGCCGAGAGGATCCCGACGATGAGCGCGACGCTCGTCGAGAACAGGAGCGCCGCGAGCCCGAGCTCGAGCGTCGCGGGAAGTCGCTCCGTCACTGCCTCGAGCACTCGCTGGTGCGTCTGGAACGAGCGGCCAAGATCGCCCTGCGCCAGATGGCCCAGCCAGACGACGTACTGCACCGGGATCGGCTGGTCGAGGCCCATCTGCTCCCGGATCGCCGCGAGCGCATTGGGATCCCGCTCCTCCCCCGCGAACACGAGCGCGGGATCGCCGGGCGAGAGGCGGACCAGGATGAAGACGCCGACGGTCACGAGGAGCGCCACCGGGATCATGAGCACGAGGCGACGGAGGATGTATCTGATCACTCCGTCGCCTCAGCTCACGCGCAAAGTTATTTCTGCAGCTGTGCGGTCTGGAAGCGCGGGATGCGGTCCGGGTAGGACTCCATGCCGGTCAAATTCTTGACCGTTACGAGGGGCGAGACGCCGAAGCCGAACCACACGCGAGAGGGGTCGTCGACGGCGTAGATCTGCTGCGCCTGGAGCAGCAGCGTCTTGCGCTTGGCCGGGTCGGACTCCGCGCGCTGCTGTTTCATCAGGTCGTCGACCTTCGGATTGCTGTACGACGAGTCGTTGTTCGGCGAGCCGGTGACGACGAAGTCGTACGTGTTGCCGTCCGGGTCGAGCCTCCCGCTCCAGCCGACGAAGGTCATGCCCGGGTGCTTGTGCTGCTGCTGGAGCGTGACGATGTCGTTGAAGAGCTGGGTCTTGAGATCCATGGTGATGTCGGCCTTCGCGAGCTCGGCCTGGATGAGCTGCGCGGTCTGCAGCGTCGCCGGGTCGCCCGACGGGACGAGGAGCTCGAACTTGAGCGGGCCCTTCCCGACCTCCGCGACGAGCTTCTTGGCGCCGTCCGGGTCAGCCTTTGGCCACGGCTTGAAGCTCGGGTCGTACGCGAAGTGCGCGGGCGAGATCGGACCCCAGCCGACGAGGCCGATGCCCTGGGCGGGCCCCTTGTTCAGGATCTCGTCGCGATCGATCGCCATCGCGACGGCCTTGACGTAGCGGTGCTCGTTGAAGATGAAGCCCGGCGCCTCGTTCGGCACCATGCTGTTCCAGCTGAACGATCCGACCTGCTGGTAGGTCAGCGTCGGGTCGGTCTTGACGACCGGAACGTCCTTGCCGTTGATCCGGTTGATGACCTGCGCCTGTCCGGTCCGCAGGTTGGTGAGTGCGACGTCCGCATCGAGGATCGGCTTGACGGTGATCTTGTCGAGGAACGGAAGCTTGTTGCCGGCGGCGTCTTTGCCCCACCAGTCCGGGTTCTTCTCGAGCGTGTAGTGGTCGTTCTTCACGGCCTCGGTCAGGATGAACGGACCGGTCCCGGCCTTGAACGGCTTCACGGTGAAGTCGGCGCCCATCGCGTCGACGACCTTCTTCGACACCATCATCCCCGCGCGGTCCACGAGCGCGCCGAGGAGCGGCGCGAACGCCGACTTCAGGTTGAACTTGACGGTCGACGCGTCGACGACCTGCACGTTGTCCACCGAGCCGAGGTCGGCGGTCCGCAGCGACCCTTTCGTCTGGATGTAGCGGTCGATGTTCCACTTCACCGAGTCGCCGTCGAATGCCGTGCCGTCGTGGTACTTGACGCCCTGGCGGAGATGAAAGGTGACGGTCTTGCCGTCGGTCGAGGTCTCCCACTTCTCCGCGAGCCAGGGGAGGATGTTCCCCTGGGGATCGACCCGCACGAGCGAGTCGTACATCGCGTAGTGGATGTTCCGATCCACGAACAGGCCTGAGAGCATCGGATCGAGGTTGCTGACGTCGTTCTCGAGCGCGAAGGTGAGCGTCCCTCCGTAGGCGGCCTTCGCGCCGGACGGTGCGGCGCTTCCGCCGCCGGACGGCTGCTGTCCGCCGGCGCAGGCGGCGAGCAAGATCGCGAAGGCGCTGACGAATACAAGCGCGAAGCGGGCGGAACGCATAGGTGGTTTACCCCCTCCCGACCGACCGGGTCTTGTGGAGGATACGTCCGCCCGCTACGCGCGGTTCAGCGTGCTAGGAGCGATCGACCGTGGTGTCCCGGTCGACGACCTCCTCGCGGCGCTCCTCGACGCGCTCGCCGCCCTTCTTTCCGAATGCCGGAAGAAGCGGCCGGCGCTCGCGCACGACTTCGCGACGCGTGGTACGTGCCGGCACGGGGCTCGCCGCCCCCGGCCGGGCCGCGTACGGCGCATAGCTGATCGCGTGTGATGGCGCGAGAACCCCTCCGAGCCAACCGGCGAAGATCGCGGCAAGGAAGCCGATGAGTGCACCGAAGGTGAGCGCGTTGCCGAACGAGTCCAGGTTGAGGTCGCGAGCGCCCGGCACAAGGTCGGTCAGGCTATTGATTCCTGAGCCGGCGAACGCGCCGTTGGCCGTCGCGTAGCCGAGCAGCGCGACGACGAGCAGGATGAAGAGGCTGAAGAACGCCGTCATCATCCCGTGCCAGCTGGTGCGATAGCCCGCCATGCGCCCGGCGACGTAGCCGCCGATGAGATAGGACACGAAGATCCCGACGATCACCGGCACCGCGGGTGTGATGTCGTTGCCAGCGACGCTGATGCGGCCGACGATCCCGGCGACCGCGGGCGCGACGAGCGCCGCCGCACCGATGGTGGCGATCCATCCGCCGAGCACGGACATCCACGAAGTCGCGGCGGGACGGACCAAAACGTTGTTCGCCATCGTTCCCTCCTTTGATGAGGTCGCGATGGCAGGTCGTGCAAGACATAAGCCATCCCGCCGGAGGGCAGGGAGCTAAGCGAGCGCTGAGTGTGCCCCGATGGCTTTCGCGAGCGTATCGGCGAGGTCGGTGCGCTCCCACGGAAAATCGGGGCGACCGAAATGTCCATACGAAGCGGTCTGCCGGTAGATCGGCCGCCGCAGGTCGAACCGCTCGATGATCGCGCCCGGACGAAAATCGAAGTGCTCATCGATGAGCGCGCGGATCTTCTCGTCGGAGACCTTCCCGGTGCCGAACGTCTCGACGTTGAGCGAGATCGGACGCGCGACCCCGATCACGTACGCGATCTGTACCTCGAACCGATCGGCGAGCCCGGCCTTCACGACGTTCTTTGCGACGTAGCGCGCCGCGTACGCGGCGGAGCGATCGACCTTCGTCGGGTCTTTGCCGCTGAACGCGCCGCCGCCGTGACGCGCGTATCCGCCATAGGAATCGACGATGATCTTCCGTCCGGTGAGCCCGGCGTCGCCCATCGGACCGCCGATCGTGAACGCGCCTGTGCCGTTCACGATGTACCGCGTCTTGACGTCGAGCCACTCGCCGACGACCGGTCGGATCACGTGCTCGCGGATCTCCGCGACCAGACGCTGGTAGTCGATGCCGGGGTCGTGCTGCGCGGCGACGACCACGGTGTGCGCCCGCTTGGGGACGCCGCGGTGGTACTCGATCGTGACCTGGGTCTTTCCGTCAGGCCGGAGGTACGGCAGCGTCGCGTCCTTGCGGACCTTCGCGAGCTGCCGCGCGAGACCATGGGCGAGCGTGATAGGGAGCGGCATGAGTTCCGGCGTCTCGCGCACCGCGAAGCCGAACATCATCCCCTGATCCCCGGCGCCGAGCTCGTCGGGATCTTCGCCCTCGCGCGACTCGAGCGCATGATCGACGCCCTGCGCGATCTCGCTCGACTGCTCCTTGATGGACGTGATAACGCCGCAGGTCCGGTAGTCAAAACCGTAATCCGCGTTGGTGTAGCCGATCTCCTTCACCACATCGCGCACGAGCCGGACGACGTCCACGTAGGCCTTCGTGGTGATCTCACCGGCCACAAAGACGGTCCCCGTTGTCGTCGCGGTCTCGCAAGCGACCCGCGAGTCGGGGTCTTGGCGGAGGCACTCGTCGAGCATCCCGTCCGAGACCTGGTCGCAGAGCTTGTCCGGGTGGCCCTCGGTCACCGACTCGCTCGTGAAGAGGACGCGATCGGCCTCGCGGAACGACTCGGCCATGCTCAAGTTCCGGCTTTCCACGATCGCGAGTAGGTCGTTTGCTCGTCGGTCATCGTGTCGATCTTCATGCCCATCGCCGCCAGCTTCTGCCGGGCGATCTCCTCGTCGAGCTCGCGGGGCACCCCGTAGACCTGCGGCTTGAGCGTTCCAGCGCTCTTCACGAGAAACTCCACCGACAGCGCCTGGTTCGCGAAGGACATGTCCATCACCGCCGGCGGATGGCCTTCCGCGGCGGCGAGGTTCACGAGCCGGCCCTCGCCGAGCACGACGACGCGCCGCCCGTCGCGCAGCGTGTACTCCTCGACGAAGGGCCGAAGCCGGCATTGTCCGGTGGCCTGCGCAGCCAGCGTCTTTAGATCGATCTCGTCGTTGAAGTGGCCCGCGTTCGCGACGATCGCTCCATCCTTGAGCTTCGCGATCGCATCCTTACCGATCACGTTCACGTTCCCGGTCGCGGTGACGAAGAGATCGCCGCGCGCCGCGGCCGCGACGATGCTCGTGACTTCAAAGCCGTCCATCGCCCCCTCGAGTGCGCGGAGCGGATCGACCTCGCAGACGAGGACGATCGCGCCCATGCCGCGGAGACGGCTGGCGATGCCACGGCCGACCCAACCGTAACCGGCGACGACCGCGATCTTCCCGGCGAGGAGCAAGTTCGTCGCTCGGAGGATCCCGTCGACCGCGGACTGACCGGTGCCGTAGCGGTTGTCGAAGAGATGCTTGGTCATCGCGTCGTTCACCGCGACGACGGGGTAGGCGAGGACGCCTTCAGCGGCCATCGCGCGCAGGCGCGTGACGCCGGTCGTCGTCTCTTCGGTGCCGCCGCGCACGTCTGCGAGCAGCTCGCGGCGCTTGGTGTGGAGCTCGGTTACCAGATCGGCGCCGTCGTCCATCGTGATCTGCGGCTCGCTCGCGGCGCAGAGCGCGACGCTCGCGCCGCCGTCGCGGAGCACGATCGCGAGGTTCGCCGTCTCGGCAGTGACGTGAAGACAGGCTCCGATCCGAACCCCACGGAGCGGACGTTCCTTCGCGAAACGCTTGCGTATCTGGGAGAGAACGGGCATCTCGCGAGACGCCCAGCCGATGCGCCGCGCGCCCGCCTCGGCGAGCGCCGTGTCGGTCACGTCGTGCTCGGAGCGATCTGTCGCGACGGTCATGCCTTCTTCTCCTTGAGCGCGCCGAAGAGGCGCTCCCAGGCCGCGCGACGTACCGCGGGTCCCTCGAGGAATGTCCCGTGGGTGCGGTACCCGAGCCGGTCGTAGACCGCGACGGCGGGCGCGTTGTCGTGACGCACGTTGAGGACGACGTCGCGGTGCTGCTCGAGCGCGGCCTCGGTCACCGCCGAGGTGCAGGAGGTAGCCATGCCGCGACCGCGATAGGCGAGGCGCGTCAGCACGTTGCCCACCGCGGCGATACTCGCGCCCTCCGAGCGAACATGCGTCCCCGCGGCCGACACGAGCGCGCCGCCTTGATAGATGCCGAAGTAGATCTCGCGCCGCATGCGCTCCGCGGTGAAGTAGGTCCGCGACGCATGGCCGTAGAGATCGATGACCGCGTCGAGGTCCTCGGATCTCAGCCGCCTCACGCGATGCGTCAGCCGCGGACGGAAGGTCGAGACGTTCACGACCATCCGTAGCATCTGATCGACCCGCTCGAAGCGGTACGTCGCCTCGATCGCCAGCCGGCAGCGCGGCGGCGTCGCGAGCAGGAGGCGCGGCTCGCGGATCGCTTCGCGGAAGATCAGCCCAAGGGCATCGGGGCTGCCGGTGGCGAAGCACGGCCGGAAAGGCAATCCCTCGACGACGAGCACGACCGCCTGGATCTCGCCATCCCTGCGCGCGGCCCACCAGCGCGAGCCTTCGATATCCGGTTGATCGATGTCCGCCAGCGCGTACGCGGCCAGGATGCGGTCGCGCTCGAGGAACGCGCGCGCCTCCTCGGCGGAGGTGTGCACATCGATCTTGATCTCTGGCAGGAGCGGGGCCGCGGTCATCGGTCCTCCTCGGGGTCCACTACCCCATCAGGACCAAGCGGGCCTCCGCCGGTCGAACTCGTAAGCGAAGTCTACCTCTAGTAGCGGATGAGCGTGACGATGTCGTAGCCGCCGAGCTTCTCGCGCCCCTTGAGCGCCGCCAGCTCGATGAGGAATGCGCAAGCGACGATCTCGCCCTTGAGCTGCTTGACCAGCTCGATCGTGCCCGCGACTGTCCCGCCGGTCGCCAGCAGGTCGTCGACGATCAGGACCCGCGCGCCCGGCTTGATGGCGTCCTTGTGCATCTCGAGCGTCGCCGAGCCGTACTCGAGGTCGTATTCGACGCTCACCACGTCGGCGGGCAGCTTGCCGAGCTTGCGCACCGGGACGAAGCCCACGCCGAGCTTGTAGGCAATCGGCGCCGCGAAGATGAACCCTCGCGACTCCATCCCGACCACCGCATCGATCTGCCGCGTGCCGATCTTCGCCATGAGTCCGTCGATCGCCGCGTGGAAGGCGGCGCCGTCCTTGAGGAGCGTGGTGATGTCCTTGAAGAGGATTCCCGGCTTCGGGAAATCGGGAACGTCGCGGATCCTCCCCGCGAGATCGGCGGTCTGAACGGCCACGGCAGCACAGACTAGCGTGTAGCCCGCAGTGCGATTCGATCTCCACACGCATTACTACCCGACCGCGTATTTCGAGCGCATCGAACGGAGCGGTGGTGACTTCTCGTTCGCGACCAGCCCGACCGGGCAACGGATCATCCGTTACCGCGGCGCGCGGTTCTTCGGGGTGACCGCGCCGATGACCGACGTCGCCAAGCGCCTCGAGGACATGGATCGCGTGGGCATCGATACCGAGGTGCTCTCGCTTTCGACCCCGAACGTGTACTTCGTCGAGGGGAAAGCGCAAGCCGACGTCGCGCGAATGGTCAACGACGCCTACGCGGAGCTCGCCGCGAAGCACTCCCGTCGCTTCCTCGGCTTCGCGTCGATCCCGATGGACGATCCCGACGCCGCCCTCCGCGAGCTCGAGCGCGCCCTCGACGACCTGCGCATGCAGGGCGTCGTGCTCCTCTCGAACATCCGCGGCCGCGCGCTCGCCGATCCGGTGTATCGGCAGTTCTTCGAGGAGGCCGACCGCCGGAAGGTCTGCGTCTTCGTGCACCCAATGATCCCGGTGGCCTCGGAGCCGTTCACCGAGTACGTGCTCGGCCCCATCATCGGCTTCCCGTTCGACACGACGCTCGCGATCGCGAAGCTCTGCTACGCGGGAGTCTTCCGGCAGCTTCCAAATATCCGCTGGGTCGTCGCCCACGCCGGCGGCGCCGTGCCCTATCTCATGGAACGGATGGACTCGGGCTGGCGCGACTTCGCCGAATGCCGCGCGAACATCGACGAGCCGCCGTCCGTCTACCTCAAGCGTCTCTACTACGACACCGTCACGTTCTCGCCGTTGAACTTGAAGCTGCTGCGGGATCAGGTCGGCGCCGACCACATGGTGATGGGCAGCGACTACCCGCATCTGCTGGGGTCGATCGACAGAGCGGTGAGCTCGATCGAGGATGCCGACATGGGCGCCGCGGAGAAGGAGCGCGTTTTCACTGGGACCGCGCTTGCCATCCTGGACAACGTGGAGAGCATCGCGGCCACGCGGCTCCGATAAGCCGGTCAATCCTCCGCGGCGGGGCCTACGTGATCGGCGCCAAACAGGCGCTCGACCTTATGCGTGGTCCCGTCTGTGACCACGACGCTTATGTTCGTGTTCGTCGCGGGACTGCGGTCGAGCCTGGGCAGGATGCCGAGGAAGTCCGACAGCAGGATCCGATTGATGCCGCCGTGGCCGACGACGCAAATGGTCTTGCCCGGATTCTCGCGGGCGAGGCGGTCGATGGCCCCCTTGGCCCGCGCGAGCACCTGATCGAGCGTCTCGCCTCCGGGCCACGCGACGAAGGCGTCGTCGCGCCACTCCGGGAGACCGGCGGTCTCATCGAACGCCTTGCCGGTCCGGTCGCCGACGTCGATCTCACGCAGCTCGGGGACGATCTCGACCGGCACGCCCTGGCTGCGCGCGATGACCTCGGCGGTGTCGCGGGTCCGCGAGAGATCGCTCGACACGACCTTGTCGAACCGCACCTTCGCGAGCTCTCGCGCGACGGCCTCGGCCTGACGGCGCCCCCGCTGGGTCAGCGGGGAATCGCTCTGGCCCGCGAACCGGCGGGCCGCGTTGGCCTCGCTCTCCCCGTGGCGGACCAGATAGAAGGTGGTGGGC
>VBDQ01000007.1 GCA_005889075.1 Chloroflexota bacterium
GCTCTTAGTGGGGTTTCGTGGCAGCGCGAGTCACTTACATCGACCTGTAGAGCGTGAAGAGCTGAGGGACGTCGCCAGTCATCTTCGCTCGCAGCTCCGGGCTCAACTCGCCCAGCAGCTCCCCCGACACCGAAGCCGTCGCGATGATCGGCTCCATGAGCGCCGCGACGTGCTCCCCGTGCTCTATCAACGCCTGCGAGTCCCGGAACCGCTCGATGACGACGGCTTCCGACTCGTCATCGTTGAAGTAGGTGTCGTACTGCAACGTGCCGGTGTCCTGCGCGCGCACGATCTCCATCGCCTGAGCCGAGAGTCGCTTGAACTCCTCGACCTTGCCCTCGTGAAACTTGAACCGCACGATCCCGAGGAGCTCACTCATGAGTGGCACGCCGCCCACGCCGATGCCTGCGCCTCGCGTCCCATAGCCCTCCTAGCGGTCGCTTCAGGTTGCGACCTGCCCGCCGCACTCATCCAAAACTATTGACCGCTGAGAGCATTGCTCCTCGAGGCTGAAAGTCCGTATCCATTGCTCTACCAACTGAGCTACCTCGGCGGGGAACGCAATTCTATCGAGTTTGCTTCGGAACTCGAACACGACCAACTGTGATTTGGAACGCATGGATGACCAATGGTCTAGCGAACCAATCAGCACGCTCGAGAAGAATGGTTCGACGGGTCGTGCTCAATCCCGACGAAACCATTGTTCTGGAAACGCGATCCCAGCGGGTTTCCTCGCGGCATCTTGAGCGTGGTCCTAGCGGTGCGTCCTGGGTCGCCGCTACGTCAGTAGGAGACGGACGCGACGCTCAGCTGCGCAGCATCGTTCGGCGGCGCGACGAGATCGCGGTCGGCCCCGCTCGCGCGGTCGTACGCGCGGAGTGCTCCCCCGCGCGTTTGCCCGCGGGCGATGTAGATGATCTGCCTCCCGTCGGATGACCAGGTCGCCTCTGCGGCGTCGACGGGAAGTGCCGAGCGCCGCCCTGACTCGGTATCCAGGATGTTCGGCTCGGCGCGCCCGGTCTTCTCGTCGACCAGCACGAAGAGCAGCTCCGCCGTTCCCGCCGGGCTCCAGCGCGGATCGCGCGGAACCAGCCCCTGCGGGCAACCGCAAGGGGACGGATCGAATGGACGCGGAAACTGGGCCACGAAGCTCGTGACGCCGGTGGAGCGGTCGTACGTAATGACCTGCGTGTCGTCGCGTCGGATCAACGTGACCGCCAGCCCGGTTCCTCCCGCGTGCCAATGCGCGCCGGTCATCGTCAGCGCGAACGGGATGCGGCCGCCGGGCACCTCGCGCGCATTCGCGACGTCGATCAGCCCTACTCCGTCCCTTAACTGCGCGACCAAGAGCGATCCATCCGGCGACCACTCGGGCGAAGTGGACGAGTAGCCGACGCCCACGACCTCGCGGGGGCTGCCGCCCGCGAGAGGCACGACCCAGATCGCTCGCTCCGGCACAGCGACCTGCGGATCGGGATGTGAGACATCCGCGATATACGCAATGCTCGAACCGTCCTTGCTCCACGAGGGGAACTGGCCGGCGACCCCAAGCTGCCGAGCGTGGCCCGACGGAAGATCGACGATCGCGAGGCCAGCGCTCGTCGTTGAAATGATGATCTGACGGCCATCGGGTGAGAACTGGCGCCGGAGATATGGGTCGTTATCCAGCGGCGCCTCAGGTATGCCTCCCATGGGCACGGAGTAGGAGAACGCCAGCCTCGGCGCCGCGCCCGCTGGTAAGCCCCAGACCTCGAGGCGCGCCGTTATCGACGGTGGCACCGGGACGCGCCGCGTGAAGAAGATCCAGTTGCCGTTCAGCGACCCCAGCGCGTTGGTCCTGATTCCGGTCGCGCTCTGAGGCTCGCCGGTCGCAGGCGCTGACGATGGGCTCGACCCCGCTGAGGGCGGCGAGGCGGTGATCGTCGCCGATGGCGCAGGCGACTCCGCCGAGATCGGCGGTGGGGACGGCGCGCATGCGGCGATCGTCAAGGCCAGTACGGCGACGGCGAGCTGGCCCCTTCGCGCGAGACCAGCAGGCGCACTCAACTATTCGGGATTGAAGTAACCGGACGCTAGTGCAGGTCCTGGACGTCTAGCTTCCAGTCGCCGCCGATCGAGTTGACCTTGAGGTAGTACGTACCCGACCCCGCCCAGAAGCTCGTGTCCGCACCGCTCATATGTGAATTCGCGGCGACCTGCAGGAGCACGCCACCGGGCGAATAGATGAGGACCTGCAGGGTCGCGCCGGGCTGGGCGGGGCTGAAGAGCCAGTCGACGCGCCAGTGGTCGCCGACCGTGAAGAGGCCGGTCTGATAGGTGCTGCTGCCTTGCCAGGCGCGGTTTGGGGTCCATGCCTTGCCGGCGTCGTTCGGCGCGAACTCGAGTGCGAGACCGGTCGAAGCGGCAGGCGCTGAGCTCGCCGCGACTTGGCCAGGTGCCGAGGCGGTGGTCCGACTAACTGCACCAAAGAGGTTCACCACGAGGACGACGCTGACGAGCGCAGCCAGCGCGACACCGATCTGCGTCCGCCGGGTCTGCTTGACCCACCACGCCTCGACCACTAACTGAGCTTCATCGACGCGCCGCTCGACCTCGGCCAGCCTCGGCAGCGTCTGCTTAGTGGTCGGCCGTTCGGTCGCCATCGCTACTGCATAACGTCGCACGCGTCTTCGCAGAACGCACCGGTCCTGGTACGGGAGTAATGCGTCAGTCCACTGGGAAGGTCCTCATCGCTCCCGAGCGACTCAGACCTACGACCGCCGCGCCAAAGCCCGCTCCCCGCGGATGAGCTCGTGCCACGCGGCCCGCCAGAAGTTGCCGCCGAAAGCAACGATGACCAGCGCCGCCGCGAAGATCACCACCGCATCGATGCGCTCGCGGCCCTGCGGTGCCCAGTACACATCCGCCAAGTTCAAGATCAACGCGAACTCGTCGAGCACGAGAGCGGCGCCTATGCCGAAGAGCACCGCGCGCACTCGTGTGGCACTGCTGGCTAGGTCAAGGAGGCCGACGAGCCGCAATGCCGCCGCCGCCGCGCTCGTCCAGCAGAAAGTGCGTGACCGGAGCTCCTGCCCAACCTGCTGGATATGGATCCGGTAGGCATCTGCGATCCGGTCGAGGCGAGAGCTGTCGCGCATGGTCCGGGACGACCTCCTTCGACGCATCGTGCTGGTGACTCCATCCAGATCGAGAACGAAAGTCCTGAGTCAGCAGACACGCGAGCGATCGCCCTGGCGCCTCTAAAGGCTGCGGAGTAGATGACGGGGCGTAATGTTCGCCCGTGGCGATGCTCCGGGTGCTCGTCGTTGAGGACGATGATCCGATCCGAGAGGTCGTCGAGTTCGCTCTTCGCGATGCCGGCTACGACACGATCGGCGCGCTCGACGGCCAGCATGCGCTCCGTCTTGCGATGGTGAGCCAGCCGGATGTCGTCGTCATGGATCTTGGACTGCCGATCATGAGCGGGCCGGAGTTTGTAATGAGCTGGCGGGAGCACCTCGGCAGCAACGGCCCACCGATCGTCGTGATGAGCGGACAGCCCGACGTGATGGAGGTCGCGCGCACTCTCGGCGCCTCCGCAGCATTCGCCAAGCCCTTCGATATCGAAGCGCTTGTCAATTCAGTTGGCCAAATGCGCTAGCCGCAAAGTTCGAGGGTGCGACGGTTTACGCAACGCACCACGCTGGCTTCACACTGGAAGCCGGGATCGGTCGCCGTCGACGACAGCGGGCAGCGACGGGCGGAGCGTGATCTTCAGCAGATCGCCCTCATCCGACCGCCGCGGACATGCACAACGTGCCAGTGCGCGTCGACGGCAGTCGAGCGCGGCCGCAAGCCCGCTGGCGTGGTCGCAACCGAAGGACATCCGCGTCCCCTAACCAATAAGGAATCGTCTCAGATTGGACGAGGAGCGCGCTCTCGCGCGCCCCTCATCACGCGACTACCGCTGCGCGCCGACCGGCTCTTCGGCCTTCTCGGGAGCGAGCCCGAGCTGCCGCAAGAGCGTTCCCACGTCGTAGTAGCGGCGCTCTTCGACGATCTCGCCGCGATCGTTCAACCGGCCAAACACGGCACCCTTGAGCTCGATGCGCTTCTTTGTCGGCGGAATCTCTTCGCCCGTCGGCGACTCGAGCGGGCCGGTATGCGTGCCGGTCATGCGCATCTCCGCCGCGCCATTGCGCTCGTCCTTCTCGACGATGGTCACGATCTCGAAGCGCAGATCCGGGAACGCCCGGAGGAACGTCGCGGTGTCCTTGCGGATCGCGTCACGACCGCGCAATGGTTCGGGATACATCGGGTCGTACGCGACGGCGTCGGCTGCGTACGCGTTCGTTGCGGCGTCGACGTTGTGTGAGTTGATGCCCTCGGTGAGCTTGTTTCCCGCGTCGGTGAACTTCCCCATTTGGTCTCCTCCCCTTAGGTCGCGCCGGCAAGCCTACTCCCGGTGGTACCGATTTCCGCGCCCGTCGCATGGTCGCCGCTGTCGCAGCGATCGAACGCGCGGCGCAAACGGCGCACTCCCTCATCGATCCGCTCAGGGGTTGGCGAGCTGAAAGACAGTCGGAGCGCGCTGCCATGGCCGCCGTTGAGGCCGAAGGCATCTCCGGGAACGAACGCGACACCTTCCTCTAACGCAACCGCGAAGAGGCGCCGCGCCGACATCCCGCGAGGCAGCCGCACCCAGAGGTAGAAGCCGCCCTCCGGATGGTTCCAGGTCACGCTCGTCCCCGCGAACTCGCGCGCGAGCGCACTGAGCGCACGCGCCTGGTTCTCTCGATACGCCGGCCGCAGCGCCGCAACGTGGGCGGCCATCCGATCTTCGCGGTAGAACCGCACGACCATCCGCTGCCCGAGCGATGAGGTCGACGAGTCCATCGTCTGCTTCAACGCGGTCATCCGCGCGATCACGTCGACCGGCGCGACGGCCCAGCCGACACGAAGCCCGGGAAGGAAGACCTTCGAGAACGACCCGCAGTAGATCACCTGGACCCGATCGCCCGCGACCGACGCGATCGTCGGCAGATCCGAGCCGCGGTAGCGAAGCTGACGATAGGGGTCATCCTCAAGGATGACGGATCCATGCCGTTCGGCGAGCTCGATGAGCTCGTGACGTCTCGCGAGCGAGAGCGTCGCGCCGGTCGGGTTCTGGAAATTGGGCACCACGAAGACGATCCGTGGACGCGCCCCGGTCCGCTCGATGAGCCGCGCGGCGGCGGCGACATCCATTCCCTCGTCGTCGACCGGGACTTCGATGGGCAGGGCACCGTGATTGCGCAAGGAAGCGATCGCGTTGGTGAAGTGCGGCGACTCGACGAGGGCGACGTCGCCTGGCTGCACGAACACCCTCACCGCGAGATCGATCGCCTGGAGAGCTCCGGCCGTGACGATGATGTTCTCGGCACCGCAGGCGATCCCGCGGTTCGACATCTCGTTCGCGACGATCGCGCGTAGCTCAGGATCGCCTTCCGTCACTCCGTATCCGAGCGCCGCCGGTCCGTCGCGCTCGATCACCGTTCGCGCGAGCTCGCCTGCCCCGACGCGCTCGAGCGCGGCCCGGGAGGGCGAGCCGACCGCGAACAGGACCGTGTCGCGGGTCTGGCGAGCCGCAATGGAGATGGTCTCGTCGATGAACGAGCCGAACACCTCGCGGCCTTGCGCCAGCGTCGCGATCGGCTCAGCGACCGCGCCGCCGCTCATCGCCGGGAGGATCTCGATGACGCGCTTCGCGGTGAGATCCGTGCCTTCTGCGAGGAAACGCAGGTCCTCGCCGTCGACAAAGACGTTCACGAACGGACCGAATGCGCCCTCGCGAAGCACCCGCGCGGCGAGCTCGGGGTGACGCTCGGCGATCTGTGCGGTCAGCGAGGTGAGATCGGTTGCATCGAAGGAAAGCGTGGCCTGGCCGCCGGCCGCGGCTCGGAGCGGCGAGGCGAGCCTCACGGTAAGACTCATCCGAGAACTCCGGCGTACGCCGACCGGAACTCGTCCGAATCCGCGTCGATGACGTCCGTCAGCCTGGGCGTGGCGAAGCTGCCCTTGTAGGCGTTTCCCGTGAGATACAGGACCACCGATTCGTCAGCACCGAATACGCCGCGGCGTGCGAGCGCTCTCGCGGCCGCCACGACTACGCCCCCCGCCGGCTCCACGAGCAGACCCTCGGTGCGGGCGATGAGCTCGCAGCACTCGAGAACGTCGGCGTCCGAGACAGACGCGGCGGAGCCGCCGCTTTCACAGATCGCCGCGACTGAGCCGTCTCCATCGGCAGGTGCGCCGATCGCCAGCGAACGCGCAAGGGTCGCCGGATCGCGCACGGGCCGAACCACGCGATAGCCATCGAGCACCGCGTCGGAGACAGGCGCGCATCCGGCGGGCTGCGCCGCATGGATGCGGCACGGCTTCTCGTCGACGAGACTCGCCCCCTTGAGCTGTGCGATGGCGGTCGCGGTCCGCGTGAGAAGCGCACCTGAACCGACCGGCACGATCACGTGGTCCGGGAGCCGCCAGCCAAGCTGCTCGACGCACTCGAAGAGGAGCGTCTTGGAGCCCTCCGCGTAATACGGACGCAGCGTGAAATTCACGAATCCCCAGCGCTCCTCGTCGGCGAGCCGCCCACAGAGACGGTTGACCTGGTCGTAGGTCCCGCGGACACGCACCACCGTTGCGCCGTATGCCGCCGCGCCGGCGACCTTCTCATCGTCGGTCGTCGCGGGAACGAACACGAACGCGCGTAACCCGTTTCGCGCGGCCGCCGCCGCGACCGCGCCGGCGAGATTGCCGGTGGACGCGCACGCGAGGGTGTCCAGACCAAGCTCGAGGGCGCGTGCGACTGCCACCGCGACCGGCCGGTCTTTGAACGAGAGCGAGGGGTTGCGCGAGTCGTCCTTGAGCAGCACGCGACCGATGCCGATCGCGGTTCCGAGCCGCGGCGCCTCGTGCAGCGGCGTCCAGCCGACCGCGTAATGCGAGACGGGCTCGGCGACCGGGAGCAGGGGCGCGTAGCGCCAGAGCGAGCGAGGTCCACTCTCGATCTCGTCCCGCAGCTCTTGTGCGGAACGCGAGGCAAGGTCGTACTCGGGCTCGATCGGGCCGTAGCAATCCGCGCAGACATAACGCTCGTCCGCGGGCTGTAGCGCTCCGCACGCCCGGCATCGCAACCCGCGGAGAGCGGTGCGTCGCGTGACGATCGTTGCCATCGGCGCTCCTCCAAAAGAAGAAGGCCTCCCTTGCGGGAGGCCTTCAGCAGTGCGTGGTGACGAGTGGTGCTGCGGCTCAGCCTCCCGTAGGCAATGCCATCCCCGGCATCGGGATCATCGGCATCGGCGGGATGGAGACAATGAGCTGCATCGGCCTCAACGCTATTTGGCCATGGCTAAACCGTCAAAGGCAGGATGCACGTTGCACAATCAGCGAGCGCCTGAAGGCTTGATCCGGGACAGGGTCAGCGTGTAGCCGCCCCCCGGCCACTCCCACGCGCCGCTCAAGGTGTCGTCGTCGATCCAGCGCGCTCTGAACGCGGCGGGCGAGCCCTTCGCGCCGAACCAACTGGTCACGCCCTTGTCATCAACCTCGTGGGTGTAACTGAGGGTATCGCCTTGATCGGTGTAAAGGCGCGAGGTCAGGACATTCGCCGGCTCAGCACCGGCTTCGTGGTCGTAGCCAATGATCTCGATATGTTTGGTGCGCTTCCCGCCCTGTTCCGTGTCGCCGCGGGCGATGAGGAAGAAGCCGCCTTCCATCCACTCGTAGACAAGCTGCCCCTTCGTTTCGCCTGACACCTTCCAGGTGCCGACGAGCTTCTCGAGTGCCTTGAGACCCGGATTGCGAGTCGGAGCCTGCGTAGTCGCGGCGGCCTCACGTGCCTCGTCGATTGTCTCTGCCATGGTGTCCCCCTCTGCCTACGTTTACGGGCCGCGATCTTCTTAGCTGCGGCCTTGCCATGACCATAACCCGAAGCACCGTTACGGCTTCCGCTCCNACGCAGAACGAGCCCGCGCGGAGCGGGCTCACCTGATCGCCGACGCGGACCTCGCCGTCGCCGTCGATGACAAAGAAGCCCTCTTCGACATACCCCTCCCCAACGCGGTGCCGATGGACCGGGATCTCCTTGCCGGGGTCGATCTCGGCGGCCCCAAGCGAAAGCTGGGCTGCGCCCTCGGGCGCATCGAAGAAGATCGCCCGCCGAACGCCGGGCACGACGTCGCCGAGCGCCTTGTCGGCACGGTTGGTCACACGCATGGGACTCCTCCTCGCTTGTCCGTCGGGCATGACGTTACCTCGTTGTTTACCAATGGGACGTGTGTTTAGGCTCGGTCGATCGCTCAACGGCGCCTCGCACGAGAGGCACGCCCGTTGCATAGAAGAGGAGCGTGCAGGTTCGCGTCACGAAGTGCGATCCGTACCGGCTCCGTGTCACCACGTGGGGCAGCGGAGCGCCGCCGCACGCGCTCGTCGTCCCGGGTCTATCGGCTGATTGGCGCGCGCTCGCGCCGCAGATCCGCACCCTTCGTCGCCTCGGCTGGACGGTTCACGTGGTGGACCTTCCGGGGTTCGCTCTCGCGCCCGCGCTGCGTCCCGCCGACGCGCGCATCGACCAGCTCGCGGATTACGTCGCCTGTGTCGCGCGCGATCTAGGCATCGATCGCGCACTCGTCGTCGGACACTCGCTCGGCGGGGCGGTCGCGCTCCACCTTGCGCTGCGCCGGCCGAGTCTCGTCACGGGCCTCGTGCTCATCGCCCCGGCAGCACTCGGCGCATCGCTTCATTGGATCTACAAGCTCTACTGCGTTCCGCTGCTCGGCCGCGCGCTGCTCCGGCCGGCACTCCTCGAGGCCTCGAACGTGCGGCGCTTCCTGGTTGGCAGCGCACGCCGCAAGGATGAGCGGTTCGTGAGACGGCTCGTGCGGCACGGCGCGAGCGCGCGCGCTCGCGCGCGCTCTCATCGAGCGGTCATCTGGGCGAATCAGCCGCGGCGGTGGGCTCGCATGCGCGGATTTCTCCCGGGAGGAGAGCAGATGGGCATCCGCATCGACGGGCGCCTCGCAGAGCTCGGCGGGATCCCGATGCTGCTCCTCTGGGGAAACGAGGATCGCGTGATCTCGGTCGCGGATGCGAAACGTCTTCGGGATCTGCCGCTCGCCGAAGTGCGGATCGCCTGCGGCGTCGGCCATTCGCTTCCACTCGAGGTCGCCGGCTGGGCCAACGAGCACATCGCTCGCTTCGCGAACTCGCTCACTCAGCTCCTCGCGAAGGCGGCATAGCACCAGCTAGCGCGCGCGAAATCTAGTCGCGCTCCGAGCGCCAGGTCTGGATCCGCTCGAAGACGCTGCCATCGTCGAGCGCGATCGCGCGCCGGTTCCGCTCGGCCACCAATCGCGCGGTGCGCGCCGCGCGGTCGGCCATCGGCTGCCGACCCGATAGCGAACGCGCGCGCTCACCGAGGACGCGGGCGACGTGCGCGTGCGCGAGCGACTCGGTGAGTCGTTCGGCGTGGAGGAGGATCGGGCCCAGGTCCTCGTCCTCGAGCCGTTTTCCGCGGAAGATTCCCAGACCGCTGCGGCGCACGACTCGCCGGAGCAGCAGGCGGATCGCGCCGAGGATGTGCCCGCGCGCAGCAGCGAAGTCCGATCGCGCTCTGCCGGCGAGCGACGCGCGCGCGAGCAGCCGGCTAGGGCCGCGGCGGACGAGCGTTGCTGGCCGCCGCATCGTCCACTTCATCAGGTCCTTCACGGCCATGAGCGACTGGATCTGCGAGGTGCCTTCGTAGATCGGCGTGATGAGGCTGTCGCGCATGAACCGTCCGACGTCGTACTCGTCGACGACGCCGACACCGCCATGGATCTGGAGCGCGAGGCGGCAGACGCGCACCGCTCCTTCCGTGCCGTACCACTTCACCAGCGGCGTGACCTCGCGGACGTCGCGCGCGGCCTGCTCGTCGCGACCGAACAGCGCGAGATCCTGGAGGACGGCGGCCTCGTACGCGAGCGCGCGGGCGCCTGTCACCGTCGTCTCCATGTCGAGCAGCATCTCGGCGACCATCGGATGCTCGCGGATCGGTTTTCCCATCTGGACGCGTGCCGCCGCGTACTCCTGCGCCTTCGCGAGCGCGGCCGTCGCGACGCCGATCCCCTGGATGCCCACGCCGAGGCGCGACTCGTTCATGAACGTGAGGATCTGCTTCCACCCTTCGCCCGGCTGGCCGAGGACCGATGCGCGCGTTCCCTCGAAGACGAGCGCGCACGTCGGCGATCCGCGGATCGTGAACTTGTGCTCCGCGCGCTCGACGACGTAGTTGCCGCCCTCGCGGTCGGCGATGAACATGCCGAGGCCGTCGAGGCCGGTCGATCCGTCGACGCACCGTGCAAGGACGATGACCATGTCGCCCTGTCCCGCCGAGATGAACTGCTTCCGTCCGCGAAGGAGCCAGCAGTCGTCGCGCTCGGGCGTCGCGGTGGTGGTGAGGCGTCCGACGTCGGAGCCCGCCTGCGGCTCGGTCATCGCGACCGCGCCCATGATCTCGCCCTTCGCCAGGAGCGGGAGGTATCGCGCCTTCTGCTGGTCGGTGCCGAACCGGAAGATGAGCGCCGCAGGCGAGTTCCATCCGATCCCGTGCTGCACCTGCGTCGCAAGGTCGGCCCGCGCGAGCATCTCGGCGACCATCATCGTGACCGTGAATGGGAGGCCGGCGCCGCCGAACTGCGCCGGCACCGAAGGGGACGCGAGGCCGAGATCCGCGAGCCCGCGCAGGTTCTTCGTCATCGGCTCGTTCATGCGAATCTCGCCGCCGTCGCGAATGACGCCGAGCTCGTCGACCTTCGCGGCTCGCGGGGCGATCTCCGTCGCGATGTACTTCCCGGCCAGATCGCAGACCTCCCGCCACGTGGCCACGGTCTGCGCGACGTCGGCGTCGGCGCCCTCCACCGCGCGCACGACGCGGTCCCAGGGGACGACCTTGTCGAAGACCTCGACGAGGTCGGCGTTGCCGCTGAAGAAGTTCAGTGTGGCGCTCACAAGCTGAAGAACGGCCGGCGGCTGCGAAGCGACTCCGTCGGCTCAAGATGCGCGCCGTGGGCGGCGGCGAAACGCTCCAGGGTGCTCACGATTTCGTGCCGGTTGGCGTCCGCGTAGCGGAACGGACCGCCGAGAAATGGCGGAAAGCCGAAGCCGAGAACGGCGCCGAGATCGCCTTCGGCCGGCGAACGGAGGACTGCCTCCTCGAGGCAGCGCGTCGCCTCGTTCACGAGCATGAACGTGAGGCGCTGCGCGATGTCCTCGACGACGACGCCGTGCGTGTCGCCGGCGATCGCGCGCACGCGCGGGTTCGGCCTGCGCCGCTTGCCGTCGTACAGATAGAACCCGCCACCCCTCTGCTTCCCCTTGAAACCCTCGGCGACCAGGGCGTTCACCAGCGTGGGCGCGCCAATCCCGCGCGCTTTCGCGACAGTCTCCCCTGCGTGTGCCGCGGGCTCGAGGCCGACCTCATCGACGAGCCGTAGGGGCCCGACCGGCCAGCCGAATGCGGTCATCGCACGGTCGATCGCCTCGACATCGATGCCCTCGGCGAGCATGGCGAAGGCCTCGCCAATCATCGTCGAGAGCACTCGCGTCGTGTAGAACCCCGGACCGTCCCCAACGACGATCGGGGTCTTTCCCAGCGCGTTCGCGGTCGCGACCGCCGTCGCGACGGCGCTCGGATCCGCACGCTTCGGACGGATGATCTCGAGCAGTGGCATCTTGTGCACCGGCGAGAAGAAGTGCATGCCCACGATGCGCTCCGGTGCGCGCGCATCGCGCGCGATCTCAGCGATAGGAAGCGCCGACGTGTTCGAGGCGATGACCGCGTCTTCGCGCAGTGCCTTCTCGAGCTCCGCGATGACCCTCCGCTTGGTGTCGATCTCCTCGAAGACCGCCTCGATCACGAGATCGGCGTGTGAGAACCCGGCGAGATCCGGACCGCCAGTCACCCGACCGATGACGCGGGCGGCCTCGCGTCGATCGAACACGCCTTTTCTGGCGCCCTCGGTCGTGAGCTCGCGGATCGTCGACAGACCCTTGGCCACTGCCGCCGCGTCGCGATCGCGCGCTCGCACGCGGAGTCCCGCTGCCGCGGCGGCCTGAGCGATCCCCGAGCCCATGAATCCGAGACCGACGACGCCGACGTTCGTGACCGGACGAGGATCGCCGAGGCCCTCGAACGCGGCACGCCTCTGCCGAAGTGTGAGTGCGAGGAGCGCCGTCAGGTTGCGGCCCGTCTCGCCAGCGGCGAGCGTCCCGAACGCGCGCGCTTCCGCCTCGAGGCCCGCCGTCATCCCTCGCGCCAGGCCGATCGCCACGGCGTCGATCGCCGCCAGGGGTGCCGGATAACGGCCTTTCGTTTCCGCGAGGGTGCGCGACCGCGCGCTCCTGATCGCCAACGCGCGCAGCGGCGCGAGATGCGTTGCGGTGCGCTCGATCAGGGTCCGCCCGCCCGACGGCTTTCGTTTGCGGTCGTGCGCCGCGTGCTCGCTCGAGGCGCGGAGGAGCACAGCAGGATGCACGACCTCGTCGACGACGCCGGCTTTCAGCGCGCGGCGCGGCGCGAGCTGCCGCGCGGTCAGGATCATCTCGAGGGCGCGCGGCAAGCCGACAAGCCGCGGCAAGCGCTGCGTGCCCCCTGCCGCGGGAATGAGTCCGAGTCGCGTTTCCGTGAGCCCGACACGCGCGCCGGGGGCGTCAGCTATCAGTCGGACATCGCACGCGAGCGCGATCTCCAGCCCGCCGCCGAGCGCCGGCCCGTTGATCGCGGCGACAGTCGTAAAGGGAAGTGCGGCAAGCTCGTTCAGCACGCGCTGCATCTCGCGGGACGCTCGCTCCGCATCGGCCGCCGATGCGCCGCGCAGCAGAGCGAGGTCAGCGCCGGCGACGAATTGCGACTCCTTCCCGCTCGCGACGACCAGCCCGCGCGGTCGTGCCTCTCGCGCGGCCGCGATCGCCGTCGCGAGATCTTCGAGGAGCATCACGTTGATCGCGTTTACCGCGTCGTCGGGGCGATCGATGACGATCCGCGCGACGCCGGACGGGTCCGCGGCGACGAACACGACCGAAGGACGGCGGGCGGTCGCGACGGGTGACGGCCGCTCCGTGGAGACGATCATGCCGCCCGCTCCAGGACGATGGCCGCGCCGTTGCCTCCGGCCGCGCACACACTCGCCAATCCGTAACGCGCGTTGCGGCGCCGCATCTCGTTCGCGAGGCTCAAGACGACGCGAGCGCCTGTCGCGCCGAACGGATGCCCGAGCGCGATCGAGCCGCCCATCACGTTGAGCTTCTCTTCGGGGATGCGGCCGACCCCGTTGCGCTCGAGCACGACGAGCGTCGCGAGGACCTGCGCTGCGAACGCCTCGTGCATCTCGAACACATCGACGTCGTCGAGGGTGATGCCGGCTCGTCGCAGCGCGATCGGGATCGCATAGGCGGGCGCGATCAAGAGCTGGTCGGCCGGATCCACCGCTGCATACGCGTAGCTTCTGACCGATGCGAGCGGTTCGCGTCCCCATGCCCTGGCGCGCGCCTCGCTCGCGAGCACGACCGCAGCGGCGCCGTCGGTCAGCGGGCTGGCGTTGCCCGCGGTGATCGTGCCGTGTTCCCGATCGAAGACCGGCCGCAGCGCAGCGAGCTTCTCGAGGCTCGAATCGCGGCGAATGTGGTTGTCGGCGGTCACCGCATGACCATCGAGATAGACCGGCGCGACCTCCTGCGCGAGACGGCCATCGTCCCACGCCGCGGCGGCCCGCTCGTGGCTGCGAAGCGCCCACGCGTCCTGCGACTCACGCGAGATGCGGTTTATCGCCGCCATCCGTTCCGCCGACTCCCCCATCGTCAGCCCGGTCGAGGTCTCACGGATGCCGGGCGCGACCGGCGCGATGTCGGCGGCGCGCACGTCCGCGAGGCTCCGCGCCTTCGCCGGCAGGCTCTTGGCCTGCGACGCCGCGATGAGGGCACGGGCGAGGCGAGGCGTCAGCGTGAGCGGTACGTTCGTCAGCGATTCGCTCCCGCCGGCGACGACCACGTCGGCGTTGCCGGTCGCGATGTGGTCGGCGGCGCTCGTGATCGCGACGCACGCCGATGCGCACGCCAGCCCGACCGTGAACGCGGGAACGTGGGTGGGCATTGATAGGGAAAGGACGATCTCGCGTGCGAGGTTGTGATAAGCGACGGGCCGGGCGACATTACCGAAGATCACCTCGTCCACCTCGCCCGGATCGACCTCGGTGTGCGCGAGGGCTTCGGCCGTCGCCGACCTCGCCAAATCGAGTACATCAAGCTCCGCGAACGCCGTCCCCGCTCTGACGAACGGCGTACGCGCGCCGCCGAGTATCAATGCGCGCGGCATCGTGCTTGCAAGGCTAGCGGACAAGCGGGTGTCGACGTTATGAGCATGATGCACTCGGCGGGCCATCGTGAAGCCCCGTACGACCCTGGGGTGCCCCGACACCTCGAATATCCGCCGGTTCCACTCCACGACCTCCTCGAGCGGACCGCGCGCGAGCATCCCGGAACGGTCGCCACCATCTTCGGCGCACCCGTGGGCGGTCGGTGCATCGAGGCTTCGCTCACCTACGAGCGTCTGAACGCGCTCGCCGACCGTTTCGCTGCGGGTCTGCAGCGACTCGGCGTGGCCAAAGGCGACCGGGTCGCCCTGGTGCTACCGAACTGCCCCCAGTTCGCGTACTGCTTCTTCGGCACGCTGAAGGCTGGAGCGGTCGTGGTCCCGACGAACCCGCTCTACACCGTGCGCGAGCTGCGCACGCAGCTGGTCGATTCCGGAGCGCGCGTGGTGGTGGTGCTCTCGCGCCTCTATCCGCTGGTCGCCGAAGCCGCCACGGGGACCGACGTGCGGGACATCGTCGTGACCAACATCAAGGAGCACTTCCCTCTTCCGCTGCGGCTGCTCTTTACCCTCGCACGCGAGCGCAAGGAAGGTCACCGCGTCAACATACGCGGCGACCGCCGGGCGGTGCGGCTGCGCGACGTGCTCAAGGGCGACACGTCGGTCCGGCCGGTCCCGGTCGCGCCTTCCGACCTTGCCATCCTCCAGTACACCGGCGGGACCACCGGCACGCCGAAAGGGGCGATGCTGTCGCACCGCGCACTCGTCGCGAACGTCCATCAGTGCCGCGCGTGGCACACGGCGATCCGCGAAGGCGATCGCATTCTCGCGATCATGCCGTTCTTCCACGTGTACGGGCTCACCGTCGTGATGAACCTCGCGGTCCTTGGCGCCATGACGATGGTCCTGATCCCTCGGCCCGACCTTCGCCACATCTTCCTCACGATCCAGAAGCACCGTCCACGGTTCTTTCCCGGCGCGCCGCGGATCTACATCCTGCTCAACGAGTCGCGCGATCTCGAGCGCTACGACCTCCGTTCGGTCGAGTCCTTCCTCTCCGGGTCCGCGCCGCTGGCGGTCGACGTGCTCGAGCGGTTCGAGAGGCTCACCGGCGGCAAGGTCATGGAGGGCTACGGGCTGACCGAAGCCGCTCCGGTCACCCACTCGAACCCGCGCGAAGGCGTGCGCAAACCGGGATCGGTCGGCATTCCCGTGCCGGACGTCGAGTGCAAGATCGTCGACCTGGAAACGGGCACGCGTGAGATCGAGCCCGGTGAGCCAGGCGAGCTCTGCCTCCGCGGCCCGAACATCATGGACGGCTACTGGCACCGCCCCGACGAGACCGCGCTCGTCCTGCGGGATGGCTGGCTGCACACCGGTGACGTCGTGCGCGTCGACGATGACGGCTACTACTTCGTCGTGGACCGCATGAAGGAGATGATCATCGTCTCCGGGTTCAAGGTCTATCCGCGCGAGGTCGACGAGGTCCTCTTCACGCATCCCAAAGTGCTCGAAGCCGCCGCGGTCGGAGTGCCCCATCCGTCGAAGGGCGAGGTCGTGAAAGCGTTCGTCGTCCTCCGCCCGGGCGCGACCGCGACCGCGCAGGAGCTCATCGACCACTGTCGCGCGAATCTTGCGCCGTACAAGGTCCCTGTCGACATTTCGTTCCGTACCGAGCTGCCGAAGACCCTCATCGGGAAAGTCCTTCGCCGTCAGCTCGCCGCGGAGGAGCCCGAGGTCTCGCTGCCGCCGCTGCCCCGCGCCGGATAGCTGGCGGTCGTCGCGCGGGCGGCAGCGATCCGCTCCCGCGCCGCGTCGATCGCGGCGAGCGGAGCGAAGACCGCCTTTCTGAGCTCCGGCTCGAGCGCACGGGCGAGGTCCAAGCGGAGACGGCGCGCCCATCGCCTGCCCAGGAGACCGGCGTGCGCGCCAAGGGCACGCGCGAGGAGGTATCCGGCGATGAGGACCGCCGCGAGGAACAGGAGCGGCACCGGGACCGGTCCGAGCAACGGAACGTCGGCGCTCGCGAACGGTGCGTGGAGGATGAAGATCGCGCCGATCCAGAGCACGGCGAAGAAGAGAGCAGCGGTGACCGCGTACTGCAGGGCGCCGATGAGGGTCCACACGACGCTCGTGGGGACACGTAGCTCCGCGGTCCGAGCGGCGACCGCAGCGTCGATGGCGCCCGCGATCCGCGCGCGGAGCGCATCGGTATCCACGACCTTGGCGATTCCGCCACGCATCTCGGGAGGGACTCGCGGCAGGAGCTCCGCGGTCAGGGCGCGCACCGGCTCGGCCGGACGGGCCAGCGAGCCGCGCTCGCGCCACCGCCGCAGGTAGCTCTCGGGGTCCGCTGCGACCCGGTCGCGGCCGCTGGCCCGATAGAGGAAAGCAGTCAGCTGTCCAAGAGGTCCGGCACCCCGCGGGCGCGCCGCCAATCGCGTCGCCGCGACCGCCTGTCGCTCGAGGCCGCGGAGGTCGATCACCGCCGCGGCTTCGCGCGCCACGTCGGCGAGCGCTCGGCTGCGCCGATCCGCGTCAACGAGCGGCGCCGCCCCGTCGTCGACGCCGGCACGGGCGGCGAGATCGCCGGCCGCCTCGCGCAGCTCGACCGCAACGCGCTCGCTCGCCACGCGCTTGTCCGCTGTCCCGCTCGCGATCCAGTCGCGAAGCTCTCGTACGTCGCCGTTGGGAGTGGCGCTCGTGACGGCCACACGCACGCCGCCGAGCCCCTCGTCCCGCACGGTGCTCGCGAGATGCGCGCGCAGCCGCTCGACTTCGCCCGCAACCAGATCCGCCTTGTTGACGACGATGAGCTGCCGCGAGAGCCTCGGGATCCACCGGCGCAGGTAATCGTCGTGAAGGAGCGCGTCTCGATACTTCTCGGGATCGGCGACCCAGACGACCGCGTCGATCCGCGGGAGAAGCTCGTCGACGCGTGAGCGATGATCAGGGGCGGTCGAATCGAAGTCCGGCAGATCCAGGATCGCGACGTCACCGAACGCCTCGTCGGGGTGCTCGCGCACGTCACCGACGCCGAGCCACTCGAGGAGGGCGGCCGTCTCGATCCGGGCGCTCGTGGAGACCCACGCGAGCGGCGCGTCCGTCGTTGGCCGGCGCGGGCCCGCGGGACTCACCACGCCGCCGGCCAGCGCGTTCAGGAGGCTCGACTTGCCGACGCCCGTCCCTCCCACGAACGCGAGCACATACGTCGATCCGACGAAGCCAAGCCTGGCACGTGCGCGCTCGAGGACGCCGGTCGCTCGCGCCGTGTCGAGGCCGAGCGAGCTCGCGGCATCCGCCGCATCAGCGAGCGCCGCTAGGGAGGCCGCGAGCGTCACGAGACCGGCACCGCGATCGCGGCACGCAGGTCGGCCGCGAGGGCACGGAGCTCTGCGGGGTCTGCGACCAGCGACTCGAAGCGCGCGCGCTCCGTCGCGAACACATCGGTGAGCAGCGCCTCGAGTCGCTCGCGCGCGCCCGCGATCATCTCGGCCATCGCGGCCTCTCCAAAGATCGCCTGCAGCAGCTTCTGGTTGAGGAATCCGGTCGCCGCCACGATGCCGAGCTCGGTCCCCGTCAGGCCCGCGGTCTGGGCGAAGACTCCGATCATCGCCGCGATCGCGAGCGCGTTCACGCCGAGCGAAACTCCGAACGCGAGATTGCGCTTACCCGCTCCGCGCGAGGCGACGTCGCTCGCGATGCTCGCGACCCAGTCACGCAGACGGGGCTCGAGCCGCTCGGCGAGATCCGCGGACGACGACCAGAGGGACGGATCGCGGGCGAGGTGCTCGGCCCTGAGCGGCCGGGTGGACCACTCGTCGACCACACGCCGCGCGGCTTCATTCGCCCTGGCGACCGTGGCCGCGATCAGGTCGCTGGTGACCTCGCGCTCCACCACCCGCGTGGGGGCCGCCGGCATCCCGCGGATCGCCGCGACAACCGTCCCCCGGAACCTTCCCAGCCCACGCGAGAAGAACCGCGTGATTTGGTCCGCGCCGACGAACGACTCCCAATGTCTGAGCACTTCGGTGCGGAGGAACGTCCCGCCGCGCAGCTCGTCGATGAGCGCCGCGAGCTCCGCCTCGTACGCGTGCGTTGCGATGCCGCGGACCGCCTCGCTCTCCGCGCTCTCGCGCTCGACGTCGGTGGCGACGGTCTCGGCGAGCACGGTGAGCCCAGCGAGCGCGCCCTCGAGTGCGCGCCGCGCCAGCGCGAGCCGCCGTCCGCGGTCGGCGGCGAGCTCGTCGATCCGCGCGACGACGGGTGCGGCCGCCCCCGGATCAAGGCCCTCGGTCAACGCCGCGAGCTGACCCTCGGCGATGCCGACGATCTCGATGCGCTCATCGTCGAGCCCCCGAAGCCGCGTCCCCTCGAGGACACGGCGGAGGTCGCGAAGAACGACCTGTCGATCGTCGTGGTCGGGCGGAAGATGGTTCACGACCACAAGCAGCGGGAGACCGCGAGCGGCGATGCGCTGCAGCACGTCGAAAGGGACCTTATCGGCGTAACGCGTTGCGGAGGTCACGAACACGCCGAGGTCTGCCGCCTCGACGAGCACGTCGGCGACGGCGCGGTTCGCGCGTTCGATCGAATCGAGATCGGGCGCGTCGACGATGGCGATACCTGGCCGCGCACCGTCCCGCGGCGCCCTGATCAGCCGCGCGGGCGGGACCCCAGCGAGCGGCCCACGCGCGAGCGCCTCGGCATCGGTGTCCGTCGCGAGCAGCACAGCCTCGCGCGTGGTCGGACGCAGCACGCCGGTCGGACTGACAGGAGCCCGCGCCAGCGTGTTCATTAGGGTCGACTTGCCTGCGCCGGTCGGGCCGATGATGACGATGAGCAGCGGGACTTCGAGCGCGGCGGCGCGCGGAAGAACGTACGCGCGGACGTGCTCGAGCAGCTGACGCGCGCGGTTGCGCGCGGCGGGGTCGCCATCGCGCAGAACGTCCGATCGCCGCTTGGCGAGCTCCGCGAGCTGCCGCGCGCGTTCAACCAGCGAAGTCATGTCCCGTCCGGCTGCAAGGTCGAGACCGTCGTTCCGATGCCGTTAGTGTCGCTTCTCCTATGCCGCACCATCGGATCGCGATCGGTGGAATGGCGATCGAGTCGAGCACGTTCTCACCGCATCGCAGCACCGTCGCGGACTTCACTATCCGCCATGGCGACGACCTGCTCACGCGTTACGAGCCGCTCGCACCTGACGTCGACTGGCTGCCGCTCGTGCACGCACGTGCGCTTCCAGGCGGGCCGGTCGACCCCGACTTCTACCTCGCGTTCAAGGCCGAGCTCCTCGAACGTCTTCGCGCCGCTCGTCCGCTCGACGGCCTGGTTCTCGACATTCACGGCGCAATGAGCGTCGTCGGGCTGATCGACGCCGAGGCCGACCTCGCCACCGCCGTCCGCAAGCTCGTCGGTCCGGCCTGCCTCATCTCCGCGCCGATGGATCCGCACGGCAACATGTCGCGACGGCTCGTCGACGTGCTCGATCTGGCGACATCGCACCGCATGTCGCCGCACGAAGACGCCGCCCGCACGAGAGAGCGTGCGATCGCCAATCTCGTCCGGTGCCTTCGCGAGAGGGTCGCACCACGTCGCGCCTGGGTCCGAGTCCCGGTCTTGCTCGCGGGCGAGCGCGCCTGCACGCGAGACGAACCGGCGCGCGGCATCTACGGCCGCCTCGCGGAGGTCGAGCGGCGCGATGGGATCATCGACGCCGCGGTGTGGACCGGCTACGCGTGGGCGGACGAGCCGCGCTGCGGCGCGGCGGTCGTTGTGACCGGGACCGATCGGGACGCAATCCTGCGGGAGGCGCGAGCGCTCGCGTCCGCCTACTGGCGCGCACGCACCGAGTTCAGCTTCAGCGCACCCGCGGGAGACGCGGACTGGTGCATCGCACGCGGGCTCGGGGCCCGCGAGCGCCCCTTCCTGATCAGCGATTCGGGCGATAACCCGACCGCCGGAGGTGCCGGCGATGTCGCCTACATGCTCGCGCGCCTTCTGGCAAACGCCGCGATCAGCTCCGGCCAGAAGACCGCGATCTGGGCGAGCCTCGTCGACCCGGCAGCGGTCGCACGGTGCGTCGCCGCGGGCGAAGGCGCTCGTGTGGACCTCACGGTGGGCGGCGCGTTCGGCTCGGCCGGCCGCGTCCGCTTGGAGGGAACGGTGGCGCGCCTCGCGCGAGATGCGCCGGTCGGCGGCGCGTCGTGAAGGTCGGGTATCTCGTGCCCGAGCTCTTCGCTGCGGCCCGCGGCTCGGTGATCGCCCTGACGCCGGGCGGCGTCGATCAGGACATCGTGCGGCTCGGGCACCGCCACCTCGAGCGGCCGATCTTTCCGCTTGACCCTGAAATGCCGGATCCGGACTTCGAGCCGACGGTGCTCGAAAGCGCACGTTCGTAGACTGCGACGATGGCTGAACGTCGTGTGTGTCCGGTCTGCGGACGTCCCGTCCTGGTGCGTTTCGGGATCATCGAAAAGCATCCACGCAGCGGACAGCCCGCATTCGAGCGCGACGTTCGTCATCCGCGGCCGATCGAGTGGTGCGAGGCAAGCAATCGGCGGTGGGAGGCCGGTCAGTGAGGCCGGCCTCCCCGCGTGGCTAGTGGTTCGTTTTCAGCGACGATCTCATGGCGGCGCAGAGCCGTTGTGCACCGCGGCCTTGAAGTTGAAGCAGCAGACGCCGTCGACCTCAAGTGGAACGGTGTCTGACTCCGCCGTCGCGTTGGTCTCGGCGCCTTCCTGGATCGTCGCGCCGAGCGCGTAGCTGCCGATCTCTTCCAGGAGGCTCCTTGCCGCGGTCTTGGGTGCCATACCAACGTCGGCGACGGGGACCGCGATGTTCAGCGTGCATGGACTGGCGACCGAAGGCGTCGCTGGGCAGACGATCGTCCCCGGCTCGGCGGTGCCGCCAAAGCCCGGCTCCGGATAGGTGATGACGTGCGGGAAACATGCCGAGACCGAGCAAAGGTCGATGCTCTGGGCCTTCCCCGCGTAGAAGATCGGCTCGTTCGCGGGCGTGTTCTCCATCGCCGCGTAGAAGATCGTGTTTCCGAGCTGCCATCGCGTCACGTACTGGAGGTTGGCTGCGCCGGCGATCGCGAGCGCCGTCGCCGCGGGATTCGTGAGGTCCACGATCCGCGTCGTCACGTTGAGCGTCGCGCCGTCGCCGGAAAGCTGCAGGCTCGTGCCGAGGATGTCCATCCCTGGCACGTTGGTGCCGCCGATGACGGGATAGAGGGCGTCGGCGGACTGATCGCTCAGGCCGGCGACCGGGGAGTTTGTCGTGCCGCTCACGGTTGTCCCGAAGAGTCCGACTCCGGACGATTGCCGCGCGATCGTGATCACCCCGGCACCCGGGTGGTCGACGAATCCCGGCGGCGGGACGAGTCCGCCGGCCTTTTGAATGAGGCCATTCGACGTGTCGTCGTAGACGATCTCCGCGGCGCCCGTCTTGTCGATCGTGACGACGAAGAAGTCGGCGAGGTTGCGGTTGCCCTGACTTGTGATGCACGCCGATCCCTGGAGGCAGATGTCGTTGTAGTGCATCGGGTGCGGGGTGACCTTGACGAGCGTCTTCGCCGGGGTTTTGCCGGTCACCGCTCCGTTCTTGTCGACGGGATACACGACCTGCGACATGAAGACGTTCCATGACTGCCCGTTCTGGCTGCTCGGGTCGACGCTCTTGTCCGAGCCATACCAGACCGCGTCGGCGCGGCCCGGCCCGCCGGCCTTGATCCACGGGAACACGTTGACGGCGTCGCCGGTCGCGGTGGACCCATCGCTGACCTGCACCGGCGTTGTCCAATTTGCCCAGCCGCTCGCGGCGCTGGCGGCGCTCACAAAGACCTGACGCTTGGTCCAGTCATCGTTGTCGATGCACCAGACAACGACGAGGTTGCGTGCGCTGTCGATCGAAAGCACCGAGAAGAGCGTGTCGGGTGAGCCGTTGGTATCAGCGATCTTGATGAGCTTGCTGAGGTCCTGTCCACCAGCGACCGCGTCGAGGAAATGCAGCGTGCCAGTCGAATCAG
>VBDQ01000021.1 GCA_005889075.1 Chloroflexota bacterium
CAGGTGAGGACGCGGGTCGTTGGCCGACCCCGCGCGTCGACCCCGACGAGGCTGTGCCAGAACGTGCTCGTCGCGACGGCCGCGATCTCCTTCGCGCGGCGTCCCGCAGCGGCGAGCGTCTCGTCGATCGCGTCGGCGGCCGCACGCACGCGCTCGTCCGGATCGACGCTCACCTCGCCGTCGGCCGCCGTCCGCGGGGTCCGGTCCCGGTGCGCGATCGCGGATCCGACGGGACGGCCGCGCACGTCGAAGAGGAAGGTGCGCAGGCCCGACGTGCCGATGTCGATCGCGAGCACGAGCGGCGGCCGCGCGTCGCGCAGAGCGATCGCAAGTGGTTCGTTCGCGTAGCGGGGTGGTGCGCGCATCGCGCGCGAGTATGCGGTCCTAGCCGAGCAGATCCTTCACCGCGCGGACGATGTGGACCGTACTGATCCCAGCCGCATCGAGGAGCTCCGCGGGCTTGCCCGAGCCGGGCATCTTGTGGACCGCGAGGTGCCGGTAGCGCACCTCACGGACGCCTTTCGCCGCGAGCGCCGCGAGGACCGCGTCGCCGATCCCGCCCTCGACCCAGTGGTCTTCCACGACGACGAGGCGTCCCGCCGTCGCTTCGGCGGCGTGCGCGAGCGCGTCGGCATCGATCGGCTTCAACGAGTAGAGGTCGATGACCCGGACGGCGATGCCCTGCTGCTCGAGGACCTCGTGCGCCTTGATCGCCTCATGCAGCGTGATACCGGCCGCGACGATGGCGACGCGATCTTTGTCCGACCCGCCCCGGACCACCTTGCTGCCGCCGATCGGGAACTCGTCTTTCGGTCCGTAGATCACGGGCGTCTTCTCGCGCGTCGTCCGGATGTAGCTGATGCCGGTGCGATCGGCGATCGAGCGAACGAGCTTTGCCGTCTGGTTCCCGTCGCACGGATAAAGCACGGTGCTGCCGAAAACCGCACGCATCATCGCGAGATCCTCGAGCGCCATCTGCGACGGACCGTCCTCGCCAATCGACACCCCCGCGTGCGATCCCGAGAGCCGGATGTTCGCCCGCGAGATCGCGGCCATGCGGATGAAGTCGTGCGCGCGGGTGAGGAACGCCGCGAACGTCGACGCGAACGGCACGAGGCCGACGACCTGCATGCCGACGGCGGCCGCGATCATCTGCTGCTCGGCGATGTACATCTCGAAGAACCGGTCGGGAGCGCTCTTCTTGAAGTCCTCGGCGTGCGTCGAGTTGCTCACCTCCGCATCGAGCACGACGACGTCCGGGCGGCTCGCGCCGAGGGCCTGCAGCGCCTCGCCGTAGGCCTTGCGCGTCGCGACGGGTTCGGCGTAGGACTTGAGCGCGACCGAGCCGGTGCGCGCCGCGGCGCGCGGCGTCCAGCGCTCCGGCTTGGCGACCGCGAACTTGCGATCCGGACTCTCGCCAAGCTCGGCCAGAGCCTGCTTTTCCTGCTCGGAATCGAGCGCCTTGCCGTGCCAGCCCTCCTTGTTCTCGAGAAACGACACGCCTTTGCCTTTGATGGTGCGAGCGAGGACGGCTGTCGGGCGCTCGGCACGGCGCGCACGTGCGAGCGCGTCGTCGATCTCAGAGAGGTCATGGCCATCGATAACGAGCGGATCGATCCCGAACGCTCGGACGCGCGAGGCGTACGCGTCCATGTCCCACTGCAGCTCGGTCGGCCCGCGCTGGCCGAGGCGATTGACGTCGATGATCGCGGTGAGATTGGAGAGGACCTCGTGTCCTGCGTGGTCGAACGCCTCCCAGATCGATCCCTCGGCGGTCTCGCTATCGCCCACGAGCACCCACACGTGGAACGGCGCCGCGAGTGGGCGCTTCGCCGCGAGCGCGATGCCGACCCCGATCGGAAGCCCTTGGCCGAGCGACCCGGTGGCAACGTCGATCCACGGGAGCACCGGCGTGGGATGGCCCTCGAGCCGGCTCCGGAGCTTGCGGAACGTCATGAGCTCGTCGTCCGAGATCGCGCCGGCCGCCTTCAACATCGAGTACACGAGCGGCGAGGCATGACCCTTGGAAAAGATCCAATGGTCATTCGCCGGATCCTCGGGATGCGCGAAGTCGCAGCGCAGGTGTCCCGCGAGGAGGACCGCCATGAGATCGGCCGCCGACAAAGATGAGGTGGGGTGTCCCGAGCCTGCGGCGGTGGAGCAGCGAATGCTGTCGATGCGTAGCTGTCGTGCGAGGTCGCGGTAGGTCTCGAGCTTCGACCCGACCTCGGTCGCTGTCGTGCTCACCAAACCAGAGTAGCCCCGCAGCGCGAGGCCGGCCGGGTCAGCGCCCGCGTCCTGCGACGAATGAGGGCCAGTCGCCGTCGTCCCATCTGCTTTCTCGCGCGCCCGCGGTCACGGTTCCGATGTGCAGGCCTCCCCATGCCGTGTATGCGCAGGAGATCTGCTGGTCATCGAATGCGACGACGCTCTCCCATGCGAACAGCCGCCGCCGCTCGGCCATCATCCAGCAGGGCTCCCGAGGGCAGGTCGGGTCTCTCTCGCAATATGGGATGGCCGCGACGTCGCGCGGCGCCAGGACGACTTCGAGGACGGCCCCGCCGGCACCGATGAGCAGCGTGGCAGCAGCAGCTGCGGCTGCTCCGCGCGGGAGTCCAAGTCGCGCCCGGGCCATCGCCCCGAACATCGCTCCGACAAGAACGGGGAAGTACAACCATCGAATCCAGTACAAGACCGCCGCGAGGTCAACGCCGAAGTTCCGAGAGAGTCGACCGACTCCGATCGTGACGACGACGGTTACGGCAACGAGCGCCGCGGCGACGAACGCTCCTCGGGGAAGCGGTCGGGGCACGGTGAGTCCGACGGTGGCACCGCACGCGGCCATGATGAGCAAGCTCCAAGGCCAATAGACCGGTGGGAAAACGAGCACGAGCGGGAAGAGGGCGATGCCGAAGAGCGCGGCAAGGACCCCGGACACCACGGTGAAAGCGTGGCATATCGTCTCGCGAGAGCGACGAAGCGGGAGCAGACGATGGAAATCGGTCTATATGGCCTTGGGCGAATGGGCTCCAACATGGTCACACGCCTGGCGCGGGGGAAGCACCGTGTCGTCGCGGGCAACCGCAGTCCCGAGCCGGTGCAGGAAGCGATCGGCCACGGCGCGGTCGGTGCGAAGTCGATCCAGGACTTGGTCGGTCAGCTCAAGCCACCGCGCGTGCTCTGGTCCATGGTCCCCGCGGGGGACGTCACCGATCACACCCTCGATGAGTTCACGCGCTATGCATCGAAAGGCGACGTCCTCGTCGACGGCGGCAACAGCAACTTCCGTGATTCGATGGCGCGCGCCGCGAAATACGGCGCGCGCGGTTTCCGGTTCCTCGACGTCGGCGTCTCCGGTGGCATCTGGGGCCTCGACAACGGCTTCTGCATGATGGTGGGCGGTCCGGCCGACGCGGTCGCGATCGCGAAGCCGGCGCTCGACACGCTCGCCCCTCCGAACGGATGGGCACACTTCGGCAAGAACGGCGCGGGTCATTTCGTGAAGATGGTCCACAACGGGATCGAGTACGGGATGATGCAGGCGTACGGCGAAGGGTTCGAGCTCTTGCACGCGAGCGAGTTCGCGCTCGATCTGCGAATGGTCTCGCAGGTCTGGCTGCAGGGAAGCGTGGTGCGGTCGTGGCTGCTCGAGCTCGCGGAGCGCGCCTTCGCTCAGGAGGGAAGCGATCTCGCCGAGATAAAGGGCTGGGTCGAGGACTCGGGCGAAGGACGCTGGACGGTGCTCGAGGCCGTGAACCACGGGGTCCCGATGACCGCGATCTCGCACTCACTGTTCGCGCGTTTCGTCTCGCGTCAGGAAGACAGCTACGCAATGAAGGTCGCCGCCGCGCTCCGCAATCAGTTCGGCGGTCACGCCGTGAAGAAAGAGGACTGATGGCGACGACGGTCGTCAACCCGCTGCGTGAAGGGCTGCGTCTCGCGCGCACACCCGAACCGTCGACCATCGTGATCTTCGGAGGCTCCGGGGACCTCACCTCCCGCAAGCTGATGCCCGCGCTCTACAACCTCGCCTTGCAACGGCTGCTGCCGGCGACGTTCTCGATCGTCGGTGCGGCGCGCCAGCCGCTCACCGACAAGCGATATCGCGACGAGCTGCACACGGCCGTCGGCGAGCACAGCCGCACGAAGCCGTTGAACGAGGAGGTCTGGCGCAGCTTCGCCGAACATCTGTATTTCGTCGGGACTCCGGACGAGCGCGGCTACGACACCCTCGGCCAGCGTCTCGACCGCCTCGACCAGGACCTCGGGACGAACGCGAACCGCCTCTTCTATCTCGCGACGCCGCCGGCCGCGTACGAGCCGATCGTGAAGGCGATCGGCGCGCATGGCCTACGTGGGTCGACGGGCTGGTCGCGCGTCGTCATCGAGAAGCCGTTCGGCCGAGATCGCGAGTCGGCGCGTGTGCTTACCGAGACGATCCACACCGTCTTCCGCGAGGACGAGGTCTTCCGGATCGACCACTACCTCGGCAAGGAGACCGTTCAGAACATCCTCGTGATGCGGTTCGCCAACGGCATCTTCGAGCCGCTCTGGAACCGGCAGTACGTCGACCACGTACAGATCACGGTCGCCGAGACCATCGGCGTCGAGGAGCGCGCGGGCTACTACGAGCAGGCGGGAGCGATGCGCGACATCGTCCAGAACCATCTGCTCCAGCTGCTGGCCCTCGTCGCGATGGAGCCACCGGCAGCATTCGACGACAAGTCCGTCCGTGACGAGAAGGTCAAGGTCCTCCACGCGCTCCGGCCGGTCGACGCCGATCGCCTCTCCGACCACGCGATACGCGGCCAGTACGGCCGCGGCTTCGTCGAAGGTGTGGCCGTCCCCGCCTATCGCGAGGAGCAGGGCGTCGCGAAGGACTCGCGCACCGAGACGTACGTCGCGCTCAAATGCTTCGTCGATAACTGGCGCTGGGAGGGCATCCCCTTCTACATGCGGACGGGAAAACGGCTGCCCAAGCGGTCGACCGAGATCGCGATCCAGTTCCGGGTCGCCCCGCACCAGGTCTTCTCGCGGGAGGCATCCGAAGGTCTCGACCCGAACGCCCTCGTCCTCCGCATCCAGCCTGACGAAGGCGTCTCGCTCAAGTTCGGCGCGAAGGTCCCGGTCCAGGGCATCCGCATCCGCACCGTGAACATGGACTTCGACTACGGCGCGTCGTTCATGGTCGACGCGCCCGATGCGTACGAGACGCTGATCCTGGACGCGCTGCGCGGCGATGCGACGCTCTTCACACGCCGCGACGAGGTCGATCAGCAGTGGGCGTTCGTCGATCCGATCATCGACGCCTGGGCGACGGCCCCGGCCGCGCCGCCCATCTACGAGGCCGGCACCTGGGGCCCAGCTGATGCGGACGCCCTCGTCACAGCCGATGGACGCGCATGGCGCAAGGCGTGACCATCGACGCCGCGTTCTGGGGCGCCGAGGCCGCCGGCATCGTGGCGCTCGAGCGCGAGCTCAAACGGTTGCGGCGTGCTCAGAGCGCGCACGCGCGCGAGCAGGCGCGCACCGTTGCCCGCGCGGCCGTGCTGAACCTCGTCGTCTACGCCGACCGCGAGCTGCACGCTCGACGATCTGCGCAGAGCATCTCGGATCTCGCGTCTCGCCACCCCTCTCGGGCGATCGTGCTCCTCGCGGATCGCGGCGCGCACGAAGGCGCCGAAGGGCGCCTGGAGATGCACTGCCACCTGCCGACCGCGGAGAACGCGACGCAGGTCTGCTACGAACAGATCCTCATCCGAGCGCGGGGCGACGCCGATGAACGGCTCGCGAGCGTCGTCATCCCGCTTCTCGTGCCAGACCTTCCGGTGTTCCTGTGGTGGACGGGGAGCCCACCGGTGGCAGGGCGAGCCTTTGGCCAGCTCGTCGGTCTCGCCGACCGGCTCGTGGTGGACTCGGCCGACTTCGCGCGGCCCGAGGAGATGCTGCCTGCGATCGCGCGGATCTCGGCTCAGGCGCGCGGCCGCTTCGGCCTGACCGACCTCAACTGGACGCGCCTCACCCCGTGGCGCGAGATCGTGACGAGCTTCTTCGACGTTCCGGCCTGGCGGCCGTTCCTCGACACGGTGACCGGAGTGCGGGTCGGGTTCGCGGTGGACATGGACGGCCGGCAGATCCTGCCGTCACAGGCACTCCTTTTCATCGGCTGGCTCGCATCGCGACTTGGCTGGAGACCAATCGAGGCGCTCGCGCCATCCGAAGCCGGCGGACTGCTCTTCGCCGTGGCCCGCGCGGACGGCGCGCGCATCCAGATCCGCGTGCGACCTCGATTCGAGCGCGGCCTCGCCGACGGCGACGTGTCGGGCGTCCGGATCCAGGCCGAACGCGACGGTCAGCAGGCCGAGTTCGTGATCAAGCGTCAGCCCGATCCGCGGCATCAGACCGCGAGCGTGCTACTCGGCGGCGAGCGTCGATGGGAACGCACGATGCCCCTGCCATCGTTCGAGATCGTCGAGCTCATCGGTGAGGAGCTGGCGATCATGGGCAGCGACCCGACGTACGAGGAGGCGCTCGCGGCGCTGGTCCGCCTCGGATAAGGCGGAGCGCTCGGAGAAGACGGCATGGCGCGTTACTTGCGGACGAGCGAGCGCATGGCGAGCGAAGCCGCGGCCCGCGCGCCAGGCCGTCGCGTCCTCCTCGACCGCTACCGCCTCCTCGAACGGATCGACGAAGGCGGCGCGGGCGAGGTGTGGCGCGCCCGCGACGAAAAGCTGGATCGCGACGTCGCGGTGAAGCTGCTTGGCCCCAGTGCGGATGAGGCGTTCCGCGCCCGGTTCGCCGACGAGGCGCGGCGCGCCGCGGCGGTCGTCCATCCGAACGTGGTCACGGTGTTCGACGAGGGCCGGGACGGCCGCGACGCGTTCATGGTCATGGAGCTCGTCGCGGGAAAGACGTTGCGCGACCTCATCGCCGAGCGCGGCCCACTCCCGGCGCACGAGGTCTCCCGCCTCGTGACGCAGGTGGCCGCCGCGCTCGATGCCGCCCATGCCGCTGGCGTCATCCACTGCGATCTCAAGCCGGCGAACGTGGTCCTCGATCCATCGGGGATCGCGAAGCTCACGGACTTCGGGATCGCTCGCGCCGCACGCGACCCTGCGGAACAGGAGCTCCTGGGCACCGCGCGATACATCGCGCCGGAGCGCGTGGAGGGCGGCGCGGTCACGGCGCGGACCGACGTCTACGGCCTTGGTCTCCTCGCGTACGAGCTTCTCGCTGGCCAGCCGGCTTTCGATGGTGGCAGCGACGCCGAGCTCGTCCGCAAACGGCTTCTCGGTCCGCCCCCATCACTTCGGCATCGTCGCCTCGGCGTCGATGGGCGCGCCGACACGGTGATCTCACGCGCGCTCGCAGTGGCTCCCGAGCGTCGCTACGCGAGCGCGGGTGCGTTCGCTCGAGCCTTCGCCGAGGCGACCGACAGCGGCGGCGATCACACCTCGGTCCTTGCGGCAGCACCGGTCCCGCGCGCGCTGCGTCGGCTGAATCTTCCGCGTCTCGACAGCGCGGTCGCCCTGCTCGCGCTGCTCGCGATCCTCCTGGCGACGGTGCTCTTCTTCGCGTCCTTCCCGAAGGGGCTTCCTGCTGTCGGTCAGCCCGCCGCGTCGGCCGGGGCGCCGGCGCACACCACGCCGAACGTCGTCGGACAACGCCTCTCGAGTGGGGTCGACGCGCTGCTCGCGGCCGGCTACAAGGGCGTGCGCTGGGACGTCGCGCAAGGCTCGGGTGGCGCCGCCTGCACCGTCGCAAGGCAGGATCCAGCCGCCGGGACGGCCATCACCGCCAACCAGACCGCGACGTTGTATTACGTCGCCGGAAAGGACTGCTCGAAGAAGGGGGATTAGTCCTGGCGGGACGCACCGCCGCGCGCAGCGACGTTGGCCGCGCGCGGGACCAGAACGAGGATCGCTACGTCGTTCGCGAGGACCGCCGCGCGACGCTGCTCGCCGTCGCGGACGGCGTCGGCGGCGAGGCCGGCGGCGAGACCGCGAGTGCGGCCGCGATCGAGACGCTCACCACGCGGTTCTTCGCAGCATCCGCGGAGCTCTCGCGCGCGGATGCGCTGGCCGCGGCGATGCGCGAGGCGAACGACGCGGTGCTGACCGCTGCGGGCGCGAGCGGTCAGAAGGGAGCGGCCTCGACGCTGGTCGCGGCCGCGGTCGCCAAGGGCGAGGCCGTCGTGGCCAACCTCGGCGACAGCCGCGCGTATCTCGTGCACAAGGGCGCGATCCGCCGTCTCACGACCGATCACACGGGGCCGTTCCCGAGCTCGGTGACGCGCTTCGTGGGCGACCCCCGCGGCGCTCAACCGGATGTATTCGTCGAGAGCCTCGAGCCCGGCGATCGGCTGGTGCTGTGCTCCGACGGCTTGACGCGTCACCTCGCCGACCAGGACATCGCCGTTCGTGCGAAAGGCTCCGATCTCAAGAAGGACGTCGACGCGCTCGTGGACCTCGCGAACGAACGAGGCGGTCAGGACAACATCACCGTGGTCCTCTACGCGGTGCCCTCACGGTTCGAGCTGGGAGACCTCCGGCACGCGCTCATCAGCGTGATCCTCGCGATCCTGGTGCTCGTCGTGATCGCTGGCGCGGTCGCGGCGCTGATCATCGCAAGCGGCGCGGTGGTGATGACGCGCTAGGCAAGAGTCGCGCGAGTGTTTTCGGCGCGACGATGAAGAACACGATCGCCGCCCCACCCGCGACCGCGAGCGACAGAGCGAGGCGACCAAAGAGCATGGTCGGGCTGAACGAGGAGCCGATCTGCGGATTGCACACGAATGTCGGATAGAACTGGCAATCGTAGGTCCAGGTCGGAAGGATGAAGAACATTCCGGCCTGCGCTCCAGGGAACGGCTGCCCCGAGACGAACGGGTAGAAGTAGGCGAAGGCGGCGACCGCGACCGCGAGATATCCGACCACGATTCGCTCGCGCCCTCGCTCCCACCAGTAGACGAGCCCGGCCGACAGCGCCAGCAGATAGAACGGCAACACCGTGAAGAAGTGGTAGAAGAAGAGGACTCTGCCGATCGGGATCCACGCCACGTACTGCACGAGCGCGGCGAACACGACGAAACCGAGACCGAGCGAGCGCGCCCGTACCACCGCGATCGTGCACCAGGCGAACGCGACGATCCCGCCCCAGAAGAGCACGACGTTGCCGGCGTCGTAGATGTACCCGTTCTCGCCGTCGCTGGCCTGACCGAGGTACCAGTAGACCGGCTTCAGCACGAGCGGCCAGCTCCACCAGGGCGATCCGGCGGGGTGCGGCGCGGTCAGCCCGGAGTGATACCAGTACATCTGCTGGGTGAGCTCGACGATGTTCCAGCCGTACGGGATGGTCGGCCCCCCGTACCACGGGAGATAGCTGCCGAGATAGATCGCCGTTGGGATGATCGCGAACGATGCGAAAAGCAGCGCGGCATTCCGACCGCGGCCGGCGAGCAGATCGAGCGGTCCCCCGGTACCGGGTCGGCCGCGCTCGTACGCCCACGCAGTGACCGCGATCGTCGCCAGCGCGAGTCCGGCGATCGCGTAGAACGCGGCCCACTTTGCGGCCGCGGCGAGCCCGAACAGGAGGCCCGCGATCAGGATGTCGCGCACCGCCGAACCTCGGGGACGATACGCGGCGACGACGAAATACCACCCCGCGACGATGAGCGCGCCGACGTAGATGTCGTTCATCCCGATCCTCGCCTGGGCGTACATCGAGCTCTCTGCGAGGACGACGACGCCGACGAGCGCGGGGAGGATCGCCGAGGCGAAGAGCCGTCGCGCGAGCAGTACAAGGAAGAAGGCCAGCATGGCGGCGAAGAGAACGCCCGGCAGGCGCCACGCGAGCGCGTTGCGCCCGGTCTCTACCAGGTCCGCCCCGGCCGGGCCAGCGACGACGAGCTTGTCTGCCTCGCCGTCGACGCCGAGGAACCGACCGGTCACGCCGATCGACGCGAAGGCGGATCCGCCGCGCGGCTCGATGACGACGAGCTGACCCCCCGCGAGCGCGTAGACGAACTGCGTCTGCGGCACGCTCGCGAGCGCCGTGGCCGCAGCGACCGTGCCCGTGCGCGCGTTCGACAGGCGGACCTGGTCGTGCCCGCCGGTCTCGAGGTCCCAGGTATCGACTACCGGCGCATCGGCGCGGGCGACGAAGATCCGGTCGGACGAGAGCGACGGCGCGACGAACGCGATCGCGGTGCCGATCTGACCCCCGGTCAACGCGCGCTTCTCGGTCAACGTGTCGACCGCGATGTCGTGCACGACGCCCTGCGGGTCCAGGGCGAAGATCTCGCTTCCGTCCGGTTTCTCGGTCAGCGCAACAGTCGGCTGAACGATCACCTGCGGCGTCGCGTCGAGGGATGGATACACGGCGATGCCCTGCGCGCCGCCGACGACGACCTGGTCGCCCGCGACGGATAGCGATGTCGCACCGGCGAACGGCAGGGTCACTTGCTGGATGGGCGTATTGCTCGGCACCTCGGCGAACGGGACCACGGCGAGCGTCGTATCGGTCATCGCGATCACGTGATCGCCCCGGATCGCGAGCGCACGTGCCGGTACCCCGAGAGCTCGACCTCGAGGGCTCCCGCCTCGCGCCTGAACGACAACTTCGAAGTCATTGGTGACGTACGCGCGCGTCCCATCGTTCGAGACCACAAAGGCGGTCGGCGCGCCTTGCGGGAGCGCGGGCTCGTGACCGACCACGCGATCGTCGCCGAGCGCGAGTATCCCGAGCGCCATGATCTCTTTCGCGAGATGCGGGTGCGTCCACTCGTATGGCTCTCGCTGCGCGAGGAGCTCGAACGCCGTGCGCGCGTGATAGACCTCGTCGAAGTACATCTCCCGCGGCCAATCGAGGCGATAGCCGCGCGTGACCAGGACGGCGAGCGCGACGAGGAACGCGATGGTGAGGTCCCGTCGCGTGGGAAGCCTCCCCGGTCCGAGTCCGGCGGGCAGCGTCCACGAGGCACGGGGGGCGAGTGGCACGCGCACAGCCCAGGTCGCGTCCGCCTCGAGGCGTGCGTCCGAGCGCACGAGCCGCCAGACGAGATACGCCGCCGCGCCGATCATCAACAGCGCGATCGCGATCTGCCCAGCGCGCGAGAAGAGCGTCGCTTCGACGAACGCGGGAACGCGGAGATCGACGTACTGCTGATAGCGGGTGAACGCGAAGTAGAGCGAGACCGCGAAGGCGACGGCGAGGACCGCATACGGAACGAACGCACGGGCGCGCGCCGCCGCGAAGGGCAGCGCTAACGCGAACGCCGGAAAGAGGTAGCGCTCGTGCGCTCGCGTCGGAAGGAAATAGAACGCCATGGCGGCGAACGCGCCGCACGCGAGAAGGATCGCGGTGTCACGCCGCCACCAGAGCGGGATGCACGCGGCGATGAGGCCGGCAACGAGCGCGAGCGCTCCGAAGACGACGAGCGCGCCGTCGGGCTGCCAGAAGTCGTAGAAGATCGACCACGGATTGAAGGCGTAGAGCGAGGTGTAGGGATAGGTCTCCGCCGCGCTCCGCACCAAGGCGAAGATCTCGCCGACGATGCGCGTCGGATCCGGTCCCCAGAACGGGATGCTCACGACATACGCGGTGGCCGCAGCCGCGCCGACGGCCTGTGCACTAGGACGCCAGCGGGCCTCGCGGACGAACTCGATCAGCGCGGCCGCGACCACGATGAAGAGCGCGACGCCGAACTGCGGCTTCACGAGCGCGGCGATCGCGCCGAGGACGCCGGCAAGCCACCACCGCCGCGCTCCCGCCGCAAGGAGCGACCCGAGGACCGGGACGGTGCCGATCGCGTCGACCTGCCCCCAGTAGGGACCGGCGAAGATCGGGCCGGGCTGCAGCATCCAGATCGCGGCCGCGGCGATGCCGTAGGCGCGGCCGGCGAACGACCAGAGCAGGCGCGCGGCAAGCAGCGCGATGGCGATGTCCGCCGGGACGCTGATCGCCTTGATCGCGAGTCGCAGCGGCTCGCCGTCGAGGAACGCGCCAAGCAGCCAGAGCACGTACAGGAACGCAGGCGGGTAGTCGCTGAAGTAACCCGGCTCGTAGAAGCGGCCCGGCCCGACCGAGGCGAGACGCTCCGCCCACGCCTCGAAGGTTCCGACGTCCGTCGGGAACCCCTGTGCCCGCGCGACCGCCAGGCGGAGCAAGACCCCGAGGGCGATGACCCCCGCGAGCAACAGACGCGCGCGCCGTTCCGCTCGTCCAGCGTCGTCGGTCATTGCCAGTAATCGAACCTGGTGATGGCAATGGTGGCGTAGAGGTTGATCGCCAGCGACACCGCGATCGCGAGCGCAAAGATGAGGGTCGGCCGGCGACGCCACACGCCCGCGAAGAGGCCATCCCCGCCCAGACTCAACGCGACAAGGAACGGTTGGGCGTCGATGGAGAACCGATAGCCGAATTGCTGGAAACCCACGGTGCCGTGAAAGAGGTCGGGAAGGAGGGCGAGGAGAGAGGCCGCGGCCGTCGCCGCAACCGCCCCGTCGCGGCGGATCCCGCGAAGTCCGGCGAACGCCCAGAGGAACGCCGGTGTCGTGAGGAAGAGGCTCATGCCGACAAAACGCGGCCGCAAGAAGAACGGCGTGCCAGCGACGAGATCCGGCGGCGCGATGAAGATCGCGTACAGCTGACGCGGGAGGTAGAGCGGCGAGAAGAGGCCGTGGCTGAAGAAGATGTCACCTTCGGCCAGTCGCGCGTATCCCGCATCGAGCGGCGTCCCCCAGCGGAGCCAGTCATAGGCCACGTACACGATTGCGAACGGGAGCCCGCCTCCGATCACACCGAGAAGCGCGCGTCGATATGGAATAGCGCGGCGCCGCGCATCGAGCAGCGCGAGCGCCGGAAAGCACGCGGCCACCGGCAAGCGCGCGAGGGCGCTCACGCCGATGAGGGCTCCGACCGCCCAGGGAGCGCCACCTTTCGCAGCGACGGCGAACGCAGCGGAGAGGAACAGCATCGCGGCCGCGTGGGCCGCATACCACGCGCGCCCATCCACGCTCGAGAAGAAGAGCGTCGTTCCGAACGCGGAGAGCAGCACACCCGCGACCGCGTACGCGCGCGGCGCACCGTACGCGCGAAGTCCAAGATAGAGAATTCCCGCCGACACGCCGCCGGCGATGCGCGACGCGATCACCTGCGCGGCCGCAGTCGACGCGAACGGCACGATGGGAAGCGCGAGGATCGCCGGGAGCGGCGGGTATGCGACGCAGAAGCGTCCCTCGCCACACGAAAGAAGCTCATTGAGCCACGACGGCGCCTGATCCAACCACCAGCGTCCCTCGCCCAACGCGGACGCGAGGCGCCCGTAGTAGTCGTAGTCGGTCGTGAGGCCGATGCCCGCGCCGATGTATGCGGCGGCCGCGATCGCGGCGACGGCGATCGCGACCGCGCGGTCCGAGAGCCTCATACCGAGAGCACCACGCTACCGCTACGCGAGCGTCGCGGTACGCTTTCGCCCCTGTGCCCGCACGGCTCGCGAGCCTGTCTTTCTTCTTTCCCGCCTTGAACGAAGAAGCTCACGTGCGTGCGATCGTCGATGAGGCTCTCGCCGTGCTGCCACGATTCGCGGAGGACCTCGAAGTCACCGTCGTTGACGACGGCAGCACAGACCGCACCGGTGCCATCGCCGACGAAGCCGCGGCGCGCGACCCGCGCGTCCGCGTGATCCATCACGGGAGGCGCCGCGGATACGGCGGCGCGATCCGGTCCGGCCTGCTCGCGGCGAAAGACGATTGGATCTTCTACACCGACGGCGATCGCCAGTTCGCGCTCGAGGATCTCGGCAGGCTGATCGAGGCATCCGGCGACGCTGACGCGGTCGTGGGATACCGGATCAAGCGCGCCGACCCCGTGCGCCGCCGCTTCGTCGCGTGGGTGTACAACCGGCTCATCCGCCTGCTCTTCGGCGGCGGGTGGCGCGACGTCGACTGCGCGTTCAAGCTTTTTCGGCGCGACGTGTTCGCACGCGTCCCGCTCGCGCGCGTCCGGTCCAACGGGGCCTTCTTCTCGCCCGAGCTCCTGATCACGCTGAGGCACAGCGGGATGCGCATCCGTCAGGTGGGCGTCCGGCATTTCCCACGCACCGCCGGGGAGGAGAAAGGCGCGACGCCACGAGTCATAGCTCGCGCGATCCGCGATCTCTTCGTGCTCCGAGCCCGCTTCTGGTCGGGACGAGCGAGCTGAGCCTCAGCTCTGCTGCGGCGGCTGCTGCTCGTCAGGCAACGATTCGATGAACTGCTTGAAGATGGCGAGCTCCGAATCATCGTTCGATTCCGCCGTGATCGCGGAGCGGTCGAGAACGCTCTCGGCGACGAGGATGCGGGCCGAGCAGCGGACGGCGAGCGCGATCGCATCCGACGGGCGGCAATCGACCTCGATCTCACGATCCTTGAGCTGCAGGAACACGCTGCCGTGGAAGACGCCGCCGCCCTGATCGTCGGCGACGAGATCCTTGACGACGACCCGCGTCACCTCGGCGCCCACCTTGCCGAGCATGTCGACCATCAGGTCGTGCGTCAGCGGCCGCTCGCTCGTGATGCCCGCTATCCGTGTCGCGATGCTGTAGGCCTGGTCGGGGCCGATCCAGATCGGGAGAAGGCGGCGGACGCCTTGCGCTTGAAGCAGAACGACGTGTTGATTCGTGAGCACGTGGACGCGGACCGACTCCACCGTGCACGGCACGAGCATCATCACAAGCCTACCCCGTATAAGCGGCCGCAAGGGGTGTGCCTGAGCCGTTGTTCCTCAAGCGAAACGAGTTCGACTCGCTTGCGAGCGCCGGAAAAGGAACAGCAGCGCGACGCCGCCGAAGAATCCGAAGAGGTGAGCGAAGTATGCGATGTTCTCGGTCGCCTGGTGCGCGGTGAAGCGCAGCTCCGCGAGCGCGTCGATGATCTGGAGCAGGATGAACGAACCGATCACGATGAGCGCCGGCAGCTGCACGATGGTGATGAAGATCCCGAGGAAGATCAAAGTCGAGATGCGCGCACCCGGAAACATCACGAGATACGCGCCGAGCACGCCTGCGATCGCGCCGGACGCTCCGACCATCGACTCGGGCTGCACGAGACCCTGGCCGATCGCGGCGACGATGCCGCAGAGCACATAGAAGACGAGATAGGGGCCGCTGCCCAGCCGGTCCTCGACGTTGTCGCCGAAGATCCAGAGATAGAGCATGTTGCCGATGATGTGAAGCCAGCCGCCGTGAAGGAACATGTGCGTGAAGAGCGGTGCGACCGTCGCGAGGGAGATGTTGCCGCCCGCGATCGCGCGCACAAAATCGCTCCAGTCGAACGCGTAGCGGTCGTAGAACGCCGAGACCGCCGCTGGGTTTCGGATCAGCGTGAGCGTGTAGATGAAGACGGCGACGTTGGCGGCGATCAGGAGGCGGTTGACGACCGGCGCGTGCGTGGTCGGGTTCGCGTCGCGGAGCGGGATCACGTCTTGAGCTCGGTTGCGACGATCTTCGAGCCGTGGAGGGTGTAGATCGTGCGCGAGCCCTCCGACACGTAGAAGCCGGTCGGCTCGGGAAGGTTCGCTGGCACGGCGAAGCGGGCAATCTCGTTGCCGTCGCGCGTCATCTGGATGACGAGCCGGGCCGCCGAGTCGAGCAGGTAGATGTTGCGCTGCGAGTCGATGGCCTGGATCGCGACCGGTTTCGCGGCCGCGCCGGTCCACTTCGCCTGGAAGTCGACGCGGGTCGCCGTGAACGAGGTCGTGAGCCGGCGGTAGCGCAGGATCTCGCCCGACGTCGTCACGAGCCAGATATCGGCGTCGATGGCCAGTGACCTCGCGGTTCCAGCGGGGAGTAGGTCGGTGAGATAGCTCTGGGCGATGCCGAAGTTCACCCCGTCGCGCGACTCATGCTTCCAGACCTGGCCCGAGGTCGCGTCGAGCACGTAGAGATTCGAGAGGAAGACCTGAAAGGCATCGACCGTTTTCCACTTTTCCGCGTCGTCCGGCGTGACCTCCTCGACCTTGTCGCCTTGGGCGCGGAAGATCCGCTTCGTGTCGTCGATCGAATAGAGGACCTCACCTTGCGCGGCGACCAGGCGCGACGAGCCGCTTTGATCGCCTTTGGCGAGCACGGTGCCAACCTGAGTCGGATCGCCGAAGACGCGCCAGAGGCGGCCTCCAGCGGGATCGGCGACGTAGAGGCCATTGACGTTTCCGATGATCGCGGTCGGCTTTGAAGCGGAGGCGATCGGCTTGCCGTCGGGCCCGGTAACGTGCGCGAGGTCGACGACGACCCCGGTGACACGATCGTCGAGAGCCGCGTATTGAGCGTGTAGTGCCGCGACCTTCGCCGGATCCGCGGCGGGCGAACGCGACGCCTGCTCGAGCGCGACATTCGCCTCGTCGAGCTTTTGACGGGCAGACACGTTGTCGGGCGGTTTTCGGTCGGCAAAGCGCTGCGCCGCGCTCAGCGCGCTCTCGACGTTCAGGATCGCGAGCTGGTAATCGCCGGCGACGCGATTCGCGGCGTAATCGCGATAGGCGAGCCCGCCGATGACTCCCGCGACGAGGAGCAGACCGACCGCGAGGAACGACGCCGCGCGGCGCTGCCGCCGCGATCGGTCGCGCGCGGAATCCGGCCGCCTCGGCAGCGCCGGCGCGCGCCGCGGCATGAGCTCGAAGCCGACCGCGACGGTCTTGCCGACAGCCTTCGTCGCGGGGGCTGCGGCATGGGTGATCGCTTCAGCGATGTGCGGACGGTGACGCCACATCGCGTCGACCCGCGACCGGATCGTGTCGGCGATGACGACCTCCGTCGGCTCGACCGTGACCTCGGGCTCGGCCGTTACTCGCGCGGCGGCCGACGTGCTCGCGCTGATCTCGATGAAGAGCGCGGCGACGCTGCCGGTGACCCCGTCGGCGACCGCGCGGTTGTGGACGTGCTCGGCGGCGGCCCGAGGATGGAGCGTCACCGCGGCGTTCTTGAGCGCCTCCGCGCCGAGACCTTCCACGAGTGCGCCGGCCGCGAGGATGAGGGTGTCACCGGGCTCGACACTTTGACGCCACACGTCGGGCAGCACGTCGGCAACCCCTCCGAGCGATGCCGCCTCCCGCGTCGTCGTTCGGTGCACGAAGTCCGCAAGCTCGCCGGGCTCTTCGCCAGGCAGGAACAGTCGCGCGCGCCGAACGAGAAAGACCTGAGCGGTACCGATCCGCGCGGCGTACAGCTCGTTGTTGACCACCACCGCGCACGCGCAATGAAGCGCGATCCGACCGCGCTGGTCACGCAGCCGCTGCGCCGCGCGACGGTTCGCTTGCCGCAGGGCTTTGCGCAGCGAGACTTCGATGCCAGCCGAGAGGTCGTAGTAGTACTCCTGCCGCGCGAGATCTGCGACCTCGCGCGCGAGATCGGCCGCGGCATTCGTCCCGTGCTGGCGCGCGACCTCGCAGAGGAAATAAAAACGCCCCTTCGTGCGCAGCGTCGCACCCAAGGTCGGCTCGCTGGCGAGGATGACGTCGGGAGCCCCGGGGCGAACGTCCGCGGTGCTCCCCAGCTTCGTGACGAAGCTCGCTTGCCGCATCCCGGGCGAGTCTACGGAGCGGAACGGCCGGCGGGCACCGAGCGAATCTTCGCGATCCAGCGCGGTCGTGCGTATCGCGTCGGGCCCGATCACCCGCGATGCGGCTCCGTGCCACGCGCGGACGGCGTCCGCGCGCGCGACGTCCGTGTCGAGGCGCAGCGCGCGAAAGGCGCGCGCGAGCGCCGCAGACAGAGGCCTCATTCGGCCAATGCGGGCCTCAACCCTGACGTGCCACTGGCACGATCCTCGCGCGCTCTCTGAGCGACGCGGGAATGCTCGTCTCGACCGCTGCGGTCAGGAACGCCTGGGCGTCGGGTGGCAGCGCGCGGCAGAAGGCCTCGCGACGCGTGGCATCGAGCTCCGAGAGCACATCGTCCAGGAGAAAGATCGGCGTTTCGCCGGAGCGGGCACGGATCCACTCCGCCTCGGCGAGCTTGAGCGCGAGGACCGCAGAGCGCTGTTCACCGCGTGAGGCGAACGTCGGGAGAGGCCGCTCGCCGACCGCGACAGCGAGATCGTCGCGATGCGGCCCGACGAGCGTCGCGCCCTGCCAGCGCTCGCGGTCGCGCTTCTCGATGATGAGCCGGCGGTATTCCTCGGCCCGCTCCTCGATGGTCGAGGCGTGCGCCTGGCCGACGTAAGCGACATCGGGTGCAGGCTCGGCGGCGATAGCTGTGGCCGCCACGCGGAAGGATGGCCGCAGCTCGCGGACCGCGGTCTCGCGGCGCATCGAGATCGCCACGGAAAGCCGCACCAGCTCGCTATCCCAGAACGCGAGCTCGCTCTCAGGGATGGCGACCTCGCCGTCGACGCCGGCGCGCAGCAAGGCGTTCCGCTGCTGGAGCACGCCGGCGTACGCACGCGTGTCGGCGCGGTGAGCACGATCGACCTGCGCGACCATCGCGTCGAGATAGCGGCGGCGCGCCGATGGCGCCGAGGCGAGGAGCTCGGTGTCTTCGGGAAAGAACGCAACGACCGTGAACGTGCCGATGGCGTCGTCCGCCCGCCGCGGCGCTCCGTCGGCCGTATAGCGCCGCGGCTTGCGCCGTGCCCCCGCCGCCGGCGCGAACAACATCACCTCGAGACGCGCCGTCCCCTCCGGTCGCTCGATATCCGTCGCGGCCCGCGCGAAGGCGGCGCCCCAGCGGATAAGCTCCGCATCGTCGCTCGCGCGCGCCGAGTCGCCGCGCGCCAGCAGGTGGATCCCCTCGAGCAGGTTCGTCTTTCCGGCGCCGTTCGGTCCGACGAAGGCCGTCACGCCCTCGGCGAAGGTCATCCGAACGCGCGAGTAGCTGCGGAAATCTTCGAGCGCGAGAGCGCTGACGCGCACGCCGCTCAGGCCGGGATGCGGAGCGGCATCACCACATGTAGGTAGCTGTCGTCGCCAACGATGCGAACGACTCCCGGTGCCAGTGGGCCGCCGAGCTCGAGCGCGATCTCGGCCGCCGACAGGCTCTGGAGGGCGTCGGAGACGAAGCGGGAGTTGAAGGCGATCGTCGTCGGTTGACCTTCGACCGTCGCGTCGACACGACCGGTGTTGTCGCCGACCTCGGCCGCGTTGGCCGTGATCACCAGCGGCGGGTCATTCGACGGATCGACCTGGAAGCGGAGCATGTTCGCGGCGTCGCGGGCGAAGTAGGAGGCAAGGCGCGTGGCCTTCAGGAGCTCTTCGCGCTGGGCAAGGACCTTCGTCGCGAAGCTCGACGGGATGACCTGCCGGTAGTTCGGGAACTGGCCCTCGATGATCCGGGAGACCAGGTCTGCCTCCTCGGTGTGAAAGATCACCTGGCTCTTGTTAGGAGTGATGAGGACGTCGACCGTCGCGTCGTCGCTCTCCTGCAGGATGCGCGCGACCTCGAAGAGGCTCTTTGCGGGAATGATCACCTCGATCGGTGGATCGACACGCTCGAGGAGACGCGCGTGCCGCACGGAGAGACGGTACGGGTCGGCCGCAGCCATCGTGACCATCTCGCCCGAGAACGTGGTCAGGACCCCGGTGAGCACGGGACGGCTGTCGTCGGTGGCGGCGACGAAGGCGACCTCGTTGATCATCCGCTTGAGCGTCGACTGACCTATTCGGGTGGTCGGGCGCTCAGGGATTTGGGGAATGATGGGGAACTCCTCGGCATCCATGCCCTTGATGTTGGCCTCGTACGGACCCGATTTGATGTGCACGGTCTTCGTGCGAACGTTGAGCGAGAGCTCGACCGACCCGGGCGGCAATGAGTTCACGAAGTCGATGAAGAGCTTTGCCGGGACGGTGATCGCGCCCTCGTCCTCGACCTTCGCTGGAACCCAGCAGTTGATCCCGACCTCGAGGTTCGTCGCAGTCAGACGGAGGCGGCCGGCGTCCGTGCGCAAGAGGACGTTCCCGAGGATCGGGAGGCTGCCCCTCGTCGAGACCCCCCGTCCGGCGATCCCAAGACCATGCGAGAGGTTCTCTTGTAAACAAACGACCTTCACGCAACCCTCCCCGCCGTGCTCGCTAATAGATCAATACAACCAGTAGTGCCCGTAGTCGTGGTGTGGACTATGGGGTCCGCCCCACGGTTTGTGCTCGACGTCGTTCTGGACAGACGGTGGATGCCCTGGGGACGTCCGTGGAACCGAGCCACCGCCTTATCTCTCGACCCGACACGCGTAGGCGAAGTGAACACGCAAACGGCGCATCTGTCCACAAATTAGGCTTCTTATCCACAGGCGAGAACGCCTTATCCACACTTTTCTCGTTGCAGGCCCGGGTGCCCAGGCCCGCTTACGTGGCGGACTGGCCTCGCCGCGGCCCTTAGCGACGCTGACGCGGCGCCCGGCTAGTCGGTGTAGAGCATCTCTCGAAGGGCCCCCACATCACGGCGGAACTCGTCGTTCTCGGCCATCTCGCGCTCGATCTTCTCGCAGCCATGTAACACCGTCGAGTGGTCACGACCGCCGAGGACCTCCCCGATCCGGAGCAGCGGTGCCTCGGTCTCCTCGCGCATGAGGTACATCGCTATCTGGCGCGGAAGGACGATCTGCTTGTCACGTGCCCGGCCTTTGAGCTCGTCGATGGGCACGCCGTAATAGCGAGCCACGGTCTCCGCGATCCGCTCCGGAGACAGCGTCTTGCGCTGCGGGTTGTAGAGGATGTTTTGGAGGACCTCCTGCGCGAGCTGCGTCGTGACGGGTGACGCCTGGAGCGCGGCGTACGCGACGATCCGGGTCAGCGCGCCCTCGAGCTCGCGGATGTTCGACACGATCCGCTGCGCGAGGAAATCGATCACCGGCGGCGGCACCGCGACGTTCTGTACCTCGGCCTTCGCGCGGAGGATCGCGATGCGGGTCTCGAGGTCGGGTGTCGAGATATCGGCGATGAGCCCCCACTCGAACCGTGAGCGAAGACGATCCTCGAGTTGAATTGCCTTCGGCGGGCGATCGCTCGAGATCACGATCTGCTTGCCCTCCTCGTGGATCGCGTTGAAGGTGTGGAAAAACTCCTCCTGCGTCCCTTCCTTGCCGGCGATGAATTGGATGTCGTCGACGAGGAGCACGTCGATCCGGCGATAGCGTTCCCGGAAGTCCTCGCCCTTTTGCGCGCGGATCGAGTTGATGAACTCGTTCGTGAACTTCTCGCTCGTGGCATACGCGACGCGCTTTTTGGGATGCCGCGCGATGACGGCATGGCCGATCGCGTGCATCAGATGCGTCTTGCCGAGGCCGGACCCGCCGTACACGAAAAGTGGGTTGTAGCTGTGACCGGGCCGCTCGGCCACGGAAAGAGCCGCGGCGTGCGCGAGCCGGTTATTCGAGCCGACGACGAAGGTCGAAAAGGTGTAGCGCTGGTTGAGCACCGCGCTGACGGGTGCCTCGCGACGTTCCTGGGTGCTCGTCTGCTGGGCGAACGTCGACGCGGGCGCCGATCCGGGCCGCACGCCGCCGTTCGCGGACGTGACGAAGCGGACGTCGACTGTCCGCCCGAGGAGGTGCTGAAGGGTCGTGCGGACCTGCGGACGGAACTTGTTCTCGAGCCATTCGCGCGCGAACGCGTTCGGCACCCCGATGAGGAAGACATCGTCCTCTTCCGAAAGGACCTGCGTGTCTTTGAACCAGGTGTCGTACGTCGAGCGAGGAAGGCCGACCTGCAGCTCACCGAGGGCCGCAGTCCAGATCTGCTTGAGGTTCAACGGCTCCCCTTCTCTCTGCTCGTGCACGCAGCTCCCCACATGCAATGACCGCTCGCCACCGCCACACCGAAGGGAATGACGCGACCTATCGCTGGCTCGCCCTTGGAAGCGCGCGAACTATAACGCACGAGAAACGTCCAGCGCTGCTGGTATGCTCACTACGCACACACAGCCACTCTCCGATCTTTGATTTCTTGCACTTCCCGCGGGAGAAGGGGACCTCTATCGTGAAGCGCACCTATCAGCCGAAGACCCGCCGTCGTTCGCGCGTGCATGGTTTTCGCGCGCGCATGAAGTCGACTGGCGGTCGGCGTGTCCTCGCCGCGCGTCGCGCGCGTGGCCGCAAGCGACTCACTGTCGTCTAGCGCGTTCGCGTGCGTGGACGCCGCTCGCTTGCGGCGGAACGCGGACATCGCCGCGGTACGCAGCGAAGGCCGACGACTGCAGCACGAGCTCTTCTCGTTGCGGGCGCGACCGAATGGAGCGAACGTGATCCGCCTCGCAGTGACAGCCCCACGCACCCTCGGGCGATCGGTCGCGCGAAATCGCGCGAGACGACGCCTACGCGAGGCCTTCCGCGTCGAGATCGTCCCCCTCGACATCGCGGGTCACGACCTTCTGATCGTGGCGCGCAGTCCCGCCTCGACCGCGGGCCACGCGGCGCTACGGGCGGCCGCGCGCGAGGCACTGCTGCGCTTGGACGCGCGGCAATGAAGCTTCTTGTGCTCGCCGCGCTGCGCTTCTACAAGTCGGCGGTGAGTCCGCTCCTGCCGCCTGCCTGCCGTTACACACCGACCTGCTCCGAATACGCAACGGAGGCGGTCGAGCGGCACGGCGTGCTGCGCGGCGGCTGGCTCGCTCTCCGGCGCCTGGTGTCCTGCAACCCCTGGAGCCGCGGTGGATACGACCCCGTCCCTGGAGCCGAGGCGACGTGACCGATATCTGGAACGACGTCCTCGTCTATCCGCTGCTGACGCTTCTCGTCATCGCGTTCGACCTGATCCACGACTTTGGCCTCGCGGTCGTCGTGATCACCGTGCTCATACGCCTTGCTCTGTATCCGCTGTACGTGCGACAGATCCGCTCCTCGCGTTCGATGCAAGAGCTCGCGCCCGCGCTGAACGACATCAAGAAGAAGTACGGCAACGACAAGCAGCGGCTCAACGAAGAGCAGATGAAGCTCTACAAGGAGCGCGGCGTGAACCCGGTCGGTGGATGCCTGCCGATGGTGGTCTTCCTGCCTGTCCTCATCGCGATGTATGCCGCGTTCCAGCAGGCGCCTCATCTCGACGGCGCGACGCTTCAGGAGATCGTGCATCGCTATCTGCCATTCGTCCCCGTTGGGATACCGTCCGAAGGCCACATCGACATGACCGCGCACTGGCTTCCCTGGATCGAGGCCGCGGGCCGAGATCTCTCGCAGCCCGACCCCTTCTACATCCTGCCGGTCGTCTCGGCGGCGCTGCAGCTCGTGGCTTCGGTCATGGCCATGCCGCGCAATCCGCCGCAGACCGACGACCCGACCCAGCGGACGATGCAGTCGATGACCTACACGTTCCCGCTGCTCACGATCATCCTGTTCCGCGATTTCCCGGCAGGCGTGTTCATCTACTACATCACCACGACGATCTTCCAGATCGTCCAGCAATACTTCGTGATGGGATGGGGACAGCTGCCGCGCTGGCTCCCGTTCCTGCGTACCATCCCAACACCCGCGGATCGTGCCATGCGCCAGCGGGAGGCGGCCGCAGTGCGGGAGGCCGAAGCGGACATGGAGGCGGCGGAGGCGCCCGGCGCCCAGCGGCGGGACGGCGAGGGGCGGCGTAACGGGAACGGGCAACGGCGACGCAGGAGGAGGGCGAGACGATGAGTCCGCTTCGTGGGGAGGAATACACCGGTCGCTCCGTGGAGGAGGCCATCGAGCGCGGTTTGCGCGCCCTGCACAAGAAGCGCACCGAGGTCGACATCGAGATTCTCGAGAAGGGCAAGCCGGCGAACGTTCTCGGCATCGGCGGCGAGGATGCGCGCGTCCTGCTGACCTTTCAGGAGGAGGAGGCGCCACCTGAGCCCGAGCCCACGGTCGACGAGGCTGAGGTCCCGCGACGTCCCGACGCGATGCGCGAGGACGAGGCGGAGGAAGCACCGCCCGTCACTGCGGAGGACCTCACCGCGGGCGTTGGCGTGCTCACCGAGCTCCTCGAGCTGATGGGCATCGAAGCCAATGTGAAGATTGACGATCGTCCGCACTCCGAAGGGATCGACGTGCTCGGGCCGGACCTCGGCGCGCTCATCGGGCGCGGCGGCGAGAACCTCGTCGCGCTGCAGCAGATCACCTCCGCGATGACCTCGCGTCGGGTCGGGCGTACGGTGCACGTGCCCGTCGACATCGAGGGTTACCGCCGGCGCCGCGAGGAACAGCTCCGCGAGATAGCAACTCGCGTCGCCTCGCGCGTTCGCGCGACCGGCCAGGCCGTCACGCTCGAGCCGATGCTCGCGTACGAGCGTCGCATCGTGCACCTTGCGGTGCAGGACACGCCTGGCGTGAAGACCGAGTCCGTCGGCGTCGACCCGAACCGCCGAGTGGTCATCAGCTCCACCGCGCCCGGTGCACGTGGACCCGCTCCGTTCCGGCCCCGGAGCGGCGGCGCGTACCGCGGCGGCCCACCCGGCCGCTACGGTCCCCGAAGTGGGTTCGGGCCGAGACCAGGTGGATACCGCGCGCGGCCCGATTTCGGTCCCAAACACCGCCCCTGAGGGATACCGATAGCAGCGCGCTCGCGCTAGCGTTCAGACCCTCGGATGGACGGCAACTGGGCACCCGCACGCGTGCGACGGAACTTCCGGATCGACCTCACCAGCGCGATCCTCGGAGGCGCTTACATCTCCGTCGTCGTCACCTTCATGCCGATCGTGGTCCGCCGCATGGGTGGAAGCCCGAGCGACGTCGCGCTTGTCGTCGCCGCGCCCTTTATCGGTCATCTGCTCTCGCCGCTCTTCACCTTCCTGTTCGCTGGACTGCGGCCGGTGCGCGTCACCGCTGGCACCGCGACCGCGTCGCGCGTCGTGTTCCTCGCCGGCGTCCTCGTTGCCGCGACGCCCTTGATGCTCGCGATGACGACCGTCGTCGTCTTCGTCATCGCCGTCGCCAACATCGGGTCGTACACGTTGCTCATGCAAGGCATCTATCCAGACACCGAGCGCGCGAAGGCGATGGCGAACGTGCGCATCGGCGGCGCGATCGCGGGTATCGCCAGCGCTGCCCTCGCGGGTGCGCTCATCGACATCGTTCCGGCGTCGGCGGTCTTCGCGGCCGCCGCGATCATCGCGCTCCCGGGGGCGATCTCGTTCTTCTGGATCCGCTATGACCCCGTCGCCGTCCGCACGCGGCGGCCAATCAAACAGATCGCGCAAGGCGTGTGGGCCGACCGGCGGTATCGTCGACTGCTCCTGGCGGCGACGGTGTTCGGGACGGGGAACCTCATGAACGTCGCGATCTTTCCCATCATGCTGGTCGACCACTTCGACGCCTCGAACTCGTTCGTCGGCGCGATGATGGTCGTGCAGTCGGCCACGATGATCGTCGCCTACCTCGTGTGGGGTCGCATCATCGACCGCGGCTCGTCGATCCGGCTCACCCTCGTCAACACCGTGGTCACGATCCTCGTGCCAATCGGCTACATCGCCGCGCCCGCGACGTGGGCGCTCCTCCCGGTCGCCGCCATCGCGGGCATCGTCACGGCCGGGGGCGAGCTGACGTTCTTCACCAACATCGTGCAGCTGGCGCCGCGCGAGCGGATCGGCGAGTACGCGGCGGCGCAGTCGTTGCTCATGGGCATCCGGGGAACGTTCGCCCCCTTCGTTGCCTCAGCCCTGCTCGGCCTGGTTGACCCGCGTGCCGTGCTCCTCGTCGGCGTGCTGTTCATGACGGTCGGAGCCTGGATCATGGCCGGCGCGGTCCGGCTCGCGACCACTCCGCGGCCGGCGCCGGTCGCGGCACCGGTGCAGACGCCCGCCGACTAGCTTCGGAGCGGAATCCCCTTCGCCCGCATCGCCCCCGCGAACCGATCCGCGATGAGCTGGTATCCGGCGTCCGAGGGATGGAACCCATCGGTCGCGACCGTCGCTGTCGAGACGAGGGCCGCGCTGCCGGTGAAGAGGTCGACGACGAACACACGCGTCGCGCTCCTGGCGGCAACGCGCGCGATCGCGTCGTTGTACGCGGTGATGCCCGCGAGAAGCCGTGCCTTGTCGACGCTCGCGTAGACCGGGACGCCGCGAAGATCCGGGACGTTCCCAACGAAGATCATCGCCGACGTTCCCTGCACGAGGCCGTCGACGATCGCGCCGAGCGCGTCCTGATAGGAGGCGGGATCGATCGTCGCGTTGAGGTCGTTCACCGCGAGCCAGACCGTCACCACGGTCGGGCGCTGCGCGACCGCTCCGGGAAGCTGTTCGCGTTGCGCCTGCAATGCGAGCGAACCAGACACCCCGAGGTTGACATACGCGGCGCCGCTCGGGAGGAGCGCGGCGATACGTGCCGGCCACGAGCCGCGGGCGGGGTCGACTGCGCCCACACCTACCGTGTCGGAAGCGCCGATCGCGACGTAGCGGACGGAATTCAACGATGCCGATGAGGAAGGCGTCGCGGTCGCGATCGGCGAGGAAGTCCCGCTCGGCGAAGGCGTGACGCGTGCGGTCGCTGTCGAGGCCGCGTTGCACCCCGCGAGGAGCACGAGGATGAGCAGATCAACCGCCACGACACGATGCATCACCGGTACAATTGTCTTGCCCAACAGGACCGGGCGTCCGATCGCGGACACGGGGATGCGTGGTTTCGACAGGGCAGGCGGACGGACCGCCGCGAGCCGAGGAACGCCGTTCCCCCTCGTTAATCCGAACGGCAGGCAGACAACTGCCAACACTTCTTACGCTCTCGCTGCCTAGTCAGTGAGACGTCCTCCCGGTCCCCGCTCCGCGGGCCGGGAAGGGCGCTATTAGCGGAGCTGCGGCCCGCCGATCGGCCGGTAGGCGGGCCAAAGATGAACCGGCCTGGCGAGAGCGAGGAGCGTGTCGGTGCGCGCCTCGTTCCGCGAGATCCAAAATCGCCGACTACGCTCGTAGACGCGATCCGCGAGCAAGCCTTGGACGGGGAGTTCGACCCTCCCCCATCTCCACAGGACGACGAGGCTGCCCGAGCGAGCTTGCTCGCTCGAGGCGGCCGAGGAAGTCCTGGAAGGCGCGAAGCGCCCTACAGGACAGAGCCGCTTACGGAGCAACGTCATTTCAGCTCGGCGCGCAGCTTCCTCGCGACGTCGGCGGCCTCGCCTTCGGCGTACTTCGTTCTGATCCAAAGCATCGGTCCCTGTCCTGGCGAAAACAGCCGATCGCCCTTCCGTCGCGGCACGACGTGCGCGTGCACATGCGGGACGCTCTGGCTGATGCGCGTGTTCAGCGCTACCAGCGACCCCTCGGCACCCAGTGCCGATCCGAAGGCGCGCGAGAGCCGCTGCGTCAGACCGAAGAACGAACCCAAGAGCGAGCTTGGAAGCTCCTCGAGCGTCTCGACGTGCTCACGCGTGATGACGAGCGTGTGACCCAGGGCGAGCGGCGCCCGGTCCAGGAACGCAAGCACGAGATCGTCGCGATAGACCTCCTCGTGGGGCGCGCCGCGAACGATCTCGCAGAAGGCACAGCTCGCCATCGCGTCAGCCGCGATAGGAGATGAATTCGAGCAGGCTGCCGTCCGGATCACGGAAATAGATGCTCATCCCCGGTCCGCCCGCGCCACTCCGGACGATCGGGCCAAGCTCGACCGCGACACCGTGCTGCCCAAGATGGGCGACCGCGTCCGCGATCGGTCCCTCCCATTCGAAACAGAGATCGCTGTTGCCAGGGACGACCGGCACGCGCGCGACCGCCGCCGCCCGGATGCCGGGACCGTGCACGTTCAGCTGCTGGGCGCCGATCCGATACGCGATACGCCCGTCACTCTCGATGATCTCGGCGCCGATGACGTCGCGGTAGAAGGCATTCGCTCGCGCGAACTCGCTGACGTGGATGACAACGTGGTCGAGACGCACCTTTCGCAGCAAGATAGCGAGGGCTGCCGACCGAGCGCTCGGCCGGGAATAGCCGGCGGATGGCGCGCGTTTTGCCGCAACGAAAAGAATGTAAGGAGGGATCGTCGATGACCTTCGTCACTCCCGTCATCTCGACGGATGTCGCATTCGCACTTGTTCGTGTCGTCGTCGGTCTGGTCGTCGCGGCGCACGGCGCACAGAAGGTCTTTGGAGCATGGGGCGGTCCCGGCATCGAAGGCTGGAAGGCCGGAATGACGCGGATGGGGATGCGCCCGCCGACATTCTGGGGATACGTCAGCGCTCACACCGAGCTCGCTGGCGGCATTGCTCTCGCGCTCGGATTGCTCATCCCTGTCGTCGCGGCCCTCGTCACGATGCAGATGGCCGTCGCTATCCAGCGCGCGCACTGGGCGAAGGGCTTCTTCAACACCAAGGGCGGCATCGAGTTCCCGCTGACCCTCGCGGCAGTGGCTGCCGCGAACGGGATCGCCGAGCCGGGGATCTACTCGCTCGACCGTGCGCTAGGTCTGCCGGCGTTCGGCGCGGGCGCGTACGTGGTCGTTCTGCTCGTGGCGTGGCTTGCGTACTTCGCCGGCTCGCGTACGCCGCGTGCCGAGCAGGCGTCGGCCACGAAAGCCGCCTAGCTCCCGCCTCGCCGCGGAGGCACGCGCGGTGCAGCAAAAGGGCGCGTGCCCCAGAACAACGGCGGTGGACGGCGACCCTCGAAGGACGAGGCCGCCCGCACGCTTGCCGCCCGTCGCGAGCACGACAAGGGTGACGGCAACTTTCCCTCGCCGCGTCCCGATGCCGAACAGCTCGAGGAAGCGCCGCGCGATCGCACGCCCGCCGATCTTCCAAAGGAGCGCGATCCGCGGAATGCGCCCAAGCTCTGCGGGTCGCCGCAGTCGCAGAAGGAGCGCAACCCCGAGCTCGATCTCCGCACCGAACGCCGATCGCGCTAGCGCCGCCGCTATCCTCTCGGCGGGAGGGCGGTCGATGAAAGAAGCTCTCGAGCGTCTCGACGCGCTCATGAACAAGCTCGTCGAGGCGGACCAGACCGGAGCGGGCATCGAGCCGCTACGCGTCGCGGGCGAGCTCGGCGCCATCCGGCACCTGCTCGCGGAGTCGCCCACGGTGATCCCAGCGAAAGGCGGACGGAAGCACTTCCGCTGCGAGTCCTGCGGGACCGTGGTCCATGGTGACGCGCCGCCCGCGCGCTGCCCGACCTGCGGCGCTCGCAAGTTCTTCGCGGCCGATATCGAGCAGCCCTTCGTGGAGTCGGGCGCCGGCTGACAGGCGGCGATTTGCCCGCGCTAGATCGTGCGTTCGACACCGACTGTTGCCGAAGCGACAGTTGACCGATTCCTACGGGGACCTTATAGTTCGGGTCCCTAACTATTTGGAGTCTGAACTTCGATGACCACGACGTTGCACGAGCGGCCTACGACTCGGGCGGAAGAGCTCGAGCTGGCGGGGCTTCTGCTCTCCACCCTCCCGCGCCTTGGCAAGATGGCGATGCACGCCGGCGAGCAGAATCCGATCTCCGCGAATCGCGCCGGCGTGATGTGGCAGCTGCGCGAGCGAGCGATGCGCAGCGGTGAGCTCGCCCAGCGCTGCGCGATGACCGCGCCTGCGCTTACCGAGCTCGTGGACTCGCTGGGACGAGAGGGGTTTACCAAGCGCCTCGAGGACCCGAACGACCGTCGCGTCGTGCTCGTCGAGCTCACTCCCAAAGGACGGCGGGAGCTCGACCGGTACCGCGAGTACATGAAGGAGCGCGTCGCTCGCGTGCTCGCGAAGCTGTCTTCCGAGAAGCGCGCGCGGCTGCGCGCTGCGCTTGCAGACGTGCTCGACGCGATCGAAGCCACGGCGAAGGAGAACGCCAATGTCCGGTGAGATGACCCGCAGGGCACGGATCCTGGCGACCGTCGGCGTCGCGCTGGCCCTGTTCCTCGCGGCGCTCGACCAGACGATCGTCGGCACCGCCTTGCCGCGCATCGTGGCCGAGCTCAACGGCCTCGACTTCTACGCCTGGGTGGCCACCGGCTACCTCGTCACCTCGACCACCCTGACCCCGATCGCCGGGAAGCTCGGGGACCTCTTCGGGCGCAAGTCCTTCGTGCTGGCGGGCATGATCGGCTTCGTCCTCGCGTCGGCGCTCTGTGGCCAGGCACAGAACATGGCCGAGCTCGTCGGTTTTCGTGCGCTGCAGGGCGTCTTCGGCGGCGTGCTCTTCGCGAGCGTGTTCGCGACCATCGGCGACCTCTATCCTCCCGCGCAGCGCGCGAAGCTCCAGGGAGTGTTCGGCGGGATCTTCGGCCTCGCGTCGGTCGTCGGACCGACGGTCGGCGGTTACCTCACCGACAACCTCAGCTGGCGGTGGGTCTTTTACGTGAACGTGCCCATCGGCATCCTCGCGGTGATCGTGTGCGTGATCACGCTCCCGCGCGTGGCCCACAAGGCGTCGTGGCGCGACATCGACTTCTTCGGCGCGATCACGCTGGCGGCGACGCTCGTGCCGCTGCTGATCGGGCTGTCGATCACTCGCGACCACGACTGGACCTCGCCCGAGGTCCTCGGCCTCTTTGCGGTGGCCGTCGTCATGGGGGTGCTCTTCTTCGTCATCGAGCAGCGCGACCCGCACCCGATCGTGCCGTTCGCGCTCTGGAAGAACTCCACGTTCGCCGTCTCGACGGTCGTCGGGTTCCTCCTCGGGTTCTCGATGTTCGGAGCGATCCTCTACGCCGCGAGCATCATCACCGGGCAGCTCATGGTCCGCATGAAGCGGTATCGCTACCTCGGGACGTTCGGCATGGTCGTGATGGTGTTCGGCCTGTACCTGCTCGCGCAGGTCAATGTCGGCACGGCGGAGGTGGAGGTCGTGCGCGACCTCGTGCTTGTCGGTCTCGGCGTCGGCGTCGGCATGCCGCTCTATCTCAACGCCACGCAGAGCGCTGTCGACCTCAAGTACCTCGGCGTCGTCTCGAGCCAGATCCAGTTCTGGCGGAACATCGGCAGCACCGTCGGGGTCGCGATCCTCGGTGCCGTGCTCTCGCATGAGCTTCCGCAGAAGATCGCCGAAGCCACCAGCTCGCTCAACCTGCCGCCTCAAGCCCGTGCGGCATTTGGCGGCGGCTCGGCCAATCCGCAGGCGCTCTTCGATCCGGCCGCGATCGCGGCGACGAAAGCATCGCTGCCGCCGCAGCTCCAGCCGGTCTTCGATCAGGTGCTGCTGGCGATTCGCGGCGCGCTCGCCGCTGCGACGCACGACATCTTCCTGTACGCCGCCGTCGTCGCTGGCATCGCCGCGGTCATCTCGATCTTCCTGCAGGAGGTCCCGCTGCGCGGTCGGGCGGAGCTCGGACGGCGGAGCGAGACCGAGCCGGTCGCGGTGTACGGGAAATGACGGCGGTCATCGAGGTCGCGAGCCTCGTCAAGAAGTACGGCGAGCTCGAAGCGGTTCGCGGCATCGACCTTTCGGTCGAGCAAGGCGAGGTCTTCGGCTTCCTCGGGCCGAACGGTGCGGGGAAGACGACCACCATCAGCATCCTCTGCACGCTGCTGCGACCGACCGCCGGGAAAGCGCGCGTCGCCGGCATCGATGTGGCGCAGGACCCCGCTGCCGTCCGCCGGCGCATCGGCCTCGTCTTCCAAGACCCTTCTCTCGACGACCAGCTGACCGCGCGCGAGAACCTCGAGCTGCATGGCCGCATCTACGGCGTGCCCGGAGCGGTCCGCAAGCAGCGCATCGACGAGCTCCTGGGCGTCGTCGAGCTTGCGGATCGCGCCGGCTCGCTCGTGAAGACCTTCTCCGGCGGCATGAAGCGGCGCCTCGAGATCGCCCGCGGCGTGCTGCACCATCCGCAGGTTCTGTTCCTCGACGAGCCGACGCTCGGGCTCGACCCGCAGACCCGCAAGCACATCTGGGATTACCTGAGCGCGCTCCGCAAGCGTGAGGGCGTGACGCTCTTCATGACCACCCACTACATGGACGAGGCCGAGTTCTGCGACCGCATCGCGATCATCGACCGCGGCACGATCGCGGCGCTCGGCACGCCGGCCGAGCTCAAAGGGCGGATCGGCGGCGACGTCATCACCCTCGCCGTCGCGGACGTCCCGGCCGCCGCCAGAGAGATCAAGGAGCGCTTCGGCATCGACCCGCTGGCCGCGAACGGCACACTCCGGATCGAGGTCCCGGACGGTGCCTCGTTCCTGCCGCGCCTCGTTCGCGAGCTGCCGATGCCGATCAGCACGGTCTCGCTCAGCCGGCCGAGCCTGGACGACGTGTTCCTCAAGCTCACCGGTCACGCCATCCGCACCGAGGGGGCGAGCGAGAAAGACATGATGCGCAACATGGGCCGGATGTGGCGGGGAGGACGGCGATGACCACCGCGGCACAGCGGACGACAATGGTGACGACCCCATTCGGCGAGGTCGGCGGCGGTCTTCTCGGCGCGATCTACATCGTCTGGTGGCGCGACATCATCCGCTACTGGCGCGACCGTGCGCGTGTCGGCGCATCGCTGGCGCAGCCGCTCCTCTACCTGGTCATCTTCGGGACGGGTCTCGCTTCGTCGCTGGGCGGCGGCTTCGGCTCAAGCGCCGGCGCCGCAGGAGTGAGCTACACGACGTTCATCTTTCCCGGCGTCATCAGCATGTCCGTGCTCTTCACGTCGATCTTTGGAGCGATGTCGATCGTGTGGGACCGCGAATTCGGCTTCATGCGCGAGCTCCTGGTCGCCCCGATCGACCGCGCCGCGATCGCCGTCGGCAAGACCCTCGGCGGCGCGACGCAGGCGATGATCCAGGGCCTCATCCTGCTCGTGCTCGCTCCCTTCGTAGGGGTGACCTTGAGCCCCGCGGTCGTGCTCGAGATCGTCGTGCTCACGTTCGTGCTCGCGTTCGGCCTTTCAGCGATGGGCGTCGCGCTCGCCTCGTACATGCGCTCGATGCAGGGGTTCCAGGTCGTAATGAACTTCCTGATGATGCCGATGTTCTTTCTGTCGGGAGCGCTCTTCCCGCTCGTCGGCCTTCCCAGCTGGATGACCGTCCTCACGCGCCTCAACCCCGCGTCGTACGGCATCGACCCGATCCGCCGCACGCTCCTCGGCTCGTCCGGCTTTCCCGTCGAGCGCTTCGCGATCAACATCTTCGACCGGACGCTGCCCATCGCCGTCGAAGCTGCGATCGTGCTCGCCTTCGGGCTGGTGATGCTTGCCGTTGCCGTACGCGCCTTCCAGCGGCGCGACTAACCCCGGCCGACCCTCCGCCGGATCGCGACGTCCATTTCGCGCGCCGCCTCGCGCTCTTTGATGACCTGCCGTTTGTCGTAGCGCTTGCGGCCGCGTGCGATGCCGAGCTCGACCTTGGCCCGCCCGTTCTTCGTATACATCCGCAAGGGCACGAGCGTGTACCCCTTTTGCGCGACGGTCCCGACGAGCTGCCCGATCTCCTCGCGATGGAGGAGAAGCTTGCGCGGACGTAGCGGGTCGTGATTGTCATATGGAGAGTTCGGCCACGGCGCGATGTGGACGTTCCGCAGCCAGGCTTCCCCGTTCTCGATGCGCGCGTACCCGTCCCGCAGGTTGGCGCGGCCGGCACGGAGGGATTTGATCTCCGTTCCCCGCAGGGCGATTCCGGCCTCGAGCCGCCGCTCGATGGTGTAATCGAACCGCGCCTTACGGTTGTCGGCGAGCTGGATCTCGCGCTCGGGGGTGGTCGGGTCCGGCGCGGCCTTCTTGTGGGCCGGCACCGGCCGGCGGCTTGAGCTCATCGGGTGAGACTAGGCCGGAAAAACAAGAGCGGCGGCATCGCTGCCGCCGCTCTCGGTGTCTGCTCTCGCAGACCTGCCGGGGTCACCAAAGACCCGTGGCTTTAGTTCGCGATCACCTCAGTTGGATGCATTCCGAAAGGCTGAAGTGAGCCTCCATGGGTCTTTGGATTCCCACTGGCATCGCCCACTCCACATCACCTCCTTTCTTTCGCATTCGATGCTCACACGTCGCGACGGACTCGTCAATGTGAACGAGGTTGCATGAGAGAGGGACCGGACGTGAGCAAGGTCTGTTGTGACACCGGAGCAACGCTACATCTGTGCGAAGTGCGCCAGCGTTTAAAAAGCTAGCTCTTATATTCTGCCTAGGGCAGATATAAGAGCGGGTTGGCCGCGCGCCCGTTCATGATCGTCATGAAGTGGTCGTGGGGTCCGGTCGTGAATCCCGTCATGCCGATGTACCCGATGACCTGACCGGCATTCACGTGCTGGCCGACCTGCACCGGCGGGTAGTGGCGGTCGTCGAGGTGACCTGACAGCGTCGCGAAGTTGTTCCCATGCGCGATGATCACGACCACCGCGGTATCGCCGTACGCGAGGTACGGCCTACCGACGGTCGTGACGACACCCGGATAGGGCGCGACGACCGGCGTGTACATCGGTGCTGCGATGTCGAGTCCGTTGTGGAACGCGCCCCAGCGCGGACCGTACGGCGACGTGATCGGCCCGCGGACCGGCCACATGACGAGCCGTCCGCTGAACGCGCCAAGGCCGCTGTTGCCGGCGGCCTGCGCCGCCAGCATCGCGTACTGCGCCTCGGCGTTGTCGAGCTGGAACTGCAGGTCCTTCGTCGCGCCCTGTGACTGCGCGGCCTGAGACTGCGCGCTGGTGCGGCCGGCAACGGCGCCGGTGCGGACAGACTGCTGCTCGTCGATGGCCGCCTGCGCCTGAGCGACGAGCTGGTCGTAGTGGTCCTTCTGGGCGGCCAGGATCTTCCGTGTGTTGGTGATCTGATCCTGCAGGCCGCGGATGTCTTTCTCCTTGGAGCTGGCCTCATCCTGCTTTGCCGAGGTCGACGCGCGAAGCGCCCGGATGTCATTGGCGAGCTGCACGTCCTGCCGGTTGATGAAGATCATCGCCTGGAGCCGGTTCGCGAATTCGGTCAGCGACGACGACGAAAGCAGCATCTCGAGCGGGCTGATCAATGCCTGGCGGTACGTGGTTCGTAGGTGCCGGGCGTAGAGGTCCTCGCGCGTGGCGAGCTGCTTCTCTTCTTCGGCCGCCTGGGCCTTCAGCGAATCCGCCAGGGCGCGCGTTTCGTCGAGCTGGAACGTGACGAGCGCCAGCTGCTCCTCGGCGATCTGGATCTGGTAATAGACCTCGTCGGCCTCGGACTGGGCGTCGTCGGCCTTCGCCGCGAGGTCGGCGATCTTCGCGTTGGCGTCGTTCACGACCGCCTGGTACTGGCCGGCGACGGCCTGGTACCGCTGGGTGTTCGCTCGCGCGAGGGCGACCGCGCGGGCGAGATCCTCTTTGCGCTTCAGGGCTTCGGTGAGGGGGTCGTCGGCCGCGGCTGGAACGGCGAGGCCGCCAAGGAGCGCCGCGACGGCGAACGCGACCACCGTCGCGCTGGCGGCGCGCTTCCTCCAGCCCCCACCTCCCCGGCGGACCCGGGGAGCTCCCATGAGGGGCGCATCGTGGCATCGCCCCAGGGTCATGGTCAAGCCTCTCCTCGTCTCATTTCGCCAGGTGCGCGCGGACGGAGAGCATCGCCCCGCCGCCGCCCACACCCAAAGCAAGGGCCAGCACGCTCGCCACCAACTGCCAAAGGAACGCTGATTCGAACGAAAGTGGTACGACCTCGAGGAACCCGACGAGCGCGTTTGTCACTGGGCCGGCAGCCGCGACGACGATCAGGAGCGCAGCGACCGCTCCCAGCGCCCCCACGAGCATGCCCTCGAGGATGAACGGCCAGCGCACGAACCAGTCCGTCGCGCCGACGAGCTTCATGATCTCGATCTCGTCGCGCCGCGCGTGGACCGCGATGCGGATCGTGTTGACGATCACGAAGAGCGCCACGACCAGCATCATCAGCAGCACCGCGACGCCGCCGATCGAGAGGACGCGCGTGATGGTCAGGAGCTTGTCGACGACCGAGGGGTTGTCGACCACCTCGTACACCACGCCCTTGCCGATCTCCTGGCGCAGGTCCGCGGCGACCCGGGGCGCGTCCTGGGCGTGCGCGAGCTTGATCTCGAGCGACGCCGGCAGGGGGTTGCTCGAGATATCGACGATCTGGATGTCAGGCCGCTGCTCGGCGATCGCCTCGAGGCGCGCCATCGCCTCCGCTTTCGTGACGTAGTCGACCCGGGCGACCGCCGGGTCCGTCTCGATCGTCGCGCGCAGGGCGAGGACGTCTGAGACCCGGGCGTCGTCCTCGAGGAAGAGCGCGAGCTCGACCTTGGACTCGAGGACGCCGACCGCGGCCTGTAGTCCGCGGTCCGTGGCGAGAAAGAACGCGAAGAGCAACAGCATCAGCCCGACGGTGAACGTCGACGCGAGGCTCATCACCGGATTGCGCCAGAAGCCCTGCCAGGCCGCGGCGACGATGTAGGTGGTCCGACCCATCATGGGTCGGACCGTCCTGCTGCGGCCCGCTTCGCGTGCACGGAGTATGAGAGCCGGCTCATGCGGCGTACAGGCCCTCGCGCTCGTCGCGGACGACGTTCCCGTGATCGAGATGGATGACGCGCTTACGGAGCGCGTTGACGATCTCGGCGTTGTGCGTCGCGATCACGAGCGTCGTGCCGAGATCGTTCACCCGAAGGAGGAGCTTGATGATCTCCCAGCTCGTGACCGGGTCGAGGTTGCCGGTGGGCTCGTCCGCGATGAGGATGCGCGGGCCATTCACGAGCGCGCGAGCGATCGCCGTTCGCTGCTGCTCGCCGCCCGAGAGCTGATCCGGGAAGTGATCGCGACGCTGCGAGAGGCCGACGAGCGCGAGCGCGCGTTCGGTCTCCTCGCGCGCTTCCTCGTTCGAGTGTCCGGTGACGAGGAGGGCGAAGCCGACGTTCTCGCCGACGGTCTTCCGCGGCAGCAGCTTGAAGTCCTGGAAGACCACGCCGACGCGCCGGCGAAGGCGCGGGACCTGCGAGCGCCGCATCCGCGCGACATCCTGGCCGTCGACCCAGACGCGCCCGCTCGAGGGAAGCTCCTCGCGGATCAGAAGGCGGATCACGGTCGACTTTCCGGCGCCCGAGGAGCCGACCAGAAAGCAGAAATCGCCCGCCTCGATGCGCAGGTCGACGTCGCGGAGGGCCTCGGTGCCGTTGGGGTAGTGCTTGCTTACCGCGTCAAGCGTGATCAGCTCCGCAGACCCTCCCTTGCTCGCTTCCGGCCGAACCATAACCGCGTCTTGGCGCAAAACACAACGTCTGTTCGGTCGAAATAAGTACTGCCGCCGGCTGCTCCGTACGCCGGACGGACAGGCGCGCAGCCAGAAACGGTCGCCAAGAGGAAGGTTCTTGGCCGGCTAGGCCTTGATGCCGAGCTGGGTCTGGGCCGGAAGGGTCGGTGTAAAGGTCGCGATCGATGCGATCTTGGAATCGCCGACGGTCATCACCTTGACGCCCATCGTCGCGCGGCCGAGGGCGCGGATCTGTTCGAGCGGGGTGCGGATGACCACCCCGGTCTCGCTGATCAGGAGGATCTCCTGGGTGCCCTCGTCGACCATCTGGATCGCCGCGACGTTGCCGGTCTTGGGGCCGAGCGCCGCGAGGATCACCCCTTGTCCGCCGCGGCCCTGGGTCGGGAACTCGTCGACCGACGTGCGCTTGCCGAAGCCGTTCTCGGTGACGGAGAGCGCTTCCGTACGCGGGCGGGCGATGCCCATTCCGATCACCTCGTCGCCCTTCGCCAGGCGGATGCCGGTGACGCCCTGGGTCTGACGGCCCATGGGCCGGGCGTCGGTGGCCTTGAAGCAGATCGCCTTGCCCTTCCGCGTGGCAAGGATGATCCGGTCCGCCGCCGTGCACGGCGCGACCCACGCGAGCTCGTCACCTTTGCGCAGCGCGATCGCGATGAGCCCGGCGCGGCGCACGTTCGCGTACTCGGCGAGCGGCGTCTTCTTGATGAACCCCTTGCGCGTCGCCATGACGAGGTGCTCCGATGAGCCGTTCTCGCGCAGCGCAACGAGCGCGGAGACCCGCTCGCCGGTCTGCATCGCCTCCAGGATGTTCTGGATCGGCGTGCCCTTCGCGGTGCGGCTGGCGTCTGGGAGCTCGAAGGCCTTGAGGGCGAAGACCCGGCCCCGGTCGGTGAAGACGTAGAGGCGGTCGTGGCTGCGGGCGACCACCAGGTGCTCGACGTCGTCCTCTTCGCGGGTCGCCATCCCGATGACGCCGCGGCCGCCGCGGTGCTGCGCTCGATATGTCGAGAGCGGCATGCGCTTCACGTAGTTGCGGCTCGACAGCGTGATGATGACGTCCTCGTCGGCGACGAGCTCCTCTGCCGACAGCTGCCGCGGGGTGTCGTCCACGATCTCGGTGCGCCGGTCGTCACCATATTTGGTGGCAAGCTCGTCGAGGTCGGCTTTGATGAGGAAGAGGATCTTTCGCGGGTTGGCGAGGATCGACTCGAGCTCCGAGATGAGCTTGATGGTGTCGCGATACTCGTCGTCGAGCTTCTGCCGTTCGAGGCCCGACAGCCGTCGCAGCTGCATCTCGAGGATCGCCTTGGCCTGCGCCTCGGAGAGGCCGAACTGCTCGCGCATCCTGGCGATGAGCACCAGCTCCTGACCCTTGTGCGCGCGGATCACCTTGATGACCTCGTCGATGTGATCGTGCGCGATCTTGAGGCCCTCGAGGATGTGCGCTCGGTCCTTCGCGTTCTTGAGATCGTGCTCGCTCCGCCGTCGGATGACGTTGCGGCGGTGGTCGATGTGGTGCTGGAGGATCTCCTTGAGCGAGAGGGTCCGCGGCTGCGCGTCGACGAGCGCGAGCATGTTGAAGTTGAACGCCGATTGCATGGCGGTGTGCTTGTACAGGTTGTTGAGCACGAGCGTCGCGTCGTCGTCGCGCTTCACCCCGATGACGATGCGCATGCCCTCGCGGTCGCTCTCGTCCCGGATATCAGAGATGCCGGGGAGGCGCTTGTTCTGCACGAGCTCGGCGATCTTCTCGATGAGCGAGGCCTTGTTCACCGCGTACGGGAGCTCGGTGACGACGATCGCATCGCGGTTCCCGCGCAGCTGCTCGTTGTGGGCTTTGGCCCGGGCGATCACGCGCCCGCGACCCTGCGCGTAGGCTCGGCGGATCGCGTCCACACGCTCGACCGCGCCGGTCTCTACGTTCCGCTGCTCGTCGAAGCGATAGATCGCGCCGCCGCCGGGGAAGTCGGGGCCGGCCACTGTGTCGCAGAGGTCGTCGGTGGTGAGCTCGGGGTCGTCGATCAGGCGTTTCGTGGCCTCGACGATCTCGCGCAGGTTGTCGAGATCGCGGCCAGGCGAGCCTCGGTGTAGCGCGGCGCGCCCGGCGGATCGTCGTCGATCGAGTTATGGGCGAACACGCCGGCCGCGAGGGCGAAGTTCTGCGTCGCGTCGACCGTGAGGTCGTAGACGTCGGCGCGGCCGGCAGGCTCGACCTTGGTGACGCGCTGGGTGAGGCTCGCCGGGATCGGGAAGGCCCCGGTCCGATGGAGACGTTCGGGGATCGCGGTCCGCGAGAACGGCATGAGCTGGTCTTTTGCCTTGAGCTGCTGGGCCTCGCGGTACGTGCCGTCGCGGAGCATGAAGCGGTGATCGGGGGTGCAGACGATCTCCGCTCCGGACTCGAGGGTGACCTTCACGACCGGGTCGTTGCGCCGGACGAGACGCGGAGCGCGCAGCGGCTTGATGCGCACATTGCGGTGCGCGTCGACGGTGAAGATCTCAGCGCGCAACCCCCTGTGGGCCATCTCGACGAGCTCGGTGAACGGCTTCTGCTCGCCGCTATAGAGCTCGACCTTCATGTCGCCGCTGAAGCAGCCGAAGTTCCCCTGTCCCTGCACGAGCGGGTAGCGAGCAGCGAAGTCCTGCGCCATGCGCACCAGCGCGTCGTAGATCGGCGCGTCGCCGTGCGGGTGGTACTTCCCCATCACCTCGCCGTTGATCGCGGCGCACTTGCTGAAGCGGCGGTCGCTCCGCAGGCCCATCTCGTGCATCGTGAAGAGGATTCGCCGCTGCACGGGCTTGAGCCCGTCGCGCACGTCGGGCAGGGCGCGCGCGACGATGACGCTCATCGAGTAGTCGAGGTACGCCTTGCGCATCTCGTCCTCGAGCTCGGCGTCGATCACGCGGTCGTCCCCCGGCTGCTGGATCACGTGCGCAGGTGCTCCCCGTCCTTCTCGGCGTGCTCCCGCTCGACCGCGGCGCGGACGCGCGCGAACGCCTCATCGGTCGCCGAGTAGCGCCGCTCGAGCTCGCGGCGGCGCTCGTCCGACATCACCAGGAACGTCCCGTCGGCTTCCGCCAGCACCTCGTTGTCACTGGCGCGTGAGATCGCACCGTGCGTCTCGATCGCGCGACTTCGCCGCCGGACGACTTCGCCCACGATCCGCAGCTCCTCACCCACGACGACCGGATTGCGGAACGTGACGGTCATCCTGGCGGTCACGCCCCAGATGCCCTGATGAAAGATCGCCCAGCCCATCGTCTCGTCCAAGAGCGCGCTCTGAATGCCTCCGTGCACCGTGCCGTCGTAGCCCTCGTGACGGCGATCGGGAACGAAACGCGTCTCGGCGCGGTCCTTCGAGACTTCGATGTCCAAGTGGAGGCCGGCGTCATTGAGGCGCCCGCACGCGAAGCACCAGTGCTCGAAATCGACTCCGAGGTCACGCAGCCTCGCCACTAGATGTCGAGCTCAGCGTGCGCGGCGTTGGCCATGATCCACTTCTTGCGGCCCTCGACCTCGGTCCCCATGAGCTCGTCGAACGCGAAGTCCGCCTGTTCCGCGTCCTCGAGCGTCACGCGCTTCAGCGTGCGGGTCAGTGGATTGAGCGTGGTGTCCCAAAGCTGTTCGGCGTTCATCTCGGCGAGGCCCTTGTACCGGGAGATCGCGGGCTCGCGACCGCCCTTGCCATCGTCGACGCCCTCGTCCGTCGACGCCAGCGCCGTCTCGTCGTCCGCCCCAGGTTGGACCGCTGTCGCGCGGCGGCCGCCCTTGGGAGCTTCTTCCGTGCCCTTCTCCATCCGCTTGTCGCGCTTCGCCTTCGCGAGCCCCTTGAGGTCTTTGATCGCCTTGTCGCGCTGCAGATCCGAATACACCCAGCGCACGTCCTTGCCAAGCTGGAGCCGATAAAGGGGCGGCTGTCCGATGTATATGCGGCCCTCTTCCACGAGCGGACGGAAGTGCCGGTAGAGCAGGGTCAGGAGGAGGGTGCGGATGTGCGCACCGTCGACGTCGGCGTCGGCGAGCAGGATCGTCTTGCCGTACCGCAGCTTCTTGACGTCGAAGTAATCGCCGATTCCCGTGCCCAGAGCCGTGATGAGCGCTTTGATCTCCTCGTTCCCGAGCATCTTGTCGGCACGCGCCTTCTCGACGTTGAGGATCTTCCCGCGCAGCGGAAGGATCGCCTGGAAGCGACGGTCGCGGCCGGACTTCGCGTTGCCGCCCGCGGACACACCCTCGACGATGATCAGCTCGCTCTTCTCGGGGTCGCGCTCGGAGCAGTCCGCGAGCTTTCCCGGAAGCGAGAATCCGTCGAGCGCGCCCTTGCGGAAGACATCGCGCGCCTTGCGAGCCGCCTCGCGCGCACGGAACGCGGTGAGGCACTTCTCGACGATGCGTTTTGCGTCGGGCGGGTTCTCGTCCAGGAACGCCCCCAGCGCGTCGTTCAACGCGGTCGCGATCTGCCCAGCGACCTCGGCGTTGCCGAGGCGTGTTTTCGTCTGACCTTCGAACTGCGGCTCGCGGATCTTCACACTGATCACGGCCGTTAGACCTTCGCGCACGTCGTCCGAGGTGAGGTTCGGATCGGCTTCCTTCAGCTGGCCGCTCTTGCGCGCGTAGGCGTTGATCGTCCGGGTCAGGGCGGTCCGGAAGCCGGTGAGATGCGCGCCGCCGTCGATCGTGTTGATGTTGTTCGCGAACGTGTAGACCTTCTCCGCGTAGCTGTCGTTGTACTGGAGAGCGATCTCGGCGATCGTGCCGTTCTCGAAGCTCCGCTCCACATAGACCGGTTTCGGATGCAGGTTCTGGTGGGCCTTGTTCAGATGGCGGACGAAACTGATGACGCCGCCGTCGAAGTAGTAGTTCTCCTCGCTTGCGTTGCGCTCGTCGTGGAGGGCGAGCCACAGGCCCTTGTTGAGGTACGCGGTCTCCCGCAGCCACTGTGTGATCACCGACACGTCCCACTCGATGACCGGGAACATCTGCGGATCGGGCGCGAAGCGCGTGACCGTACCTGTCGTGCGCGGCTGCTCGCGCCAGGGCACGAGCGGCGGCGGTGGCAGCGTCGCTTTCGCGATCGTGCGAACCGCGCTCGCCGGCTTTCCGCGCTCGAACGACTGAGTGAAGATCTTCCCTTCGCGGTGGACCTCGACCACGGTGCGCTCCGAGAGCGCGTTCACCACCGAGACGCCGACGCCGTGGAGGCCGCCCGAGACCTTGTAGCCCGAACCGCCGAATTTGCCTCCGGCGTGGAGGATCGTCATGACGACCTGGAGCGCGTCCATGGGCTTGCCGTTCGGGCCCTTCTGCGTCGGATGAGCCCCGACGGGGATGCCCCGACCGTTGTCCGCGACGGTGATCTCGTTCGATGCGTGGATCCACATGTCGATGCGGTCGCATGTCCCGTTCATGGCCTCGTCGATCGAGTTGTCGAGCACCTCGCGCACGAGGTGATGGAGACCGCGGATGTCGGTCGTCCCGATGTACATACCCGGACGGCGGCGGACCGCCTCGAGGCCTTCGAGGACCTGGATGTCCCCCACGCCGTACGACACACGCTTGGCTTCTTTCGCCGGTGTCTCTTTCCGGACGGCCATTACACCTTCCCCGCCCTGACGAGCAGCTCGTACAGACGCTCGAAGTCGTCGTCCGAATAGAACTGGATCGCGATGCGCCCGCCACGCCTCCCGCGCATGATCTCGACCTTGGTCCCGAGCGCCGTCCGCAGCTCCGCGACGACGTGCGCGAGCTCCGGGTCGCCGCCGCGGACCCGCGCGCGGGACCGCCCGCGCCGCGTCGGGTGGACCATCTTCCGCACGAGCGCCTCGGTCTCGCGGACCGAGAGGCTCTTGCTGACGACGGTCGCCAGCGCGTGCAGCGCATCCGAAAGCGGTAGCGGCAGGAGCGCACGAAGATGGCCCTCCCCGATGCGACCATCGACGACGGCGTCTTGGAGGGGCTGCGGCGCCGAGAGGGTGCGGAGGGTGTTCGCGACGGCCGAACGCGACTTGCCCAGCCGCTCGGCGAGCTGTTCCTGGGTCAGCTCGTAGGTCTCCATCAGCAGCTTGTAGGCGCGCGCCGCTTCGATCGCGTTGAGGTCGGCGCGCTGCAGGTTCTCCACGAGGGCGAGCTCGAGCCGGTCGCTGCCATCGCCGCGAATCACCGCGGGGATCGACGTCCTCCCGGCGAGCCGGGCGGCGAGCACGCGGCGGTGGCCGGCGATGAGCTCGTACCCGTCGCCGTCTTGAGACACCACAATTGGTTGCAGGACGCCATGCGCCCGAATGGATGCGGCGAGCTCGGAGAGGCTCTCCGGATCGAAGGTCGTGCGCGGCTGCTGCCGGTTCGGACGTACGAGCTCGAGCGGAAGCTCGGTCGGGGCAGGAAGCGCCGGCGCCTGTTCGCCCGAAGCTGGCTGCCCGAGCAGGACGTCGAGCCCGCGCCCAAGTCCGGTCCGCGCCATCAGGCGATCGCCCCACCGACGACGAGCGGCTCGGTCTTGTGCAGCCTCGCGAGAAGCTCACGCGCGAGGTCGTCGTAGGCCTGTGAGGCGGGGGAGTGAGGCTCATAGAGCGAGATTGGGATGCCATGGCTGGGCGCCTCGGCGAGCCGGACGGTCCGTGGGATCCGTGCCCGTGTCACGAGCGTCGGGAAATGGCGACGGACCTCATCGATGACCTGTAGCGACAGGCGGTTGCGGCGATCCTCCATCGTGAGGACGATCCCGAGGACTTCGAGCCGGTCATTGAGGCGGTCGTGCACGGCCGCGATCGTCTTGAGCAGCTGCGCCAAGCCCTCGAGCGCGTAGTACTCGCACTGAACTGGGATGAGGACCGCATCGCCCGCCGTGAGGGCGTTGATCGTCAGAAGGCCAAGGGACGGTGGACAGTCGATGATGACCGTGTCATATGCCGAAGCCCCGCGAAGGGCCTGACGCAGACGGTATTCGCGGGCCAGCATCGGTACGAGCTCGACCTCGGCGCCGGCCATGTCCGGCCCGGACGCTACGAGATCGAGCCGGTCGAGCGCGGTGCTGGCGATCGAGTCGGTCAGAGGTTGCTCCTTCAGCAGTACGCCGTAGATCGGATTGGGCGGCTCTTTGCCCACCCCGAGTCCGCTGGTCGCGTTGCCCTGGGGGTCGAGATCAACGATCAGCACGCGCTGTCCGGCACCCACGAGGGCGGCGCCGAGACTGATCGCAGTGGTGGTTTTTCCGACGCCGCCTTTCTGGTTGGTGATGACAAGAACGGTCAAGACAGAACGCCCGTCACACGTGAAACATCACGAGCGGTGTGGCGGAACCTTGTGCCTCGAACCTTGGTAAATCTGGGGATCAGGCTGGGTGTGTTCGTGCTCCTTATTCTAGCCGACGGGCGCACCAAAAACCACCCGTAGAGGCGCCTGCGACGGTGGCTGAACCCGCTTTGTCGCGACCGAATAAGGTAGCGGACTCGCCACCGATCAGACCCGCCGTCGCGCGCGAACCGGGCTGATAATCCTCGCGCATATGGGCGCGAGGTGGAGCACGACGACCAAGCGTGTCGTCGTCGGCATGCTCACCCTGGCGGCGATCTTCGTGATCTACCGAGCTGGAGACATTGTCCGGCCATTCGTCTGGGCGGCGATCGTCGCCTACGTGCTGCTACCGGTCGTGGCCATCGCGGAGCGGCGGCTCTCGCTCCCGCGAACGGTCGCGGCGCTCATCGTGTTCGTCGCCCTCCTTGCGACCGTAATCGGTGGCGGTCGCATCCTCGTGCCGCTCGCGATCGAACAGCTCCGGGATCTGCAGCGGACCCTGCCGACGCTCGTCGTGAATGCCGAGAACACCTTGACCGAGACGGCGGATCAGCTGGGGCTCGAGGACCTCGACCAGCTGATCGTCGGGTTTGCCGGCGTGACGGATCTGACGGCGATGATCGGGCGGAACGCGGTCGCGTTCGTCGTCGGCTTCGGCCACTTCCTGCTCGAGCTTCTCGTCTTCTTCATCGCGACCTTTTTCCTCCTGCGCGACGCGCCGCGCTTACTGCAGTGGATACGTCGCGTGCTGCCGCGCAGCCAACGGAATGAGCTGCTCCCGCTCATCGCGGAGGTGAACGCGCTTCTCGGACGGTACGTCCGCGGCCAGCTGTTCCTGATCGGGGTGATGACGACGGCGACCTTCATCGGCCTGACGGTGCTCCGCGTTCCGTTCTCGCTCCTGCTTGCGTTCCTCACCGGGGTCCTCGAGGTGATCCCGATCGTCGGCCCGATCACGGCGGGCGCGATCGCGTGCCTCGTTGCGCTCGGGCACCCGGCGCCGTTTGGCCTCTCCCAGATCTGGTACGTCGTCGTTGTGGCGGTCATGTACACGGTCCTGCGCCACGCCGAGGACTACTTCGTGATCCCGCTGGTGATCGGCCGCATCGTGAAGCTGCATCCCGCGGTCGTGATCTTTTCTCTATTGACCGGTGGCGCGCTATTCGGGCTTCTCGGCGTCCTGCTGGCGGTGCCTGTCGCGGCCACCGCCCGGCTCGTGCTGATCTATGCGGGCGCGAAGCTGCGGGACGAGGACCCCTTCCCGCAGCTGGAAGAGGAGCTTGCGGTGCCTCACACGCCGTCGGCGGAGACAGCCACCGCGCATCCGGTCGGACGGCGCGCGCATCCCTAGGACGAGGACACCTTGATGACGAGCACGTGGTCGAGAGAGGGAGGGACGGTGCGTTTCGCGCTCGGACTCGCTGTACCGCTCGCGGCGGCCTTGCTGCAGGGCACGGTCGCGCCACTGGTCGCGGTCGCCGGGGCTCGGCCTCTGCTACCGATACTGGTGGCGGGCTCCTGGGCTGTGGCCGCCGGCGCGTCCGAGGCGGTGTGGTGGGCGTTCATCGCGGGCATCGCGACCGACCTTCTCTCCGGCGGGCCCCTCGGCGCCTTCGCCCTCGCGTTCCTGCCACCTATCGCCGCCATCGGCGTCCGCGACGGCGGGCGTAGCCGCGGCACGCCGGTTCTCGCAGCAGCCGCGCTCGTTGCCCTCGCGGCGTTGACCGCCGGGCTCCTGTATCTCGCGATCCTGGCCGCCACCGGACAGGGCGCTCCATCGATCCCGCTGGCCGTCGGCACGACGGTCGCCGCCGCGCTGTACACCGGGCTCCTCGCTGTCGCGATCTATCCGATCGCGCGACTTGTCCGCCGCGTCACGGAGAAGCAGGGTGCGTTAGGGGTGTGGTGAGGGAAGAGCCGCGCGCATTCGTCCGCACTCGACGATTCATCGCCTTCGGCGCCGCGATGGTCGTGGTCTTCACCGCGTTGACCGCGCGGCTCTACGACATCGAGCTCGTCCACGGCGATTACTACCGTGACCTCTCACAGCAGAACCGCATCCTCCGGCTGCCGGTGCTCGCCGAGCGCGGCGGCATCGTCGACCGGAACGGTTACGTGCTGGCGCGGAACCTCCCAGCGTTCGCGGTGAGCGTCGTGCCGGTCGACATCCCTCGAGCGCGCGAGCAGGAGCTCTCCCAGCGTCTCGGCGCCCTGCTGGACCTCCCGGCCGACAGCGTGGCCGCGACGATTCAGCAACAGCGGCAGCGCAACCCCTACGAGCCCGGAAAGATCTCGACCACGCCGGTCCCGCGTGAGATTGCCTTCGCGATCACCGAGCGCGGCGAGCTTTTCCCCGGCGTGCGCGTCGATCCGGAGAGCATCCGCCTCTACGCCGACGGAACGCTCTACGCGCCGGTCATCGGCTACACCGGCCCCGTCACGGAGGAGGAGCTCCAGACCCTCAAGGACCGCGGCTACCTGGCTGACGACGACATCGGCCGGACCGGGATCGAGAGCGTCTATGAGCAGTACCTGCGTGGGACATACGGCTGGCGCGAGATCGAGCGCGACGCCGCGCAGCGCGAGATCCAGACCCTTGCGCTCCAGCCGCCGACGGTGGGGAACACCGTCGTGCTCACCATCGACGACCGCCTGCAGAAGCTGCTCGACAACGAGCTGCGCGTCGGCGTCGAGCAGGACAAGTTCACGCAGGCGGTGGGCGTTGCCGTGAATCCCCAGAACGGCGAGATCCTCGCGATGGTCTCCATCCCTGGATATGACAACAACCTGTTCGCAAGAGGCATCAGCTCGAGCGAGCTCGCCGCTCTCAACGCGGACGACCGCCATCCCCTGGTCAACAAGGCCATCGGTGACATCTACCCCGCAGGGTCGACGTTCAAGATGGTCACCGGTCTTTCCGCGCTGTCCGAGGGCACCGCCACGCGCGACACGCAGGTCAACGTCACCGCCATGTCGTTCAGCGTCAGCGGCACGCCGTTTTATGACTGGCGCGCTCACGGCACGCTCAATTTCGTGACCGGGTTCGCACACTCGAGCGACATCTACTTCTACACGCTCGCCGGCGGCACACCCTTCGCGCCCAACGTGCGGGGCGTGGGCCCGGAAGCGATCGCCAAGTACGGCAAGATGCTCGGCTTCGGCGCCCCGACGGGCATCGACCTCCCGGACGAGGCCGCCGGGATCATGCCCAGCCCCGAGTGGAAGCTCGAGAACAAGAACGAGCCGTGGACAATCGGCAACACGTACCAGGAGGCGATCGGGCAGGGCTTCGTCGCTGTGACCCCGCTGCAGCTCCTAAACGCGTACGCGTCGGTCGCCAACGGCGGCACGCTCTGGCAGCCCCATCTGCTGAAGCAGGTTGTCGACAGCCAAGGCAAGGTCGTGGCCACGCCCGCGCCGCAGATGATCCGCAAGCTGGACATAACGCAAGAGAACCTGCGCCTCCTCCGCGAGTCCGCGCGCCGAGTCGTGACGATCGGCCACGCGTACATGCCGAACGCGAAGCTCCCGATCGCCGGGAAGACCGGAACCGCCGAGTTCGGGGCCGCGACGGGCAAGGACGGCGCGGGCCGAAACAAGCTCGGCTTCCACAACTGGTTCGTCTCGTTCCTGCCGCAGGCTGACAACACCGACCCGACAGCGCAGATCGCGATGGTCATCTTCACCTACGACTCCTCGAAGTCGCTGTGCGAGAACTGCTTCAACCCGGCGGTCGGGATGACGCAGCGGATCCTCGAGGCGTACGTGCTCGGCAAGTGAAGCGTCTCCATCGAGCCTGCCGTCATGGTTCGCTCGGTGGCGGGGTAGCCGGGGCGGTGCCGTGGTTGCCGGGGGTGGCCGGGGCGGCATCCCGCATACCTGGGGTGGCAGGGGCGGAGCCTGGGGTGGCAGGGGCGAAGCCCCTGCGAGAAATCAGTGCTATGCGAATCGGGGCGAAGCCACGATGAGCGTCCGTCCTCTCGCGCTGCCGCGTGCCGCGACGCCGCTACACGACCGCCCGGTGGAGCGCCGCTGGATGCAGATCGACCCGATCCTGCTGATCGCCACGATCCTGCTGATCGGATACGGCCTCGTGATGACGTACTCCACGACGGCCGAGACCCGGACGTTCACCGGTGATCCGATGCAGTTCGTGATCCGGGGAGCGCTGTGGGCCGCGGTCGGCCTTGCAGTGATGGCGGCAGTCGCGTACTTCGACTACGCGTGGCTCGGCGCCTTCGCGCCGGTGCTGTACGTCTTGACGCTCGGTCTCCTCGCGGTGGTTCTCGCGATCGGCAGCTCAAGCCTCGGGGCGCAGCGCTCGGTGACGTTTGTGGGCCTCTCATTCCAGTTCAGCGAGGTCGCGAAGGTCCTGATGATCGTCGTGCTCGCGAAGTTCTTCGCCGACCGTCGTGCGTCGATCGGATCGCCGCTCGTGATCGGGTTCGGGCTCGCGCTCCTCGCGCCCGCGGTCTATCTCGTGTACCGCCAGCCCGACCTCGGCACGAGTCTCGTGTTCATCGCGATCTTCTTCGGCATCGCCTTCCTGGCGGGGGCCCGGATCTGGCAGCTCACCGCCCTAGCCGCCGTCGCCGTTGCCTCTTTCCCGGTCGTCTGGGCGCTGCTCAAGGACTACCAGCGCGCGCGGCTCGGCGCATTCCTCAACCCATACAGCGATCCGCAGGGCGCGGGTTGGAACATCATCCAATCGCTCATCGCGGTCGGCTCGGGTGGCGCGACCGGGAAGGGCCTCACCGCCGGCACGCAGTCGCCCCTCGGGTACCTTCCGATCGCGGAATCGGACTTCGTCTTCGCGGGTCTCGCGGAGGACCTCGGTTTCGCGGGTGCGGTCATCCTCTTCGCGCTCTACATCATCCTGCTCGTCGCGGCCCTGCGCGTCGCGTTCCGCTCGCGCGATCCCTTCGGAATGCTCATCGGCGGGGGCATCGCGACGATGCTGCTCTTCCAGATCCTAGTGAACGTGGGCATGGCGATCTCGCTCATGCCCGTGACCGGCATCCCGCTTCCGTTCATCTCGCACGGGGGAAGCTCGCTCGTCTCCATCTGTTTCGCGCTCGGAGTGCTGCAGTCCGTCTCGATGCGACGCGAGGCAAGCGGTCCCTGACCCCGAGGCGGCCCATATACTTTTCGACGAAAGGCCGCGAACGGGAGCAGTACGCGTCGCGAGCGCGCCGAGAGAGCCGGCGGTCGGTGTGAGCCGGTGCGCGCAAGACGCGGAACTCGCCCGGGAGCCGCGGGAGCGAACGGCGATCGGCCGCTAGCTCTCGCCGGGGTCACGCCCGTTACCGCGTGCTCGAGCGGAGAGCATCGGGGCTGTGGCGCAGTGGGAGCGCATCACACTGGCAGTGTGGGGGTCGCGGGTTCGAATCCCGCCAGCTCCACGGGCTAGCGAGAACGAGACACGAAGCCGCAGCTTCGTGGCGAGGACGAGCGACGCCCGTGCTCTCAACTGAGGTGGTACCGCGGAAGCCTTTCCGTCCTCTCTGACGGCGAGGCTTATTTATTTTCCTCTGAAAGGAGGCAGGACATGGCGGTCGAGGACAAGAAGCGGATCGAGCGTTACGTGCCCGCGGACATCGAGCCTAAATGGGAGAGAGAGTGGGCCGCGTCCGGCCTCCACAACACGCCCGACGAATCCGATCGGCCCAACTTCTACTTCCTGACGATGTTCCCGTACCCGTCGGGCGACATCCACGTTGGTCACTGGTACGCGTTCGCGCCGGCCGACTGTGCCGCGCGCCATCTACGGATGCGCGGCTACAACGTGCTCTTTCCAATGGGCTTCGACGCGTTCGGCATCAATGCCGAGAACGCTGCGATCGACCGCAAGATCCATCCCGCGGTCTGGACCGAGAAGAACATGGCGCACATGCGCGACCAGTTCCGCCGCATGGGCGCGGCGATCGACTGGCGCCGCGAGGTGATCACGTGCTACCCCGAGTTCTACCGCTGGAACCAGTGGATGTTCCTGAAGTTCCTGGAGAAGGGACTGGCATATCGGGCCGAGGCGCCGGTCAACTGGTGTCCGCGCGACGAGACCGTGCTCGCGAACGAGCAGGTCATCGCGGGAAGGTGCGAGCGGTGCGACACGCCGGTCGTGAAGCGGCAGATGACGCAGTGGTTCTTCCGCATCACGGCCTACGCCGACGAGCTGCTGCGGTTCGACGAGGTGGACTGGCCGGAGCGCGTGCGTGTCATGCAGACGAACTGGATCGGCCGTTCTGAGGGGGCCGACATCGCGTTCCCGGTCGAAGGCGAGAGTGGAGAGGAGATCCGTGTCTTCACCACGCGGCCGGACACGATCTACGGCGCGACGTTCATGGTCCTGGCACCCGAGCATCCGCTGGTCGCGAAGATCACCGCTCCCAGCCGGAGGGCCGAGGTCGATCGCTACGTCGAGCGTGCCCGCAACATGGAAGAGATCGAGCGCACTGCGGCCGAGCGCGTCCGTACGGGGGTCGACACAGGCGCGTTCGCGCGCAACGTCTTCACCGGTGAGCGAATCCCGATCTGGATCGCCGACTACGTCCTTCAGACGTACGGCACCGGCGCGATCATGGCCGTCCCTGGCCACGATGAGCGGGACTTCGATTTCGCCAAGCGGCACGGTCTCGAGATCCGCGAAGTGATCTCTCCCGACGGCATCGAGCAGGGCTCGCTTAGCGCGCCGTACTTAGGCGAGGGGCGCATGGTCCGAAGCGGGCCGTTCAGCGGAACGCCGACTGCGGACGGCCGGCGCGCTGTCGCGGAGGAGGCGAAGCGTCGCGGCATCGGAGGGCCTTCGGTCACGTATCGCCTGCGCGACTGGCTGATCTCACGGCAGCGCTACTGGGGAACGCCCATCCCGGTGGTGTATTGCGATACCGACGGGGCGGTCCCGGTGCGCTACGAGGACCTGCCGATCGCGCTTCCGCGCGACGTCGAGTTCACCGGTCGCGGAGGCTCGCCGCTGGCGCACGTCCCGTCCTTCGTCAACACCACGTGTCCGAAATGCGGTGGCCCCGCGCGCCGGGACATTGACACGATGGACACATTCGTCGACTCGTCCTGGTACATGTATCGCTACCTGGACCCAAAGTTCGCCGCCGCGTTCATGGACAAGGATCTGGGCCGCAAGTGGCTGCCGGTGCATCAGTACACCGGGGGGATCGAGCACGCGATCCTGCACCTGCTCTACATGCGTTTCGTGTGCAAGGCCCTGCGCGACCTGGGCGAGCTCTGGTTCGACGAGCCTGCGCTTCGGCTGCGCAACCAGGGCACGATCATCTTCGGCGGCCGCAAGATGTCGAAGTCGCGCGGGAACGTGCAGACACCCGACGAGTACGTCGCCATCTACGGCGCCGACACGCTGCGGCTCTTCCTGATGTTCCTGGGTCCGTGGACACAGGGCTCGGACTGGGATGCCTCCGGGATCGAGGGCGTGCACCGCTTCCTGAACCGGGTCTGGATGCTGGGGCTCACCGACCCCGGCGCCGGTCCGCGCGACCGCGCGATCGACCGCGCGCTGCACCGTACGATCGCCAAGGTAACCGCCGACCTGGAGACGTATCACTTCAACACCGCGATCGCGGCCATGATGGAGCTGTCAAATGCGCTGCAGCATGCGAGCGGACCGAGTCGCGCGGACGCGGTCGACAAGCTGATCTTGCTGCTCGCCCCGTTCGCTCCGCACATCGCCGAGGAGCTGTGGCACCGACGCGGTGGGACCGGAACGGTCCATCGGCAGACCTGGCCAGCCTACGACGCCACGCTCGCCGCGGCCGACGAGATCACGCTCGTCATCCAGATCGATGGCAAGGTTCGCGAGCGGATCCCGGCGCCGGCCGGGATGTCGATAGCCCGAGCGGAGGAGCTCGCGCGTGCGAACCCAAAGGTCCGCGCGGCGCTGACGGGACGCGATGTCGACCGAGTCGTCGTCGTGCCCGATCGAATCGTCAACATCGTCACGCGGCGACGGTCGTGACCGCGGAGATCCGTCTCGCGGCGCTGTGCGATCACGCGCTCGTCGGCCAGGACGGCAAGGTCAGCCTGCTCGGGATCTTCCGCAACATCTCGGTGAGCGGGCTGCCGGCGCAGCATCCGCGGATGTTCGTCGTCGCGATCCTCGGTCTTGACGTCGGTGCGCATACCGTTCGAGTGCGCCTTTTGCGCCCCGACGGCCAGCAGGCGATGCCGAATCCGCCTGAGATTTCGGTCCACGCCGTCGCCGGGCAGGACGTAAACGTCATCGTGGAGCTCAACAACATGAGCTTCACCACCTATGGCGTGCACCGCTTCGACCTCGAGGTCGACGGATCGTCGGTCGGCGGACTGCCGGTCGCGATCGTCCAGATGCAGCAGCAGCAACAGGGCAAGCGCACGAATTGACGACACGCTGTCGCCAGAAATGACGACGGCGCTGACACATTTGTGGGCTAGGCGCGACCTCAGCAGCGGCCCAGGCTTCCGTGGATGCGTCCGATCGTCCTCGTCGTGGGTGCCGTCGCGCTCGTCGCCGGCGCGGCACTCGTGTTCGTGCCGCTCCATGGCTCCGCACCTGACGTTGCCGTAGTAGAGGAGACGCCCACACCGACGCGAACCCCGGAGTCCGGCGTGATCGTCGACGTGGTAGGCGCGGTGGCCCATCCTGGGGTCTACCGGCTTCCCGCGGGCGCGCGGGTCCTCGATGCGCTGCTCGCGGCCGGTGGCATGACCGGCGACGCGGACCTCGCCGCCCTGAACAAGGCGACGCCTCTGCGCGACGGGGTGCGGATCTACGTCCCCCGGCCCGGCGAGGCGGTGCCGGCAGGGAGCCTGGGGAGCGAGTCCGAGCGGCTCGTGGACCTCAATCACGCCAGCGCCGCGGAGCTCCAGACGCTTCCCGGGGTGGGCGCGACGACCGCGGCGCGCATCGTCCGCTCCCGGAACGCGAAGACGTTTACGAAGGTCGAGGAGCTGCAGACGCGTGGGCTCGTGACGCCGCGGGTTTTCGCCGACATACGCGATCTCGTCAGCACGCGGTGAGAAGAATCCTCGCAACTCCGTTCGCGCCTGCCGCGCTCGTCGCCCTCGCCGTCGCGCTCCTCGACCGGTTCTCGGGTCCGGCTGCGATCGTCTGCGCCGGCGTCCTGGCGATCGTCATGACCGTCCTCGCGGTCACGAGCGCCGATCGGCCCCGACGTATCTGTTGGGCGACGGGCCTGGTTACGGCGGTCGCCTCCGCGATGGCCACGGGACTCGGTCCGTTTCCCGCGTTCGACCTCCGCCACGCCGGGCCGCTCGATGCTTTGCGGGACCTCCTGTCGGCTCCACTACAGCGCCTCATTGCCGAACCCGAGGGCGGGATCGTTCGCGGCATCGTCCTTGGCGAACGCACGAGCGTCGATCCCGATCTCGCCGCCGCGTTCGCGCGCAGCGGCACCACGCACTTGCTGGCGATCTCGGGCTTCAACATGACCCTCGTCGCGGCCACCGTTGGTCTCATCGCACGCGGGCGCGTCCGCCCGATCGTCACCGCGAGTCTCACCGTGGCGACCGTCATCGCTTACAGCCTGCTCGTCGGTCTCGCGCCGAGCGTCGTCCGTGCCGCGCTCATGGCGGTCGTGGCGTCGTGCGGCCTCGCGTTCGGCCGCCGCCCGGCGATCGTCAACGCGCTCGCTCTCGCCGTCGCTGCGATGCTCGCGTTCGACCCGGCGTCGCTGGGCGATGTCGGCTTCCTCTTGTCCGCCGGGGCGACCGGCGGACTGCTCTTCCTCGGCGAGCCGCTCTCGCAGCGTCTCGCGGCGCTCCCTCGTCCGATCCGCGAAGGTCTCGCGACGACGCTCGCCGCGACGCTCCCCACGCTGCCCGTCATCGCTGCCGTGTTCGGACGCGTCTCGCTGGTGTCGCCGGTCGCGAACCTCCTCGCGGTGCCGCTCTTCGCCCCGCTGATGCTTGCCGGCTCGTCCACGGCCGCGCTGGGAGCTCTGTCGATCGACCTCGCGCGTATCCCGGCGGTCGCGACGTGGGCGCTCGCGTTCGCGCTTCGCGTGGTGGTCGAGACCGCCGCTGCCTTGCCTCTCGCGTCCGTCGCCGTCCCCGATGGTCCCGTCGCCGGGCTCGGGTACGCAGCCGTCACCGTTACCGTGCTGTGTCTGGGGCCACGTGCTCTTGCTGCCGCGGGCGCCAAAGGTCGCGAGCTCAGGTCGCGCATCCGCCTACCCGCGGTGCGAGTTCCCGCGTTCTCGGCGCGTCACGCTGCGTTTGTCATCGCGGCAACGCTCGCGCTCGCGGCTGGCGTCGTCGCGGTTCTTGCAAATCCGGCGGCGCCCATCCGCGTGCGCGCGCTCGACGTCGGACAGGGCGACGCCTTCCTCGTCGAGATCGGTCCGAAGGTGATGCTCATCGACGGCGGACCGGATCCGGCGCGACTGCTCGCCGAGCTCGGTGCCTCGCTGCCGCCGTGGCGGCGCCGCATCGACGTGGTCGCGCTTACGCACGCGCACGCCGATCACGCGGACGGCCTCATCGGCGTGCTCGAGCGCTACGAGGTGGGTCTCACGCTCGAGCCCGCCGGTCTCAATCCCGGTCCGGTCGCGACGGCGTGGGCCGAGCGGATCGCTCGCGCACACGCCGAGCGTCGCGTGGTCTCGGTTGGCGCGCGCGTGCGCGTCGGAGATGCCACCGTGACGATCCTCGCGCCCGATGGCGATCCCCGGGTCGACGTCCCGTCTCTCGTCTTGCGTCTCGAGCGTGGAAGCTTCTCGATGCTCTTCATGGGCGACGCCACCGAGCAGGCGCAGGCCGACCTCCTGCTCCGGTCAGGGTCGCTTCCCACGCGTGTGTACGTGCCACCGCATCACGGTGCCGCGACGCCATACGCATCGGCGCTCGTCCAGGCGGTCCATCCGTCGGCGGCGGTGATCTCCGTGGGAGCTCAGAACCGTTATGGTCATCCGACGCCCGAGACCCTCGCGGCGCTGGGCCGGGTGACCACCTATCGGACCGACCGCGACGGCACCGTGGAGCTGGATCTCGATGGCACAAGCCTCGTCGTCCGAACCCACGCGAATGGTCTTCCTCCTCCACGGGGAGGATTCCTTCCGCATGCGCCTCCGGCTGGGTGAGCTCGTACGAGCGCTCCTCCAACGCGCGCCGATCGCGTCCGGCGATCTCGCCCGCGCGCACGAGGTCCGCCTCGGCGAGCTGGTCGGCGTCAGCTTGCACGACGCCCGGACCGATCCGGCGTCGGCCATCGCCCTTTCGGGACAGGCGCAGGGCTTGTTCGACGCACCGGACGAGCGCCGCGTCGTGGTCGTCGAGCATGCCGAGGCCCTTCGCGACTACGCGGTGATCGCCGGCTTCCCGCGCGAGGCGGGATTGGTGCTCGTGTCCGTCGAGCGGCTCGCCGCGGGACGCGCACGACGTGCCGGCCGCGCCCGAACCGGCGCCGCCACGGCGAACGCGGCCGCGAACACGCTCGTCGACGCGGTCGAGAGCGCCGGCGGAACGATCGAGCGCCTCGAGCGGATCGCGCCGGTGGACGTTGCGCGCTGGATAGAGGCGCGCGCATCGCTACACGCCGCGAAGCTCGGAACGGATGCGGTGGCCGCGCTCGCCTCAGCGGTCGGGAGCGACACCGAGCGTATCGAACAAGAAGTGAAGAAGCTCGGCGCGTATGCCGCAGGCGCGACGGTCACGGCGGCTGATGTCCGCGCGCTCGTGAGCGGGGCGATCGAGGCCGACGTCTTCGAGCTGACGCAAGCCGTCGTTCGCCAGGACGCGCGTGTCGCGATCGGAACCCTCGAGCGTCTTCTCGCCGACGGCAACGCTCCGCAGCAGATTCTCGCGCTGCTCCTGTGGCAGTTCAGAGTGCTGCTATTCGCGACGGCGATGAAGACCAACGCGGACGGGGAGCGTATGGCCAAGGCAATACGGTCCACACCGGGAGCGATCGCTCGCGCCACCGCCTTCGCGCGCCGTGTATCACGGGCCGACATCGTCCGCGCGTACGAGGCGATCTATGCGACGGATCAGGTGATCAAGACCGGTCGAGCAGACTCCGACCTCGCCGCACTCACACTCTGCGTCCTCGATCTCTGCCATGTGGCGAATGCCGATCTGCGCGACATGCTGCTCGTCGAGCCGCCCAAGCGCTGATCAGCGCTTCGCCGTCGGCGCCTCCGTCGGCTTTGTCTCGGGCGCGCGACCCGTCTTGCTCTGACCGTCCGAGCCCGCGCGCGCGGTGTCGCGCTCGGCCTTCGCTCGCTGGTAATCCTCGAGGAAGCGCTTCTGTCCAGCCTCCGTCAGCGGGTGGTTGAACAGCTGCTTCAGGATCGCGAACGGCATCGTCGCGATGTCGGCCCCCGCGAGCGCCGCCTGCGTGACATGGATCGGCGTCCGGATCGATGCGGCGAGAACCTTCGTCTTGATGCCCTGCTGCCGGTACGCGGAGACGATGTCCGCCACGACCCGCATCCCGTCCTCGTTGATGTCGTCCAGACGGCCGGCGAACGGACTCACGATGTACGCCCCGATCGCGGCCGCGAGCAGCGCCTGGTTCACCGAAAAACACAAGGTGACATTCACGCGGATCCCCTCGACTGCGAGGGCCTTTCCGGCGGCGATGCCGTCGGGGGTCATTGGCACCTTCACGATCACGTTCTTGTGCCAAGAAGCGATGCGGCGCCCTTCGGCGATCATGTCGTCGCGTTTCTCCGAGACGACCTCCGCCGAAACGTTGCCGATGATCTGGCAGATCCGTTTGACCTGGTCCTCGTGCTCGTGACCGGCCTTCGCGATCAACGTCGGATTGGTGGTGACGCCGTCGACGACGCCCCAGTCGACGCCCTGCTTGATCTCTTCGTAGACCGCCGTGTCGAGAAAGAGCTTCATGTCGTCATCTCCTGCAGCCGCGGTGCCGCCTCGACCGCGCGGCCGTTGCTGCGCGCGAACGCCACCGCGGCCTCGATGAACGCGGTGAACAGCGGATGCGGACGATTTGGGCGCGACTTGAACTCGGGGTGGTACTGCGTGCCCAAATAGAACGGGTGCTCGGGCAGCTCGGCGATCTCGACGAGCCGTCCGTCGGGAGAGAGACCCGAGAAGCGCATCCCGTGGCTCTGCAGCAGCTCGCGATAGGCGTTGTTGAACTCGAAACGGTGCCGGTGGCGCTCGAGCACGATCGGCTGACCGTATGCGCGGCTCGCGAGCGATCCTGCCTCGAGGACGCAGGGATAGCTCCCGAGGCGCATCGTGCCGCCTTTGTCGGCGACGTCGCGCTGCTCCGGGAGGAGATCGATCACGGGGTGCGGCGTGAACGCGTCGAACTCCGTGGAGTTGGCGTCGTCCGTTCCGAGCGCGGTACGAGCGAGCTCTATGACCATGCACTGCATGCCCATGCACAGGCCGAGCGTGGGAACACGCCGCTCCCTGCCGAATCGGGCCGCCTTCACCTTGCCCTCGATCCCGCGGTAACCGAAGCCGCCGGGGACGACGAGCCCGTCGAGGCCCACCAGCGGCTCGACATCGTCGGAGCGCTCCAGTCGCTCGCTATCGATCCACTGGAGCTTGACGTCGCAGCCCGCCGCCCACGCCGCGTGGCGCACCGCCTCGGCGACCGAGAGGTACGCGTCCTGTAGCTCGATGTATTTGCCGACGAGCCCGACCGTGAGCGGGATGCGCGCGCCTCGGATGCGCTCGGTGATCGCGTGCCACTCCGCGAGGTCGGGCAGCGTCGCCCGATCGAGTCCGAGCTCCTCGACGACGATCTTGCCGAGGCCAGCCTCCTCGAGCATGAGCGGGACGGCGTAGATCGACCACGCGTCGGGCTCGCTGATCACGTTGTCCACCTTCACGTCGCAGAAGAGGGCGATCTTTTCGCGAAGCTCGTCGTCGATCGGCTCGTCGGCCCGCGCGATCAGGACGTCGGGCTGGATGCCGATGGCGCGCAGCTCGCGCACCGAGTGCTGCGTCGGCTTGGTCTTGAGCTCTCCGGTCGCGACGCGCGGGAGCAGGGTCAGATGGATGTAGAGGACGTTCTGCTTGCCGACGTCGTTGCGGAATTGGCGGATCGCCTCGAGGTAGGGGAGCGATTCGATGTCGCCGACGGTCCCGCCGACCTCAACGACGACGACCTCCGCCTGCTGCTCGCGCGCCACGCGATGGATCCGCTCCTTGATCTCGTTGGTGACGTGTGGGATCACCTGCACGGTCGCGCCGAGGTAGTCGCCGCGGCGCTCCTTGGCGATGACCGCGTTGTAGACCTGGCCGGTCGTGAGATTCGAAGCACGCGTCACGTTGCGGTCGATGAACCGCTCGTAGTGTCCAAGATCGAGGTCGGTCTCCGCGCCATCCTCGGTGACGAACACCTCGCCGTGCTGGTAAGGAGACATCGTGCCCGGGTCGACGTTCAGATACGGATCCATCTTCAGCGACGCGACGGCGAGAGAACGTGCGGCGAGGATCCGGCCCAACGATGCTGCGGTGATGCCCTTGCCGAGCGAGGAGGTGACCCCTCCGGTCACAAACACGAACTTCGGCACGGCGTGGACCTCCGGGGTTTTTCTGATTCTAAGGCGTGTCGATGCCGAACGGAAGGCTCGCCAGGACCACAAGGCGGGGCCGATCGGGATTGGTATGCGGCGGATACGAGGGAACCTCCACCGGATCCTCTCGCCTCGCGTCGTCGAGCCGTCCGTCGAGGCGCAGGGTCCGGAAGCGCGCATCGCGAAGCTCGCCGTCCGCCTCGATCGCCGCGAACTCGACGATCGCGACGAGGCGCGGCCGGAGGAAACGGATTCCCGCACGCATCCCGACCGGCGTCGAGAAGGGGGAGCTCTCGCTCGCAAAGTCCCGGGTCGCCTCGTCCAGCCAAGCCCCGAGATATGGCGGCACGAACGCCTCACCCGCGTACGCGATCGCACCGTCCTCATCGCGGAAGCCGCACAACACGGCGCGCGCGCCGCGGCGCTCGTCGACGACGAGACCGCCGACGATCACGTCGGCGCGCGGCGTCACGTGGCACTTGAGCCATTCCTGGGTGCGCGCGCCCGGGACGTACCGGCCCTCGCGACGCTTCGCGACGATTCCCTCGAGCCCGTATTCGGCGACGACCTCGAGGAATGGCTCGCCGTCGTCGTCGAGGTGCTCGGGGACCGCGATCGTAGCCGAGCGCAGATCGAGAGCCGCCAGGCGGGCCCGCCGCTCGGTGAGTACCCGTCCGAGCAGCGGCCGTCCGCTCTCGTAAAGAAGGTCGAACGCAACGAAGACCGGTCCTCTCCCGCGCTTCACCACTCTCGGTCCCAGGGGCAGCGTCCCCTGGGGGCGTAGCCACCGGCCCGCTAGCAGGTCGTACGCGGGACGGCCGCGCGAGTCGCACACCACGATCTCGCCGTCCAGCACACATCCCTCCGGAACGGGCAGATCGCGCAGCTCGGGCATGAGCGGGAGCAGGTCGCCGCCAGAGCGATCCGTGATGCGAAGTCCGCTCTCGTCGCGTGAAGCGAGTGCGCGAATGCCGTCCCACTTGAGCTCGAAGAGGTACTCGGGCGAGTTGAACGCTCGCAAAGCGCGCCGCGGTCGCATCGGCGCGATCGAACGCGGTAGAGCGCTTTTTGCCTCGGCCACGTCGATGAGCGTCGGATGTTCTGCGCGCCCAGGACGCTCCCGCTCGCGCGTCACCAATCGAGGATAGGTGCTACGAGGCCTTTCTCCGTGCTGTTCGCGAAGCCGATGCTGCGCGCTTCGGCTTTGCCTCGCCCTTCTTCGCCTTCTCGACGGACGCTTTGAGAGCGGACATGAGATCCACGACGGTCGTCTCCGCTTCGGGTTCGGGCGCCTCGATGACCTCTCTTTTCTCCACCTTCGCCTCGACGAGCTTCATGACCGCTTGCTTGTATTCGTCCTTGTATTCGTCGGGCTCGAACTCGGTGGCCATCATGCCGACGAGGTTCTCGGCCATCTTCAGCTCGGCCGGTGAGACTCTCACGTCCTCGGGGATGTCGAGGTCCTCCGTGGAGCGGATCTCGTCCGGCCAGTGGAGCGTGTTCATGAGCAGCGCGCCGTCCTGTGGACGCACGGAAACGAGCCGCTCGCGGTCACGGAGAGCGAATTTCGCGATCGCGATCCGCTCGGTCTTCTCGAGCGTCTTTTTCAGCAGCGCGTACGGCTTCTCCGCCGACTTCTCAGGCTCGAGGTAATACGCGGACTGGTAGTAGAGCGCGCCGGGGAGCTCTTCGTTCTTGATGAATCCGGAGATGTCGATCGCCTTGCTCGACCGGAGGGGGAGCTTGTCGAAATCCGCGTCGTCCAGCTCGACGTAGTTGCCTTTCTCGTACTCGTATCCCTTGACGACGTCGCCCCACGCGACTTCGTGGTCGCCTTCGACGCACCAGCGCTTGTTCTTGATGCGGCTGCGGTGCTCGGGACAGAGCAGATTGAAAGACACCTTGCTCGTGCTTTCCGTCGCGAGATAGAGCCGGACCGGGATGGCGACCATCCCAAAGCTCATGACCCCTCGCCAGATGGATCGTGGCATTCCACACCTCGCCGGCCGCGTTTCCGCTCGGTTTTCCCCGCGCGGCGTAGCCGCGCGAATTGTAAGGGCTCAGGTCAAGGCAGTGCCGGAGGCGCACGCCGGCCGACGAGCACAAGGCGGAGAAGGCGGTCGAGGGTTCGCGGGTCACCTCGCCAGTGCTCGCGCACGACCTCATGGTCCGTGGTGGCGAGCACCAGGCGCAGCGCGAACGCAGCCACGACCGCGTCATCGAGCGAGCCGATCACCGGGATGAAGTCGGGGATGAGATCGATGGGCGACGCGAGCCAGAGTGAGGCCGCGCCGAGAACGATCTTGGGGACGACCGGGACGCGCCGATCGCCCATGAGACCGGCGAACAACCGGACGAGGTTGGGCGCGAGGGCAGCGAGCTCGCGCGCCAGCCAGATCCTCCCCGCGACGACGAGGATGACGACGAGCGCGCACCAGCAGAGCGCGATGATCGCGAGCGCGACGATGAGCCCGCGCCAATCCATCAGAGACTCGCCTCCTCAGGCCGCGATCGCGCGCTCGGCGAGCGCCGTCGGGAGCGATCCGGTCGAGGCGATGGCGTCGTGGAATGCACGCAGGGCGGCGCGATCCGCCGCGCCGCGCTTGGCGAGCCAGCGCGTCCGGATGTCGATGATCTCGAGCATCCCGGTGAGATAGCTCGAGGCCTGTGTGGGCCAGGAACAGTACCGGCCCACCTCCGCCTTGGCGTTGGGAGGGGTGAGGTTCCCGTTCTTCACCATGAAGTCGACCGCCTCGTCGAATGTCATCTCGCCCATGTGCAGCGACGTGTCGACGACGATGCGCGCCGCGCGGAAGAGCGTCGCCTCGTACTGGAACAACAGGTACCGCGGCTCGGTGAAGAAGCCCTGCTCGCGCATGACCCGCTCGGCGTACAGGCCCCACCCTTCGGCGAAGTAAGAGGTGAAGTGCGTGCGTCGGATCGGTGACGGGTTCTGCTTCGCCGTGATGAGATGCCAGTGGTGTCCGGGATATGCCTCGTGCACCGCGGTCGTCGGGATGCCGGCGCTGCAGTTGCCCTCGAGGCGCTTCTGCACTTCCTCGGCTGGCGTCCCGTCGGGCGGATAGGGAACGAAGAAGTGGCCGTGGAACGAGTCGCTGAACGCCGGCGGTGCGTTGTAGCTCGCGACGGCCTGGATCGGTCGCTGAAAATGCGGTGAAGGCTCGACGGTGCAGCTCTCTCCGCGCGGCAGCGTGACCAGGCCTGTGTCTTTGAGGAACGAGCGGGCGCGCTCGGTCCATTCCTCGTACTCGGCCTTCATGGCCTCGGGCGTGGACGCGTGCTGCCGGTTGAGCCGCGCGCACGCCGCGACCCAGTCGCCGCTCCCGTCGACCTCGCGCGCGATGCGATTCGCCTCGCTCGAAAGGAGGTCGTGCTGCTCGCGTCCGCGATCGCGTAACTCGCGCGCGTCGTAGGGCAGAAGCTCTTTCTCGCGCAGCAGCGCCGTATATAGCGGCTCGCCGATCGCATAATTTCCCGCGCAGCGCGTTTGGTTCGCCTCGAGGAATGCCGCGAAGTCCTCGTACGCCTTCGCCGCGTTTCCGCCCGCGGCGACGACCATCTCGCGTGTCGCCGCGTCCTTTATCTCCGCGGGGACGAGCTCGCGCGCGTAGCGAGCGGCGGCTTTCGCCTGGCCGATGGCCCGGTCGCAATAGATCCGCGGCACGAGCGAGAAGTCCAGGTTCCGCCTGCCGTGCTCGACGTGCGTCGTCGCCGCCTCGAGGCGCGCGCGGGCCGCCGCGGCAAGGTCCCGTTCGGGACGAAGCCGATGGAGGAAGAGGACGAAGACACCTTGCAGCGAGGGATTCAGGTACGTATTGGGCTGCCTCCGCCATTCGAGGTGCGGCTGCAGGAGCTCGCGTCCGCGCAGCGACGACAAGATCGCATCGCGGTCGATCTGCTCCTCGGACGCGAGCCCGTCATTCAGCGCGCGGAAGCGCCGGCTCCACTCGACGACCTGCGCCTCGCGCCGCGCGAACGCTTCGGCCGAGAGGTCCTCCGAGCGCTCGTCGTATGTGGTGAGGCCCAGCATGCTTGCCCAGGACGGCGATTCGTCGTAGCGCTCGTTGAGATAGCTCTGGACGAGCGAGGCGAACGTTTCCGACGTCACGCTGGAACCTCCGTGAGAATGGCGGAGGAGTCACAGTGAGCCTCACCGAGTACCAGCGCAAACGCGACTTCGGCCGGACGCCCGAGCCGAAAGGCAAGAAGCCGAAGGCGACGCCGGCGCGCCGATACGTCGTCCACCGCCATCACGCGACGCGCCTGCACTGGGACGTCCGTTTGGAGATGCGCGGCATCCTCGCGTCATGGGCCGTGCCGAACGGTCCCCCGCTCGAGGCCGGCAAGCGGCGGCTCGCGGTCCACACCGAGGATCACCCCCTCGAGTACCTCACGTTCCATGGCGTGATCCCCGACGGCTACGGCGCCGGGACGATGACCATCTGGGATACGGGGACCTACGAGCTGCTCCTCGAGAAGGACAACGAGTACAAGCTGCGCTTCGACGGCAAGCGCCTGGAGGGCGAATGGGTCCTCGTCCAGACACGGCAGAACGAAGGCCGCGACTGGCTGATGATCAAGCACGGGGCGCCGCCGTCCGACGATCCGCTCATGCGGAAGGTAGCGCCGATGCTCGCGTCGGCAGCCGACGAGCCCTTCGACTCACCGGAGTTCATCTACGAACCCAAATGGGACGGGGTACGCACCCTCGCCTTCGTCGACGGCGGCGAGGTGCGCCTTCAGACGCGCAACCTCCTCGACTGCACGCGCCAGTACCCGGAGGCGACGCAGATCGCCGAAGCGCTCACCGGTGGATACCAGGCGATCGTCGACGGCGAGGTCGTCGCGCTCGACGAGAAGGGGGTTCCGCGATTCCAGCGGCTGCAGCCGCGGATGCATGTGAGCGACGACGCGACCGTCCGGAAGCTCCGACGCTCCACGCCGATCGTCTACGAGGTCTTTGACGTCCTCTACCTCGACGGCGAGGACCTCACGCGACGCCCGCTACGCGAGCGGCTCGCGCGCCTCGAGGGCGCGGTGACGCCAATGGGCGCGATCCGGCGGAGCGAGGGCTTCGTCGGGACGGGGGTCGCACTGTTCGAGGCGGCGCGCGAGCAAGGCATCGAGGGGATCGTGGCGAAGCGCCTCGATTCGCTCTATCAGCCGGGCGCGCGCTCGCCGGCGTGGGTGAAGGTGAAGGCCTTTCGCTCGATGGATTGCGTCATCGGAGGTTGGACGGCGGGGCAGGGCGGTCGGCAGAAGACGCTCGGCGCGCTGCTCATCGGCGTGTACCACGACGGCAAGCTCGAGCCGGTCGGCCATGTCGGCACGGGATTCGACGAGCGCACGCTGAAGGACCTGCTCAGCATGCTCGAGGAGCACGAATCGCCGACGTCGCCGTTCGCGACCGAGCCGCGCACGAACCAGCCCGCGCGTTGGTGCCTCCCAGAGCTCGTGTGCGAGGTCGAGTACGGCGAGATCACGCGCGACGGCACGTTGCGCCATCCGACCTACCGCGGCCTGCGGCCCGATATCGATCCACGCGACTGCACTGGCGAGGAGAAGCGCGAATCGGCGAAGAAAGCGCAGGACGCCGCGAAGCGCGCCGCAAAGACGGCGCCGGCATCACCCGACGGCGAGCGCCCCGAGCGCGTACCGGCGGTCCTCGAGGTCGAGGGTCGGCGCGTCAAGCTCACGAATCTCGAGAAGGTCCTCTTCCCCGAGGATGGCTACACGAAGGCCGACCTCATCCGCTACTACACGGAGGTCTCGCCCTATCTCGTGCCGTGGCTACGCGATCGCCCGCTGACGCTCAAGCCATTCCCTGACGGCATCCACGGCGCGCACTTCTACCAGAAGAACAAGCCGGAGTTCACGCCGAGCTGGATCAAGAGCTGGACCGATCCGAGGGAGCCGGAGAACGACTACGTACTTGCCAACGACATGGCGACGCTGGTGTGGATGGCCAACTACACCGCGATCAAGATCCATCCGCGGCTCGCGCGCGTCGACGACCCCGAGAAGCCCGACAACGTGATGGTCGACCTCGATCCTGCCGAAGGGGCGACCTGGGACGACGTGAAGGAGGTCGCGCGCGTCGTCAAGGAGGTCCTGGACGCGCTTGGCATCGTCGGCTTTCCCAAGACGACCGGCTCGCGCGGAATCCACGTGCTCGTTCCGGTCGTGCGGAAATACTCCTTCGAGGAGACGCGCGCCTTCGCGCTGTGGGTCGGCCAGCTCGCACGCGAGAAGCTCCCGAAGCTGGTCACCCTCGAGTTCAGCAAGGCACGGCGGCGCGGGATCTACATCGACTACTTGCAGAACACGCGCGCGAAATCGACGGCCGGTCCGTACAGCGTGCGTCCGATCCGCCGAGCGCCGGTGTCGGCCCCTCTTCGCTGGGACGAGATCGGCTCGCTCGGGCGCCCGGACGCGTTCACCATGCTGAACATGTCGACCCGCCTCGAAGCGGTGGGCGATCTCCTCGCGCCGTCGCTCGCCCTCGCGCAGAAGCTTCCCAAGCTCGCCGACTGATGTCCGGCCGCGCGGCCGTCCTCGCGCCGGGCTACGGCGGCACGGCCCGCCAGCCGATCCTGCGCGCGCTCGCTGATGCGCTCGCCACGTATGCGATCGCGTCCCGCGCGGTCACCTTCGCGACGCGCGGATCGCGACCGAGCGCGGGCTACGAGCGCGAGCTCGCCGATCTGCGCGTGGCGCGCGATGCGCTCGGCGCCGAAGGGAACGATTGCGTCGCGCTCGTCGGCCGCTCGTTCGGCGGACGCATTGCTGCTTTCCTCGCCGCACAGGAGCCGCCGGCGGCGCTGGTGGTCCTCGGACATCCGATCTCGCCACCTGGCAGGCCCCGTCCGCGCGACGAAGCCGCGCTCGCCAAGGTGACGTGTCCGACGCTCGTCGTGCAGGGCGACCATGACCAGCTCGGACCCTACGCGGTGCTCGAGAGGATCGCGGCGACGAATCCGCACATCGACCTCGTCGCGATCGCTGGGGCGGGTCACGAATTCGGTCGGCAGGAGGGGGAAGCGGTCGCCGCGGCTGCCCGCTGGCTCGATTCGATGCTCCGCTGAGCGCTCTCGATCCTTCCGAGCCGCATTCACACCCTCTTCACACGCCCCAGCGAATCTCGATGCCGACGCTCACGAAAGGAGAGTCCACAAGAATGCGAGGCATCACAGCGCTCATCGTCACGCTCGTCATCGCCGCGATCGTCGGGGTCGGGGCCTATCAGCTCGGCGTCGCGCAGGGCCTGGCCGGTGCGGGCGGGACGACCGCCGTCGCCCCGGCGGCCTACTACTACCACCCATTCTTCTTCGGCGGGTTCGGGTTCCTGTTCCCGCTCCTCTTCATCTTCCTGATCTTCTTCCTGATCCGGGGTGCGTTCTGGGGAGGTTCTGGCCGCCGCTACGGCGGATGGGGCCGCTACGGTTACGGAGATCCACGCGATCGGCTCGAGGAATGGCACAAGCAGATGCACGGCGAGACGCCACGCGAAGGCGGATCAACGCCGCAGACGCCCCCTACCGGGCGCTGACGGACGGAAGCACGCTGAGCGCCGGACGCTCTCCGGCGCTCACGTCCGGCGCAGGATTCGGATCATGAAACGGGTGCTCGTCGTCGACGACGAGCCGAAGATCGTCCAGCTCGCGCGCGATTACCTCGAGCACGCGGGATTCGCGGTTGCCACGGCGTACGACGGGAAGGCGGCACTCGCCACCGCGCGCTCCGAGCGGCCCGACCTCGTCGTTCTCGATCTGGGTCTTCCGGAGATGGACGGCATCGACGTGGCGCGTGCCCTCCGGGCGGACACGAACGTGCCGATCGTGATGCTCACCGGTCGAAGCGACGAGTCCGACAAGCTCGTCGGGCTCGAGATCGGCGCCGACGATTACGTGACGAAGCCCTTCAGTCCGAAGGAGCTCGTGGCCCGCGTGCGCGCGGTGCTCCGACGCTCCGAGCGGCCTCCATCACGCGGCGAGCTCATCCGCGTCGGCGACGTCGAGCTCGACCTTCCGCGGATGCGCGTGACGGTCGCCGGCAGGGCCATAGACCTGACTGCGACCGAGTTCGCTCTCCTGTCCACCCTCGCGCGCGAGCCGGGACGCGTCTTCACGCGCGCGCAGCTGCTCGACGCGGTCCACGGCGTCGCGTTCGAGTCCTACGAGCGTGCGATCGACGCTCACGTCAAGAACATCCGCCGCAAGCTCGAGCCCGAACCCGCGTCGCCTCGCTATCTCCTGACGGTGTACGGCGTCGGCTACCGTTTCGCGGAGGTCGACGAATGAGCCGCGAGCGCTGGCGCGAGCGACGCGCGCGGTGGCAAGCGCACGGCGGTCGCCCGCCGTGGTGGCCCGAGAACGAGCCCTTTCCCCCCGAGGGCCGATGGGGCGGGCCGCCCTGGGGGCGCCGACGGTTCGTGGGACGCATCGTCGCGCTGTTCATGGTCGCGCTGATCCTCCTCGTCGCGGGCGCGACCTTCCTGTTTCTCCTCTTCGCAAGCGCGCTCGGCGCTCCCGACCTCGGAGGCACGGTCGCCCGGGCGGTCGCGCTCCTTCTGATCTTCGTCGCCATCGCGACGGTCGGCCGCTCGTTGCGGCGCCTCGCGGCGCCGGTCGCGGACGTCATCGATGCGGTCGGCAAAGTGGCGGACGGCGATCTCGCCGTGCGCGTGGAGGAGCGCGGTCCCCGTGAGACGCGTCACCTCGCCCGATCCTTCAACACGATGACCGAGCGGCTGCGAGCGAGCGAGGAGGAGCGCCGCCGCCTCCTCGCGGACGTGAGCCACGAGCTTCGCACGCCGCTATCGGTCGTGCAGGGCGAGCTCGAAGCGCTGCTCGACGGCGTGCATCCGGCCGACGAGACGCATCTCCGCGCGATCCTGGACGAGACCGCGGTGCTCGCTCGCCTCATCGAGGATCTGCGCACGCTGTCGGTCGCCGAGGCCGGAGCGCTCGCGCTCCACCGCGAGCCGACGGACCTCGGAGCGCTCGCGCGCGACGTCGCCGCATCGTTCGGGCCGCAAGCACAGACCGTCGGCGTGTCGGTGGAGACGAGTGCGGCCCCCGGGCTCCCCGAAGCCGACGTGGATCCCGTCCGCGTCCGAGAGATCCTCACCAATCTGATCTCGAATGCGCTTCGCTACTCGCCGCGTGGCGGCCGGGTAGGGGTGGATGTGGCCGCCGATGGAGCAGGAGCGGTCGCGGTCGCGGTGTCAGACGTTGGGCCAGGCATCACGCCTGAGATGCTCGGGCGGATCTTCGACCGCTTCTACAAATCACCAGAATCGCGCGGTGCCGGCCTGGGCCTTGCGATCGCGAAGAATCTCACCGAGGCACACGGCGGCACGATCGCAGCTACGAGCGAGGTAGGTCGTGGGACCACTATCCGCTTCACGCTGCCGGTCGAGCGTTAGGGCGCGGTCTTCGCCTCCTCACCATCCATCTGGGCGCGTTGCAGCTTCCCCGAGTAGTCGATGTAGATCGACTTCCACTCGGAGTACACGTCGAGCGCGGCGCGCCCGGCCTCGCGGTGGCCGTTGCCGGTGGATTTCATACCACCGAAGGGAAGCTGTATCTCGGCGCCAATGGTCCCCGCGTTCACGTAGACGATCCCCGTCTCCGCGTCGCGCATGAAGCGAAACGCGTTGTTCACGTTGCGCGTGTAGATCGAGCACGAGAGACCGTACTTCGTCGAGTTCAGGACCTTGATCGCCTCGTCGATCCCGCTCACCTCGATCACCGCCGTCACGGGGCCGAAGATCTCCTCCTGCGCGACGCGCATGTTCGGCTTCACGTCGACGAGCACGGTCGGCTCGTGGAAGAAGCCCTTGGCGAGCGCACCCTCACGTGGGATGCGCCCTCCGGCCGCCACGGTCGCGCCCTCCTTCTCGGCGATCGGGATGAACGAGTGGACCCGCTCGAGCTGCGAGGAGGAGACCACCGGACCAACGTCGGTCGACGCCTCGAGGCCGCTACCGAGCCGCAGCTTCTTGGCGCGCCCGACGAGCTTATCGATGAGCCCGTTCGCGACGGCGCGGTGCGCGATCACGCGCGACGCGGCGGTGCAGCGCTGCCCGGACGTGCCGAATGCGCTCCACACGATCCCGTCCAGCGACAGGTCGACATCGGCGTCGTCGAGCACCACGATCGCGTTCTTACCGCCGAGCTCGCACGAGACGCGCTTCAGCAGGCGACCGCCGATCTCGCTGATGTGCGATCCGGTGTCGGACGATCCCGTGAACGAAACGAGGTCGACCCCGGGGTGCGACACGAGATGATCGCCAAGCTCGCCGCCGGGCCCGAGCACGAGGTTCAGGACACCCTTGGGTAGCCCCGCTTCGTCCAGGATCTCCACCAGACGCACCGCGAGCATCGGCGTGTACGACGCGGGCTTGAAGACCACGGTGTTGCCGAGGACGAGCGCCGGCATGATCTTCCAAGTCGGGATGGCGAGTGGGAAGTTCCATGGCGTGATCGCCGCGACGACGCCGACCGGGTTGCGCATCGCCATCGCCCACTTGTTCGGGAGCTCCGCGGGAACGACGTCGCCGAACTGGCGGCGGCCCTCTCCGCCCATGTAGTAGGTCATGTCGATGCCCTCTTGCACGTCGCCGCGGGCCTCGGGCAGGACCTTGCCCATTTCGCGGGTCATCTCGCGCGCAAGCTCGTCTTTACGCCGAAGCATGATCTCGCCCGCGCGATAGAGGATCTCGCCGCGCTTGGGAGCGGGGTAGAGGCGCCAGGACTCGAGCGCTCGCCGGGCGGCCTCGACCGCGCGGTCGACGTCGGCCGCGCCGGACTTTGCGACGTTCGCGATGAGCTCGCCGGTCGCTGGATCGATGTTCTCGAACGTCTCGCCCGTCGATGCCGCGACCCATCGTCCGTCGATGAAGTTCTTGAGCTCCTGCGTGCTGGCCATCTCGCCTCCCCTTCACTCGCGATGGTACTGAGGCCTCGGGCAGCCTCTCCGCGGCTTCCGAGCTAGAAGCTCGCTCCGTAAAAGAGCCAGATCGTGAGCGCGCCCACGGCGATGATGCCGAGGAAGATCAAAAGGAACGCGATGTTCGCGGCGCGCTCGGGGTCGTTCTGCGTGAAGCGATCCATCCGACCGAGATTTTGGCAGACATCGCGAAAACATTCACGAATATGGAGGACCTGGATGCGCTTCGCTAATCAGCGATGGCGCGTCTTCTCCGTCATAGACCGCTTTCTCGACGGACGGCACTGGCCATGCGCACCAGCGCTGACTCAACCGCACGAGCTTCGCCGTCCTCGATGTATGCCGCGAAATGGCGTTTGACGTGGTCCAGGTGGATCGGTAGCGCCTGCCGGAACTTCTCTTCGCCGGCGTCCGTCAGCGCGATATGCAGACTCCGCCTGTCGCCCGGACGGGCGAGTCGCTGGACCAACCCGGTCTCCACCATACGGTCGATGAGCCTCGTCAGCCCGCTCTTGCTGAACAGGAGGGCGCTGGCGAGTTGGGTCATCGTGAGGCGCTCGCCAGGCGCCATGCGCAGTTGGGCGAGTGCATCGAACCAGGTGAGCGGCAGCCCACACGCCGATTCGAGCTCCCGAGTAAGGATGGTCTCCAGCGCCTTGTGCGCCGTCAGGAATGCGCCCCAGGCGTTCAGCCGCGGGAGAGTTAGCAGCTTCCGACCGAGCTCCGCAACCTCCGCATCCTTGGGTTGCGGCCGCAGGGAGGCTTTGCTCGCCGACCGGGTCGCGGCTCTCCGGCTCACTGCATTCACCGCTCAAACCTAAACCATTGTTTGTGCAGCGGACAGTTCATCAATCATCTTTACGCTTGACGATAGTACTGTTCGCAACTATTGTTAGGCGCACGGTTATTTAGCCGGGTCGCGGCTAGGAGGACAGAGATGAGTTGGACCGTCGATCCGATGCACACCCAGGTCGAGTTTTCCGCCAAGCACATGGGCCTCATGACGGTGAGGGGGCATTTCACCGATGTGGAGGTGTCGGTCGATCTCAACGACGACGACTTCACCGCCTCGTCGGTAGAAGCAACGATCGACGCTCAAACGCTCGTCACCAACGACCAGCGCCGTGATGCGCACCTGAAGTCACCCGACTTCCTGAACGTCGAGCAGTTCCCGACGATCACTTTCAGGAGCACCCGCGTCGAGCGCGCGGCGCACGACCACTACAAGATGACGGGCGACCTGACCATTCGGAACGTGACGCGGCCCGTCACGCTGGACGTCGTCTATTCCGGTCAGGCAAGGGACCCGATGGGCGGCGTGCACGCGGGCTTCAGTGCTTCCACGGCCATCAACCGCAAGGATTGGGGACTGACCTGGAATGTCGCGCTCGAAACCGGCGGCCTGCTTGTGAGCGAGGAGGTGAAGCTCGCGCTCGAGGTCGAAGTGATCAAGGCCGCTGAAGCGGCCGCCGTCGCTTGAGCGGTCAAGTCTTGACGGCGACACGCACCGGTGGAGCCAAGAGGATTCGCGTCGGCATCATCGGGGCCAATCCGGATCGCGGATGGGCGGCGCAGGCGCACATTCCTGCGCTCCGGTCCCTGCCGGACGATTTCGAGATCACGGCGCTGTCGACGACGCGACGCGAATCTGCTGACGCAGCCGGCAAGCTCTTTGGCGTGCCTGCCGCGTTCGACAACCATCAAGAGCTCGTGAACAGCCCCACCGTGGACGTCGTCGCCGTGACCGTGAAGGTGCCCCATCACCTCGAGCTCGCGACCGCGGCGCTCGAAGCGGGTAAGGCCGTGTACTGCGAATGGCCGCTGGGTAACGGCCTGAGGGAGGCGGAGACCCTGGCCGCGCTGGCGAGGAAAAAGGGGGTCCTCGCGGTGGCCGGTCTGCAGGCACGCTCCGCGCCGGCCGTGGCGTACGTGCGGGACCTTGTCAAACAAGGCTATGTCGGTGAGGTGCTCTCGACCACGCTCGTCGGTTCGGGCATGGGTTGGGGACCGACAGTGGAACCGTTCAACGTATATCTGAACGACCAGAAGAACGGCGCGACGCTGCTCTCGGTCGCGCTCGGCCACGCGGCGGATGCCCTGTGTCACTGCCTCGGCGAGGTCCGAGAGCTCTCGGCCACCACGACGATGCGCCGAAAGTGCTTCACGGTCGCGGGCACGGGCGAAAGCAAGCCGATGGCGGCGGATGATCAGGTGGCCGTCAGCGGACTGCTCGAGGGCGGGGCCGCATTTTCGATCCACTACCGCGGCGGGAGCTCGCGCGGCACCAACCTGCTCTGGGAGATCAACGGCACCGAAGGCGACCTGCAGCTCACCGCCGACGGCGGCCAGGCCCAGCTCTTCGAGATGACCGTACGCGGCGGCAAGGGGGCGCAGCCGTCTCTCGAGATCCTGCCCGTGCCGGAGGAATATCGGTGGGCCCCGCCGCAACCGGGTCTTGGCACGAACGTCGCCCAAGCGTGGGCGCGCTTCGCCTGCGACTATCGCGAGGGAACGCGCCTCTGCCCGACCTTTGAAGACGCGGTCACGCGCCATCGCATGCTGAACGCGATCGAGACGGCAGCCGCGACGGGTGAGCGTCAAAGGCTCAGTTGATCTCGCGAATCGTCGCCGCGAAGAGTCCCGACCGCATCTTCACGCTCGGATTTGTCCTCGTCGGCCTCGCGACGCTCGCGCAAGCGTCCAGCCTGATGCTCGTGAACACCTCCATCGGGCTCCTCGTCGTTCGGGAATTCGGTCTGGGTCCCCAGGTCGTTGGCGCGGTCATCGGGATCCAGGCGACCTGCGCGCTCGTGTCCCGTTTCCCGGTCGGTTCCTGGAGCGACCGCTACGGCTCGCGGCTCTTCGCGTTCGGCGGTGCCGCGATGATGGTCGTCTCGTGCGTCGCGTTCGTCCTCTCTCTGTCGATCCGGGCCGCGATCCCAATCGGCGGTGGCGTGCCGATCCTTCTCGTGCTTGCGTCCATGCTCAGCGGCGTGGCGCTCAGCACGTTCTCCACCGCGGCGAGCACGTACATCGCGTACACGGTCCCGATCTCGCGGCGCGCGGAGGCCGTCGGCTACTACGGCGTCCTCCAAGGTCTCGCGCAGGGCTTCGGCGCTGGGGTCAGCATCGTCATCGTCGACGGCCTGGGCTTCGGCGCGCTCTACGCGATCGCCGGGGTCGCGACGATCGTCGCCGCGCTCTTGTCGCTGGGCCTGTACGAGGGCAGCCGCCAGCAGGGCGCGACGCCGATGGCGGTCGAGTTTCGGCTCCACCGTGGCGTCGTCGCGCCCTCGCTCGCGCAGTACGCGGTGATTGTGGGCAACGGCGCCGCGTTCAGCTTCATCCCGCTGCTTGGCATCTCGCGCGGCGTCGCGAATCCCGGCCTCTACTTCACCGCCGTCGCGATCTCATCGATTGTCGCGCGCCTGCTCACCGGGAGGATCGCCGATCGGCGCGGCCGCTTCGCGGCGATCGTGCCGGGCATGATCGTGACCGCGGTCGGCATGTACGTCGTGTCAAGCGCCGCCAGCGCCGAGGCGTTCATCCTCGCCGGGGTGGCCGTGGGGATCGGCTTCGCGACCGCCCAGCCCGCGCTCCAGGCGCTCGCGATCGATCTCGCCGGACCGGCGGAGCGAGGAACCGCGATGGCGACGTTCTGGGCCTTCACCGACTTCGGCGTCATCACGGGCTCGTTCGTCTCGGGCCAGATCGCTTCGGTATCCGGGTTTGGCACCGTCTTCGTCGTCTCCGCCGTGATGCCGCTTGTCGGCGTCGCCGGACTCCTCGCCTGGCGGCAGCTGAGCCGACCGACGGCCATCGCCATTTGACCGCGAGCTAGACGCACCGTCGCCGAGTTATGGCGACTCTCTCAAAAAGCGAGACCCGGATCCGCAACATCCCATCCGACCATCCTGCGTGTGCAGGATGCGCGGCGCAGTGGGTTGCGACGCCCACGTCTAGCCGCATGAATAGCGACCACGTCGTTCTTGATCCTGGGCGCCGGTGCCATAGCGGTAATCGCGAGGATCTATGCGGGTTCGGTGGAGCTGAGGGGGATCGAACCCCTGACCTCATGAGTGCGATTCATGCGCTCTCCCAGCTGAGCTACAGCCCCATAGGCGACGTCCGCAAATGTCCCAATAAGCGTACCCGACCACGCGATGACATATCAGCTCGCACGCGATCCGGCTCGGGCGAGCTCCCGGTCCAGCGTGTTCGGCGGGCGGCGGGCGCGGGACGCGAAACTAGTCGGCGAGGGGCAGGGCCAACGCGAAGACGCTGCCTGCGTCCGAGCTGTTGTCGAGCCAAAGGCGCCCGCCGTGCCGTTCGGTCAGCCGCCGGCTGACGTGAAGACCCAGGCCTGATCCCGGGATAGCTCGCGTCCGCGACGTCCGGTAGTACGGTGCGAAGAGTCGGTCGCACTCGTCCGCCGGAACGCCGACGCCGTGGTCCCTCACGCGGACCTGCGCCTCGCGGCCGACGGTCGTCAGCGCGACTTCGATCGGCGTGCCTGGTGCGCTGTATTTCACCGCGTTGTTGAGCAGATTGTCGAGGATTTGCGCGATGCGCTCGGGGTCGGCTCGCACATGCGTCCAGTCGTCGGAATGATCGAACCTGAAGCGTGCCGTCTCTTCATACTCGTGCCGGCCGATGGCCTGGGTGACCGCGTCGCGCAGATCGAAGGTGACGACCTCGAGGCTCAGCCCATTCGTCTTGAGCCGTAGATAGTCCTGCACCCCGGCGATCAGCCGCGTCATCCGCTCGATCTGCCCAAAGGCGAGCTCCATGGCGGCGCGCCCACGCACCGGGTCCTTGAGCATGAGTTTGCGCGCGAGCTGCATCTGTCCGCTGATCGTGGCGAGCGGGGTCTTGAGCTCGTGGACCGCGGCGGTGAAGAAATCGATCCTCGCCCACTCGGCCGCGGATGGTCCGCTCGGGTCCGGGAAAACGACGATCGCGTCCGAGCTGGCGGGCGGCGGCGCTTGGACCGCGCCCTTGAGCGTCGCGAGGAACTCCTCGACCACGAAAGGCTTCGAAACGACGCCCACGAAACCGGCCTCCCGGCTGCGCGCGGAGATGCCCGCTCGTTCCTCCGCGAGCGCGTCCGCGTCGGCAGTGAACATGAGAACCGGCAGCGTGGGGTGGGCTCGCCGGATCGCGGCGGCATCCTGCCAGGACCGCGAGCGACCGGTGCGGCCCACCTCGCCGTCGAGGATCACGCACCTTGGGTCGAATCGATCGATCGCCCCGGCGATCTGATCGTGATTGGCGATGGTGACCGAGCGGTACCCGGCGTCGGCGAGGAGCGTCGCCACGAGCTTGCTGAGGACCACATCGTCCTCCACGAGCAGCACTGGCGTCGCCGCGAGATCGATGCTTTGTATGGCCATCCACTTCCTTTTGGTTGGGGAGCGTCTAAAGGCGGCCTCCCGGGGCGATAGTGCTGGGCAACCAAGCGGGCCACATGACGAATTCGTCATGCATGACGGATGACGGATTGTGCACTGCCTGCGCACCAAACCTGCCCCACAGGCGTGCCGAGTTTCCGCCGAGGCATCGGCGGCTCGCCCATGGACAGTTGGCCAGTGTTCGATGCTGTGCGCCCAGGCGCGGGACCTCGGTAGACAAACGCGACGGTTGGACGATCCAGAGAAGCCCGGCGAGATCCTTGCTCCACGCGGCAGACGCCGCTCGCCTGCAGAGCGCCCATCCTTCTTGGACGAACGCCACACCGCAGCCGCCCAGGTTCCATCCGGTGATCATGCCCCGAGACGCAGTCGAGTTCGCCTTTCGCGCCCGCGATCTCGGGAACGATGTCGTCAGCCCGGCGGTCGATCGTGGGAGCGAGTCCGATCCGGTCGCCGCCGTAAAAGATCTGGAGGCTAATGAGAAGAAGCCTCGTGGCGGAGGATTCGGGGAACTGAAGATGGCGCTGCCGAAAATGCCACGAAGCGCCGCCTGGTCGCCGCGATCGAAGGCGTCAAAGCCCAGTACTAGGTTGGCGACCTTTGCGGGCGACGATCCTCTCGGCTGCGAGCACGCACTCGCCCGCAACCACCAGGACGCAGACCAGGCGTACGGCTATGCCGTTACTGGCATCGTGACGATTTCGTCATGCGCTGTCTGCCAGGCGACGACCGGCGAGAAGCGCTGATGCGAAGACCCACGGAGGTCTACCCCGAAGCGGGCGCCGTCCCCGGCTGAAGCTGGTCGAAGATGGAAGCCGCCTCTTCGATGATCGAGCCGGACACATCTTTGGACATCGCGTATCGCACCACATTGCCCTTGGGTTAGCGATGATCGCGTCAGTCTCGCGCAGCACACGGAGACGCTGACTCGTCGCGGAGCGGCTACGGCCGATGACGTGGGCCAGTTCGCTGGCCGCGAGCGTGGTGTCGCGGAGCGCATGCATGATCTTGATGCGCGTCGGGTCGCAGAACGCATCCATTAGCGCGCATCCGCTTTTCATTGCGTGGCGTCAGCATCTGATGCTCGGCCGTCATCACGGCGACCGGATCGATCGGTCTGGGAATCTCGGTTGGCATGAGCCGTCCTAACTTTCGGGTGGCTCCGGGTGGGCACCCGGCGTCACCGAGCCGCCCGACCGCGCGCGCGTAACGCAGACCTACCCCTGGGGCGCTTTGAGGAAGCGGTAACCGACACCCAAGACCGTTTCGATGTAGCGAGGGCGATGGGGATTGTCCCGGAGCTTTCGCCGCAGGCTGCTGAGGT
>VBDQ01000008.1:0-8613 GCA_005889075.1 Chloroflexota bacterium
CGCGCGGTGAGCTGGAGCCGCCCGACCTTGTTGAGGAGGGGCCAGACGAAAGTGCCTCCGCCGACCACTACCTTTACGCCTTGATCGTGCGTGGTGGTGAGGTCGCCCTTGTCGTCACGGACCTTCGCGCCGCGCGCTCCCGAGATGACGAGCGCCTCATTGGCGCCGGCGACCCGGTACCGCTGCGCGGCGAACGACGCGAGCAGGACGATGATGCCGATCGTCGCGAGGACCAGTTGAGTGATGGTGAGTGTCACGGTGATCCCTTCTTTCCGCGCACATTTGCCGCGCGTTCGGCTCACGGCGGCGGCAGGGACCGCACCGTCACGCCCATCCCACGAACGCCGAGGATCTCGACCTGGCGTCCGCGCGCTATCGCAGCGTCGGATTCCGCGGGTAGGGTCTGCAGCGCGCCGTCGTAGGTCAGCGAGACCATCCCGCGGCCCGCGGGTTCGATGCTCACGACCACTCGTGCGCGACGGCCGACGAGCTCGCGCAGCTCTGTCGGCTCGCGTCCTTCCGCGCGCCGCAAGACCGCGAAGATGGCCAAGGCGGTCGTCGCGCCAAGCCCGCCAAACAGGACCGCTGTAGCGGTCTGGCCGAAGGGTCCGAAGCCAAAGGCAACCGATCCGAACAGGCCGCCGATCCCGAACATCGCGAGAAAGCCGAGGAGCACCGGTGTCATGGTGGCGTTGTCGGCGTGCGAAACGTGTACGAAGGGCACGTGCGGGTGCGGAAGGCGGATCGGTAGGTGCACGCGGACATGCGTCCCGCCGCCGACGCTAGAAAGGAGGAGGAGCGCCGTTCCGAGCACGGCTGAGCCGGTGAAGACCAGCTCGAGAGCCTGCGCGCTCATCGGATCGCCAGCTTTCTGTGAGCCGGCCCTCGAAGGACCGCTGCTCGACACGATGGTACGCCGCGTCCAGCATCCGATTACGCACGAATGGAAGAGCCTTTCCGCGTCGTGAAGTAGTTTCCTAGGTTACGAGCGGGCTGCGTATATGGCGCGGCTCATCGGCGATGGAGACCGCTAGGCAAGCTGTCCGCGATGGTGATGAGCTGATCGACGTGGCGGCGATCGGATGAGAGCCAATAGGCGGTGCCGAGCTCCGTCCAGGTGACGATCGAGATCCCGTGCTGGTCATAGACCGCGAGGCCTTCGGTCTTGCGGACCTGCACCGGCACCCAGGCCAGGGGCGGTGGCGGTTCATTCGCGAGTCGATCTGGAAATCCGAACAGCACGATGTCAGCCGGGGCCGTCGCCTGTAGCGCGAGCGTCGGCCCTTCCACCGACTGCGCTGTCGCGGTTGGACCGTCCTGTCCGAGGAAGGCGCTGCCGACCGCGAGACACATCGCGAAAGCGACGACCAGCGCGCGGCGGCGGTCGTGACCGGGCGGGGTTGCGTCGTCGCCCTCGATCTCGATGACCGCGGCGGTCGGCTCAGTAGCCGACATACACGACCTTCGCCTCGGTGAAGAAGTCGAACGCCGCGGTGCCACACTCGCGGTCTCCGAATCCCGAGTCCTTGACGCCTCCGAACGGCACCTGCGGCTCGCCGCCCACCGTCGGGGTGTTCACGTGGAGCATGCCGGCTTCCGACTCGTCGGCGTAGCGGAACGCGGTCCGGAGGTCGTTCGTGTAGATCGCAGACGAGAGCCCGTAGCCGACACCGTTCGCGGCCGCGAGCGCGGCGTCGAGATCGCGCGCGGAGATCACGCTCACGACCGGGCCGAAGATCTCCTCCTGCGCGAGCGGCATGCGCGGGTCGACGTCGCTGAAGATCGTCGGCTCGACGAAGTAGCCGGCACGGAGCTCCGCTCGCGTTGGCTCGCCGCCGTCTCGGATGACCTTCGCACCGGAGCGCTTGCCGTCGTCGATCTTCGCCTTCACCTTGCGAAGCTGGGTCTCGTCGACGATCGGGCCCATCCTCACGCCCTGCTCGAGGCCATCGCCGGCGCGCCAGGTCTCGGCCTTGCGGGCGAGGAGCTCATTGAACTCGTCGAGGACCGAACGCAGCACGACCGCGCGGCTCGTCGCCGTGCAGCGCTGCCCGGTGGCGCCGAACGCGCCACCCGCGACGGACTCGGCGGCCTTCTCGAGATCAGCGTCGTCCATGACGATGACCGCGTTCTTCCCGCCCATCTCGAGCTGGACCTTGCAGAGGCGCTCCGCAGCCTGCGCGTAGAGGCGTCGCCCCACCGCGGACGACCCCGTGAAGGAGATAGCCTTGATGCGCTCATCCGAGGTGATCGCGCGCGAAAGAGCTTCGCCCGTGCCCAGCACCAGGTTGAGCGCACCGTTCGGCAAGCCTGCCGCGACGAAACAGCGGACCACCTCCGCCGCGCATAGCGGCGTCAGCGACGCTGGCTTGAGAACGACGGTGTTGCCGGCGACCAGAGCCGGCGCGATCTTCCACGCAGGGATCGCGATGGGAAAGTTCCACGGGGTGATGCACGCGACCACGCCGAGCGGCTCGCGCACCGTATAGACGAACGTGCCGCGCTGCGAGGAGGGGATCGTCTCGCCGACAAGGCGCGCTCCCTGTCCCGCGGCGAAACGGACATTGGCGATCGCTCGGTCCACTTCAGCGAGCGATTCGGGGAGCGTCTTGCCCTCCTCCTGCGTGAGAAGCCGGCCGAGCTCGTCGCGGCGACGCTCCATCTGGTCCGCCGCCTTGCGCACGATGTCGCCGCGCTGCGGGGCCGGAGTCGCGCGCCACTCGCGGAACGCGGCCGCGGCGGCGTCGACCGCTCTGCGGACATCGTCCGCGGTCGAGACCGTGACCTCACCGAGGATCTCGTCGGTGTGTGCGGGGTTGCGATCCGGAACGGTCTCGCCGGAGCGAGATGGCGCCCATTCGCCGCCGATGTAGTTCAAGACCGGGATCGTCGCGGTGGCGGCCATGGACCCCGATGCTACTGCGAAGCAGCGGAGCGCAGCCGCGCGCGCGGCGAGCAACTACTCGCGCGAGACCACGTCGGCGCCGAGCACATCGCCAAAGAAATCGATGAACTCATCTCCTTCGGTCCGAGTCTTCCCGAGAGGGATTGGAACCGGCGACGCGAAGAGCGCGATGAACGCGAACGTGAGCAGCGCGCCGCCGAGGATGATCAGCACCAGTAGAGGCGGCGGGATCCCTGCCTGGGGCGGTCGAACCGTGGCAGCAACGATCGCGGTCACCATAAAGGTCAAGGCGATCGTCAGGAATAACAAGAGGAAGTAGGCGCCGATCGCGGGGGCGGCGACAGAGAGCACGATGTCCGTTCCGGGGCCGGAGTCGACGAACCTTCCAGCACCAGTCGGCCGCATACCGTCGTGCCACCACGTTGTGCGTTTCAAAACGAACGAGTCATCGCGGGTTCGCCCGGCGATATTGTGCGGTCCGCTCGGCAACCACGGGAACCTCAAGAGACTCGCAGCGAGCTGCTCAGCGCAATAGTGGCGCCGCCAGCCGCTGTGCAAGGTGATCTGCTCCACGTAGAACGGATTCGCCCAGTGCCTGATCCTCGCTAGCCGCCTGAGAACGGGCAGGCGAATCGGCCACTGTTCGCGGCTCAGAGGGGTCGGAATCGGGTCGAACATGAGCGGCAGGAGCACCAGCAAGGCGCCCAGCGCCGCGCCTATGGCGAGGGCGCCGAGAGGTGACTGGCCGCGCACGTACGCGACGATCGCGATAGTCAGACCAAGGACGAGCCAGACCGTCAGGACCGTGTGGCGCGTAAACCAGCCGAGAAACTGACGCCTCGCGGGAGGTCGCGCTACGGCTTGACCATGTCGTCGTACATGTCGGGACGGCGGTCCCGATAGAACTGCCAGGTGTTGCGGACCTCGCGTACGAGATCCATGTCCAGGTCGGCGACGAGAAGCTGCTCGTCCTTCTCGCTCGCCTGCGCGACGATCTTGCCGCGCGGATCGGCGAAATAGCTCGAGCCGTAGTAGTCGTTCGGGCCGAACTCCTTCTCCTGTCCAACGCGATTGATCGTCCCGACCCAGTAGCCGTTGGCGATCGCGTGGGCGGTCTGCTCGATGAACCAGAGATGCATGGAGAGACCGCGTGAGGTCGCCGATGGGATGAAGACAAGCTCGGCGCCATGCAGACCGAGCATCCGAGCGCCTTCGGGAAAATGCCGGTCGTAGCAGATGTAAACACCGACCTTGCCGACCGCCGTGTCGAACACCGGATAGCCCATGTTCCCCGGCCGGAAGTAAAACTTCTCCCAGAAGCCGTTCACGTGCGGAATGTGCGTCTTGCGGTACTTGCCGAGGTATTTCCCGTCAGCGTCGATAACCGCGGCGGTGTTGTAGTAGATCCCGACCTGGTCTTCCTCGTACATCGGGACGATCAGGACGATCCCATGCTTCCTCGCCTGCTCTTGCATCAGCTTCGTGGTCGGGCCGTCCGGGATCTTCTCCGTGTAGCTGTAGTGCTTGGTGTCCTGCACCTGGCAGAAGTAGGGACCGTAAAAGAGCTCCTGGAGGCACATCACCTTCGCGCCCTGCTTGGCGGCGTCAGCGATGTAGCGCACGTGCTTTTGGATCATCGAATCTTTGTCGCCCGTCCACGCGCACTGGACAAGGGCCGCCCGCACCGTCGTCATTCTCGTCCCCTTCGAACCAGGGTTCGGCGGCGATGCTAGATGAAGAGAGCAGAATGTCGACGGCCGGCGTGCGGCGCGGGGACCGGCCGCGGGGAGGATGCAGGGCCCGGTCCGCGGCGGCACGCTCGTTTTTGCGATCTGGCAAGAGCCCGTCGCGCTCGCACCGCATCTACGTAACCAGACCGTCGCGAACGTCGTCGCGCGACCCGTCACCGAAGGGCTTTCCAGGACGGACACCGATGGCAACTATCAGCCGCGCCTCGCCAAACAGATCCCGACCACGACGAACGGCGGCGTGAAGCTCACGTCCGACGGAAAGATGGACGTCACATGGCAGCTTCTCCCGAATCTCAAGTGGTCGGACGGCGAGGCGGTGACGAGCGCCGACATCAAGTTCACCTGGCAGGTCTGGATGAAGGACCCCAACACGATCAGCCGAACCGGCTTTGATCAGATCGAGTCGATCGACACGCCTGACGACATGACCGCCGTCGTTCACTACAAGACGGTCTATGGGCCGTACCCGAACAACTTCGGAGATGGACTCATCCCCAAGCACGTCCTGGAAAACGTCCAAGACATCAGCAAGAGCGACTACGTCCGGATGCCTCTGGGAACTGGAGCGTTCAAGATTACGGAGTTCGTCGCCGGCGACCACATCACGGTCGAGCGGAATCCGAACTACCGCGTCGCGGGCAAACCGTACCTCGACAAGGTCATCTTCCGCAGCGTCCCGTCGCGCGAGGCCGCCATCGCCCAGCTGAAGGCAGGCGAGGTTCAGGGCATGTGGAATCTCCTCGAGTCGCAGACGCCCGACCTCGAGAAGACGCCCGACGTCAAGCTCGAGATCTACCCGAGTCCCTCGGTCGAGCGCATCGAGATGAACACCGCAAAGAACCAGGACATGACCGACCCGAACTCGGTCCACCCGGTGCTCGGCGACATCAATGTGCGGCACGCGCTGCTCCTGGCGACGCCGAAGCAAGACCTCATCGACAAGCTGCTCTTCGGGAAGGCGAAGCCGGGCACGTCGCCTGTTTCGCAGGGCTGGGCCTCCCCGAAGTCGCTGACGCAAGAGGGGTACGACCTGAACAAGGCCAAGCAGCTCATGGATCAGGCAGGATGGGTCGCCGGGAGCGACGGGATCCGCAGCAAGGGTGGGGTCCGCGCATCGATCAGCATCGTGACGACGACCGGCGACCAGACCCGCGAGCGGGTCGAGCAGGTCCTCGTCGACCAGTACAAGCAGATCGGTGTCGAGCTGAAGATCGCGAACCAGCCGTCCAGCGTGCTCCTTTCTGGATCGTGGTCGGCGGGCGACCCACGCAAGCGCGGGTCGTTCGACCTGGTCATGTACGCGTCATCGCCAGGCATCGACCCGCACAACACCGTGTTCCAGCGGTACTACTCGAAGAACATTCCGTCGGCGGCCAACGGAGGCAACGGTCAGGACTACACGCGCTTCAAGAACCCCGACGCGGACAAAGCCATCGACGAGGCTGGGTCGACACTCGACTTCGATAAACGGAAGAGCGCTTACGCCGCCGCGCTCAAGCTACTGAACGACGCGCACGTGATCATCTGGCTCTACGAGCGGGCGGGCATCGACGCGCGAAGAACGAACGTCGGGGGATGGTCCGGCAACGTCTGGGATGACATCACGTGGAACCAGGAGGAGTGGTACCTGACAGCCCGGTGACCTAGTGGGAACCTACGTCCTGCGGCGGCTGATCCAGGCGGTCCCGCTCCTGCTCGGGATCAGCATCGCATCGTTCGCGATCCTGAAGGCGATACCCGGCGGCCCCCTCGCCGCTTACGAGAACGATCCGAACGTGACCGACGCCGACATTCGTCGACTCGAGCACGAGCTCGGCCTCGATCAACCAGTGCCGCTTCAGTACGCGAGCTGGCTCGGCAAGTTCGTGGTCGGCGACTGGGGATACTCCGTCGTATCGCATCAACCGGTGCTCCGGCTCATCGGCGAGCGGCTGCCCAACACCGTCTTACTGATGGGCACCGTTTTCCTCGTCGTCGTGCTGCTCACGATCCCGATCGGAACGCTGACCGCGGTACGCCAGTACTCGATCTTCGATCACGTCACGACCGGGACGACGTTCGCGTTCCTTTCCATGCCGACGTTCTGGCTTGGCCTCCTGTTGATCATCGCCTTCGGTCTGGACCTCCGGTGGCTCCCGCTCGGGGGGATGCGAGCACCTGGCGCGGCCGGGGTCGACTTGATCGACAGCGCCCGACACCTCGTGCTACCTGTCGCGACGATCGCGCTCGTGCAGCTGGGTTCCCGCGTGCGATACCTCCGCGCCTCAATGCTCGAAACGATCTCGCAGGACTTCATGCGCACCGCGCGCGCCAAGGGTCTCGCGGAGCGCGTCGTCGTCCTGCGCCACGCGCTGAAGAACGCATCGATCCCACTGGTCACCGTGCTCGCGCTCGACCTTCCCGAGCTCTTCGCCGGAGCGCTCGTGACGGAGCAGATCTTCGGTTGGCCCGGCATGGGCCGCCTCTTCTGGGACTCGGCGACGCGCTTCGACTACCCGGTGCTCATGGGCATCCTCGCGGTGACGAGCACGCTGATCGTGCTCGCCAACCTGTTCGCCGACGTGCTGTACGGCTATCTCGATCCGCGGATCAGGTACGGCTGATGGCGCAGGGCGTCGTCGCGGCCCGCCTGGCTCCGGTACCCACGCCGAAGGAGCGCGGACAGTGGCAGATGGCGCTCGAGCGTTTTCGCCAGCACCGACCGGCGATCGCCGGAATCCTCACTCTCGGAGCGCTTGCTGCCCTCTCAATTGCCGCGCCACTCGTGTCGCCGTACGACCCCGAGAAAACGAACCTCCTCCTCATCTACGAGCCACCATCGCTGGCTCACCCGTTCGGGACCGACAGCCTGGGCCGCGATCTCGCGACGCGGATCTTGTTCGGCGGACGCGTGTCACTCTCGATAGGAACGCTCGCGGTGGTGGTGGCGATCAGCTTCGGGACGCTCGCGGGCATGCTTGCCGGTTACTACGGCCGGTGGATCGACAGCGTCCTCATGCGCTTCGCCGACATGATGTTCGCGTTCCCGCGGCTCTTCGTGCTCATCCTGCTTGGCGTCTTTTTCAAGGGCATGACGATCGGTGTGATCGTGATCGTGCTCGGCCTCCTCTCGTGGATGACGACCGCGCGCCTCGTGCGCGCGTCCTTCCTGCAGCTGCGAGCGCGCGAGTTCGTCGAAGCGGCCGGAGTCGACCCTGTCCTTCCTGGGCCTGGGCATCCAGCCGCCGACGCCATCGTGGGGGAACATGCTGAAAGACGCCCCGAGCGAGATGAGCATCGCCCCATGGACCGCGATCTTCCCTGGGCTGGCGATATTCCTCGCCGTCGTCTCGATCAACTTCATCGGCGATGGGCTGCGCGACGCGCTCGACCCGCGGCACGTGATCCGGCGGCGTTGATCCGGCGCCGCGGTCGCGCATGCCGACTGATCGGCGGCAGGCGCACCGACCAGAGCGCATTTCGCATGTCGACCCGAGCGCCCTCGAACCGGACTCCCTCGCGCTCGAGCCGTAGCCGCTGCGACTTGAAGGTGGGTGCAAGGCTTCCGTCCGCGTGCACGACGCGGTGGCAAGGCACGGCCGGATCGTGGCACGCGCTGAGCGCGGTCCCGACGGAGCGCGCGGCGAGCGGCCGTCCGGCGACGAGCCCGATCAGACCGTACGACGCCACCCGACCGCGCGGGATCCGCATTACCGCCTCGTAGACGGCACGCGTCCACGGGTCTCGCGCCGTCTAAAGGCCCTTTCCGCCGATCGGGCGCAGCTCCGTCGAGTCCGCCATCGCCGTGATGATCGGACGCGCCCGCGCGATGACCGCGCGCACGCGCTCGTCCCGCAGCGACGCATCGTGCGCCTCGCGGTCCGTCCAGACCTCGGTGACCCAGATGCTGTCTGCGTCCGACGCGGAGCGGCTGATCAGATAGAGGCGGCACTCCGGAAAACCATCGCTCAGCACGTC
>VBDQ01000008.1:8714-23323 GCA_005889075.1 Chloroflexota bacterium
GAGCTCAAGGAGCTCTGCGCCATTCCGTGCGAAGCGTCCAACGCGAACGCGCTCGATGCCGCCGCACGATGGTGCCGCGATCGCCTTCGCGCCGCCGGGTTCGCCGACGCTCGCGAGCTTCGCGTCGACCGCGCCCCCGCGCTTGTCGTCGGCGAGACCGGCGCCTCAGGACGCACCCTCGTCGGCGTCCAGCACTACGACGTCCAGCCGGCGGTGCCGCTCGACCTCTGGAAGACCAAGCCATACGAGCCATCGCTGCGCGACGGGGCGCTGTATGCGCGCGGGGTCGACGACAACAAGGGCCATCTGCTGCTGCGGATCCAGGCGATCGAGGCGCATCGCGCCGTCCTTGGAGATCTACCGATCCGGGTGCGGTTCCTCATCGAGGGCGAGGAGGAGTCCGGCAGCCCTAATCTCGCCCGCCTCCTTGCGCTCGAGCCGATCCTCACCGATGGGGACGGCGCGCTCAAAGAGGGCGGAGCGCTCGACAGCGCCGGTCGGCCGCAGCTCTCGCTCGGCGGCAAGGGCATCCTCTATTGCCACTTCCGCGTGCGAACGATGTCGCGAGACGCCCATTCGGGTGGCGCCACGCATTATCCGAACGCGGCGTGGCGTCTCACTCACGCCTTCGCGACGCTCATGGACGAGCACGGCCACGTTTGCATCGATGGCTTCTACGACGATGTGCGCAAGCCGACGAAGGAAGAGCAGGCCATGCTCGAGCGCATGCCATTCGACGGCGATGCCACCCGGGCAGTCGTTGGTATCGAGCGGTTCGCCTTCGGGCGAGATGACGATCAAGCCAAGCGCGCATCGGTCTTCGAGCCAACGTGCAACATCTGCGGGATCGAGTCGGGGTACAACGGTCGGGGATCGAAGACCGTGATCCCGTGCGAGGCGACCGGGAAGGTCGACTTCCGCCTGGTCCCCGATCAGGATCCGGAGGAGATCGCGAAGCTCCTTCGAGCGCACCTCGAACGGAACGGCTTCCACGACGTCGAGTTCAGCGCCGAGGAGGGCGAGCACCCGTACCGCGGGCCGGCGGACGCTCCGCTCGTCCGCGCGGTCGCTGCCGTCGCTGAAGAAGCCTTCGGGAAGCCCGCGGTCCTCATCCCGTCGAGCGGCGGGACGTCGCCCATGTGGGTCGTCTGCAACGCCCGGCGGATGCCAAACGTCACGCTCGGCATGGGCCATCCCGGTGCCGGCGCGCATGCGCCGAACGAGCACATCCTCCTCGAGAACTACTGGCGCGCGCTCCGCGCGACGGCCCGGCTCTACAGCGCGTTCGCCGCGCAGGCGTAGGGGTATCGCGGCTCTCGTTCCGGCCCGATAATCGAATCGGGAAGGGGACGACGATGAGGAATCTCGTACCGCAGCGATCGGGGAACCCTGTGCTGCGCGGCAACACGTTCGAAGGCCTTTCGACCACCGGGGAGCGGATGACGATCGATGGCACCGTCAACCGCTCGTTCGCTCTCGTCGCGATCCTGCTCGTGGGCGCGGGCATCAGCATCATCACAAGCCCGGGCCTCGCCATCCTCGGCGCGGTCGTCGGTTTCGTCCTGGCGCTGGTCACGGTGTTCAAGAAGGAGTGGTCGCCTGTCACGGCTCCGCTCTATGCGCTCGCCGAAGGGGTCTTCCTCGGCGGCTTCTCGGTGATCTTCGAGGCCGAATATCCGGGGATCGTCATTCCGGCGGTCTCGCTCACGGTCGCGATCTTCATCGCGTTCCTTCTCATTTACCGGACGCACCTGATCCGCGTGACCGACAAGCTCCGGATCGGCATCGTTGCGGCGACCGGCGGCGTGGTGCTCTTGTACCTCGCCGATCTGGTCCTCAACCTGGTTGGTCTTCATGTGTCCTATCTGAATGAAGCGGTGGCGGGTTCCGGACTGCTCGGCATCGCGGTGAACGTTCTCGTCATCGGCATCGCCGCGTTCAACCTCCTGCTCGACTTCGATTTCATCGAGCGCGGCGTCGCCGCGGCGGCGCCCAAGTACATGGAGTGGTACGCGGCCTTCGGCCTACTGGTCACGCTCGTGTGGCTGTACGTCGAAGTCCTGCGACTCTTGGCAAGGGCGCGCCGCCGCTAAAGATCGGCAGCGCTTGCTAACGCGCCCGGGCGCTAGTCTTTCGACATGACGGCCGTGCCCGTCGCGACCAAACCGGTGGGCGTGGGATGGGATCCGCGACGGTATTTCGGAGGCTTCTGGCGTCACCCGTTCGCGCGCGCGGTCTTGAAGGCGGTCCTGACGGTCTGGGTCACGACGACGCTCACGTTCTTCCTTATCCGCTTGATGCCAGGGAACCCGGTCGAGCTCAAGATCGACGAGCTCATCCAGACCGCGAATGGGGCCCTCACCTACGACGACGCGAAGGCGATCGCCTCCGGTCTCTTCGCGATCGATCTGAACGCGCCGCTGCACGAGCAGTACCTGTCATTCATCGGTAGCCTGCTCCGCCTCGATCTCGGGCGGTCCTTCCTCTCGTCCGGCACGACCGTGACGTCGATCATCCTCGCGGTCCTGCCGTGGACCCTCTTCTCGGTCGGGACGGGACTGCTGCTGAGCTTCGTCGCGGGGATCTTCCTCGGCCTGCTCGCTGCCTATCGGCGCAATTCGCTGCTCGACCGGATCGCGTCTACCGGCGGATCGCTCGTCAGCTCGATCCCCAACTACAACCTGGCGCTCCTGATCATCCTGTTCGCGGGCGTCCAGTGGCACCTCATCAACTTCACATCGATGCGCGGCGCGTACACATCGGGGCTCGAGCCTGGGTTCACGCCCGCCTTCATCGCCGACATCTTCTATCACGCGGCCCTGCCGATCACGATCTACTTCCTCACCCCGCTCGGTCACTGGATCCTCTCGATGCGCAGCGCGACGCTGTCCGCGCTCGAGGAGGACTACGTGACCGCGGCGCGCGCGAGAGGTCTCTCGGACGGCCGGATCCGCACCGCCTACGTCGGACGGAACGCGGTGCTACCGCTCGTCACGCAGCTCGCGATCAGCGTCGGCTTCATCGTCGGTGGCGCGGCGGTCATCGAGCAGCTGTTCGCTTACCAGGGCGTCGGGAAGCGGCTGCTCGATTCGGTCACGCAGCGCGACTATCCGGTGATCCAGGGCGTCGTCCTCCTGACGACGATCTCGGTCGTCGTCGCGAACCTCGCCGCGGATCTGCTCTATTCGAAGCTCGACCCGCGCATCGGGCGAGCCGGCGGGGCCGCAGGATGAGCACGGCGATCCTCGCGCGACCGACGCTCGGCCAGCGGGTCGCGGGTCCGATGGTCGCCACGTTCGAGTTCCTCCGGCTCCTCGCCACGCGCCCGATCGGCCTCGCGGGATTCGTCGGGATCGTCTTCTTCATCTTCCTCGCCTTCGTCGCGCCACTCTTTGTTCCACTTCGGAACGACCCAAGTCTTGTGGACATCTATCAGGCGCCATCGGCGGCGCACCCGCTCGGCACCGATTTCCAGGGCAGGGACGTGCTCAATCAGATCGTCTACGGCGGCCGCGACATCCTCACGGTCGCGATCCTCGCGGCGCTCGTCTCCACCTTCATCGCGATCTCGATCGGCTCCGTCGCGGCGACCGTCGGCGGACGCTTGGATACCGCGATCCTCGCGATCACCGACGTCACGCTGACCTTGCCGAAGCTGATCCTGCTGATCGCGGTCGCGGCGATCCTGCGTCCGACGAGCTTTGTGTTCCTCGCCGTGATCCTCGGCCTGCTGCAGTGGTCGAGCCTACTGCGTCAGGTCCGCTCCCAGGTCCTCTCGCTCAAGGAGCGCGACTACGTCGAAGCGGCGCGCTCGCTCGATCTCGGCCTCTTCCACATCGTGTTCCGCGAGATCCTGCCGACGATGCGCAGCTACATCGTCATCCACTTCATTCTCGCGATGACTGAGGCCATGTACGCGCAGGTCTTCATCATCTTCCTCGGGCTCGTCCCGGTATCCGGATCGAACTGGGGCATCATGCTGTACTTCGCGCAGGGCCAGGGTGCGCTCTTCTATAAGGACAGCATCTGGTACATCCTGAGCCCGATCCTCGCGGTTTCACTCGTCCAGCTGTCGCTCGTGTCGTTCGCCGGCGCCCTCGAGGACATTTTCAACCCGCGCCTCCGGGGCGCCTGAGCCGTGCCGGTCCTCTCGGTGCGCGGTCTTTCCATCGACTACCTGACGCGCCGGGGCGCCGTCCACGCGGTGCGCGACGTCTCCTTCGAGCTCGAGAAGAGCGAGACTCTCGCGATCATCGGCGAGAGCGGCTCGGGCAAGACGACCCTCGCGGTCGGCCTGATCCGATTGTCGCCGCGCGGTACGAGGGTCGCGACGGGCGAGATCCTCTACACGAAGGACGGCATGACGTCGGACATCCGCAAGCTCGACGACGACGACCTCCGCGAGTACCGCTGGGCCGAATGCGCGATGGTCTTCCAGGCCGCCCTCAACTCGTTCAACCCGGTCATCACGATCTGGGAGCAGTTCCTCGACACCGCCCGCGCGCACGGGATCAAGGACAAGCACCGGGTGCGGGAGCGTTCGGCGGAGCTCCTCGACCTCGTCCATCTCGACGCGCGACGTGTGCTCCCGGCGTTCCCGCACGAGCTCTCGGGGGGAATGAAGCAGCGCGTCCTCATCGCCCTCGCGCTGATGCTCGAGCCGCAGATGCTGATCCTCGACGAGCCCACCACCGCCCTCGACATCCTCACGCAGCGCTCGATCATCGACTTGCTACGGCAGCTGCGGCAGCGGCTGGGCTTCTCGATGATCTTCATCTCGCACGACCTCTCGATCGCGGCCGAGCTCGCCGATCGGATGATCACCATGTACGCCGGCCGCGTCGTCGAGCGAGCCAGGGTCGAGGACATGTTCTACCGACCTCGGCATCCCTACTCGCTCGGCTTGCTGCGCGCGGTCCCGCGGGTCTCTGGAGCCCTCGGCAGTGTCGCGTCGATCCCGGGGTCTCCTCCCGACCTCATCCGCTTGCCCAAAGGCTGCTCTTACGCGCCCCGCTGCCCGTACGCCATCGACGCGTGCCGCGAAGCCGAACCGCCTCTTCTCAAGGTGGACACACCGGAGCACGAGGCGGCTTGCATACGGTGGCAGCACGTCGCCGAGGTCATCGGTTCGAAGGCCCCACTCCCGGTAGCGGAGAAGCTCGCCTGACCGCGCTCATCGAGCTCGACCGCGTCAGCCGGACGTTCCACACGCCCGGAGGGACGATCACCGCCGTCAACGAGGTCTCGCTCGCGTTCGAGTCCGGGGAAGCGATGTGCCTCGTTGGCGAAAGCGGCTGCGGCAAGACGACCACCGGCCGGCTGCTCGCGGGCCTCATCCGCCCGACAAGCGGGCGACTCCTCTACGAGGGCAAAGACGTGTGGCAGACGAAGGGCGCCGATCTCGCCCGCTTCAGGCGTGCGGTGCAGCTTGTCCACCAAGATCCCTATGCCTCACTCAATCCGACGCGCACGGTCTTCCAGACGCTCTCGGCCCCGCTCTATCGACACAAGAAGGCACGCGGCGGCCGCCAGGCCCTCGCCGCGGTCAGCGAGCTCCTCGAGCGGGTCGACCTCACGCCACCGGACAACTTCGTCTCCAAATATCCACATCAGCTTTCGGGCGGACAGCGCCAGCGTGTCTCGATCGCGCGCGCGCTCACGGTCGACCCGAAGGTGATCGTGGCGGACGAGGCGGTATCGATGGTTGACGTCTCGATCCGCATCAGCTTGCTCAACCTGTTGCTCGCGCTCGGCCGCGAGTTCGGTGTGACGATCGTGCTCATTACGCACGACCTCGCCGTGGCCCGGTACTTCGCCCGACACGGTCGCATTGGGGTCATGTACCTCGGTCGCGTAGTCGAGCTCGCGGAGACCGAGTCGCTGGTCAGTGATCCCGCGCACCCGTATTCCGCGGCGCTCATCGCGGCCATCCCCGAAGCTGACCCTGAGATCACGCGGGGCAAGAAGCGGGTCGAGCTTCGGAGCGCCGAGATCCCAAGCCTCCTTGACCTGCCGCCCGGTTGCACGTTCCATCCGCGGTGTCCGCTCTCCGAAGCGGGTCTTTGCGACGTGAAAATTCCGGAGCTTCTCGCGATCCCAGGGCACAGAGAGGTCGCTTGTCACGTCGCGGTCCGCGAGCGCACCGCCGAGCCCGCGGCAGCCACCGCCTAAGCGGTGGACCCGCTCCTTCTTCGGGGCGCCTTCCGGCTCGGGTTCGTGATCCTGCTTCTCGGTCTCGTCATTCTTCCGTTCGAAGCTCCGTCGTCGGCGGAATTCGTCGCCACCGTCATGGCGGTCATCGTTGGAGCGATCTTCGTCGGCATCGTCGCGGTACTCGCGCGAAGTACGTTGCCACCGCCGCCGCGCAGAGCACAGAACTCAGTCGACAAAGGAACGGTAAAGGAATACAACGACCCAGATTCGCGCTCGGGAGGGGATCGATGACCGATTCAGCGACCAAGTACTCCGTCACCAGACGTCGCTTCCTGCGAGACGCGACACTGACCAGCCTCGGCCTCATCGCCGCGGCTTGCGCGCCGACCACAGGTGGACCGACCGGCGGCGGGGGCGGTGGCGCGAAAGGCGGCGAGTTCCACGGCGGCTGGCCGTACGTGCTCGCGCCGCAGGGTCACTGGAACTTCTTCGCGACGAACGCGATCCTCGGCGGCGGCATCTACACCGACCTCTTCATCCCGTCGCTGGCGGTCTACCGCTGGGTCGACGCGAAGTGGGACTTCTGGCTCGCGCAGTCCGCGCAGCAGAACGGCGACACCTACGAGGTAAAGCTCCGCTCCGGCATCAAGTGGGACGACGGCACGCCCTTCACCTCGAAGGATGTGGCGACGACGTACTGGGTCGGCCGGCTTGCGAGCTACGGCATCTGGAACTTCATCGACAAGATCACGACGCCCGACGACCAGACGGTCCAGTTCCACTACAGCAAGCCCACCAGCCTCGGCGAGCGGCTCATTCTCCGCAACGGCATCAAACCAGACAAGATCTTCGGTGCGCTCGGGAAAAAGGCGCAGGACTTCTACACCGGCGGCGGCACGAACTCATCGGACGCCGGCAAGGCGCTCGTCGCCGAGATGAACGCGTTCCGTCCTGACAAGCCGTACTCGGTCGGCCCTTACAAGGTCGACCCCGCGAGTGTCACCGCCGCGCAGCTCACGATGGTCCGCAACACCGGCGGGCTCTTCGCCGACAAGGTGAACTACGACAAGGTCGTCGTCTACCAGGGCGAGACCGCCGAGATCACGCCGCTGGTGCTGAACGGCGACGTCGACTACGCGACGCACGGCTTCCCGCTCGCGACCGACAAGGCCTTCCAGGACAAGGGCTACAAGATCGTCCGCGGTCCGATCTTCACCGGGCCGGCTCTCTACTTCCACTGGGAGAACGCGCCCGAATTCCAGGACAAGCGGCTGCGCCAAGCGGTCGCGATGGCGTTCAACCGCGACGAGGCCGGGAAGATCTTCTACGGGTCCTCGGCGAGGGCGCCGCAGTACATGGTCGGCTTCGCCGACAGCCTCGTGAAGAACTGGACCACCGATCAATCGAAGTTCAACTCGTACGCGTTCGACGCCGCGAAGGCCGATCAGCTCATGAAGGACGCCGGCTACGCGAAGGGAAGCGACGGCATCTACGCGAAGGGCGGCAAAGCTTTGGCGTACGAGCTCTACTTCCCCAGCGACTTCCAGGACTGGGCCGCGGCCGCGACGTACACGGCGGACGCGCTCACAAAGTTCGGCATCAAGGTCACGGCTCGCGGCGCGATCCGCTCGACGCAGCTTCCGGACACCAACGCCGGCAAGTTCACGATCGCGATGAACCCGTGGGGTACTGGCAACCCTCACCCGCAGCCTTCACTGGTCCGGCCCTTCCGCGAGTTCAGCAAGGATGCGCCAGGCGGGGGCATGAAGTACCCGCTCACGCAGACCTACTCAGGTGGGTCGATCAACTTCGACACGGTGCTCGACGACGCGATCACGGGTTTCGACACCGCGAAGCAGAAGGATCCGATCCAGAAGATCGCGCAAGCCTTCAACGAGCTGCTTCCGTGCATTCCGATCTATGAGCGACTCAACAACAACCCGATCAACGACAAGGCTCGGACCGCCGGTTGGCCAGGCCTCGACGACAAGATCTACCAGCAAGGCGGCGGGGACAACTTCGCGATCGTCATGATCATGGACGGCACGCTTCACAAGATCTGATCCGCGCGTGAACAACGACGGCGATCTCGCGGGATTCCCCGAGATCGCCGTCGTGGTTGGTGGCGGGATGAGCTCCGACGGCACGCCCAGCGCATCGACGGCGGCCCGCGCGCGAGCGGTGGCACAGCTCGCTCGGCATCGGCCGAGCATGGCGATCATCGCGTCGGGAAGCCACGGTGAAGGGCCTCCACCAGCGCGCACCGAGGCCGCGGTGATGGCCGATCTCATCGGGACCGCCGGCGTCCCGAGTGATCGCATCTTCCTCGAGGAGCAGTCGCGCGACACCATCGGAAACGCGGTCGAGGTCGCGGCGCGCTATCTCGTCAACATCGAGCCGCGCCCGCTGTATGTCGTCAGCTCGCCTTTCCATCTCGAGCGCGCCTTGGTGTCGTTCCGGAGCGTGCTCGGCTTCGCGTGGCAGGTCCAAGCGGTCGCGGCCGAAGAGACCGCCGACGACCTCGAGCGCGCCAAAAACGAAACGTTCTACCTCCAGGAGACGTTCGCCTTCTTCCAGGGGACGCGGCCGGGAGACTTCCGCACGATCGAGAAGCGCTTCCGCGCAAGGGACGTCCGATAGAGCGGAGGAGACAACGCTGCTATCAGGAGTGCACCCTTGTCCGAAGCCATCGTCCTCGCGATCAGCGCCGAGAACGCCGAGGCGATCCTGTCCGGCGAGCGCGACCGGGACCATCGGCGCTTCCCCCCGAAGAAGCTTCCGGCGCGCGCCTATCTCGCGGTGGTCGGCACCGGATCGGTCATCGGCGAATGCCATCTCGGCGAACCCGAGCGGAACACCGCGAAGGGCTGGGCGTTGCCGGTCACGAAGCCTCGTCGCTACCGCACGCCCCGGCCGGTCACTGACTATGGCCTCGCACGAATCCCGCGCTCCTTCAGATATGTAGAAGAAGGCTGAGCCGCTCATCGCCGACCACGCGCCGCGGGTGGCACGGGGGAGCGGAGTGGCGCGCGAGTGGCGGGTGCCCTGGGCCGCGGCCGCCGCCCAGCCTAGAACGCCGCGGCGCGCGTGGGCGGCGGCCAGCGGCAAGGGTGCCGCTCGCGCGCGGCTCCAAGGGGCAGGGGCCCCTGGGGGCGAAGCCACCCCGTGACAGGACCCGCGGCGGATTGCAAATGGCCGGACGGCTCAGTTCGCCGGGCGCCAGGCGAAGGTGACGTGGGTGATGAGGTCGCCGTCGGTGACGAACGTCCAGGTCGTGTAGTTCGCGAAGTGCCCGGGTGACCGGGTGAGCCCGCGGAGGATGACCGTGTTGCCCTCCACCTTCTCTTCGCGAACGATCCGAACGAACGGCGGCGCCATCCGGATGAGCCGCTTCGCGCCGTCCTTTCCTTCGAGCTGCTGGTCGCCTCCCGGCAGAACGATGGCGACGTCGTCCGCGCAGACCGAAGCGGCCTTTTCCGCGTCATTCGCCTCGAGCGCGGCCATGAACGTCTTCGCGGCTGCCAGGGGATCGGCCACTCGGCGATTATTGAGTAGGTGCGGCATGCCCGAGCGCTTGTGCCGTACGTTGCGGCGGCGTTACTGATCGCCGGCGCATCGAGCGCGCTCGTCTTCGGGACCATCGGTCAAGAGGACGCCTCGGGCTCGGCGACGATCGACGTGGCACGGAGTGCGCCTCAGCTGTCCTCAACGGGACGTCTCGCGTATTGGCGCCAGAATCCGGCCGGCGCCTTCGTGCTCTTCGCCGCAAACCTCGATGGATCGCTGGTGCGGCCTCTGCTCACTCTCGCGGCGAACAGCTCCCGACCGCTCGCGACGCGCTGGACCGGGGACGGGCAGGCAGTCGCGTTCGTAAGCGACGCCGGCATATCGGTCATCGGGCTCGACGGGGCTCGACTCGACATCGCGTTGCCCCCGGCGATCCGCACCACCGGCTTCGCGATCCTGGACCAGCGCTGGTCACCATCGGGGACCAAGGTCGCCGCGACCGTCTACCGATCGACCGACGGAAAGAGCGACGTCTTTCTCGCGACACGGCTGCGGCCGCAGCTCGCGCACGTCGCGGATCTCGGAAACGCCTTCACTGCGGACTGGCTTAGCGACGACGAGGTCCTTATCGAGTCGGACCGCGGGATCGTCGGCGCGCTCCACGAGTCGGGAACGCTGCGCAAGCTCGTCGATCCGCCGGCAGCCTCGCCGGTCATCGACGGCGGACGGGTGTATTTCCTCGCGGGCACCACGAACACCAAGGCCGGGGGCGTCGGCATCTACGTCCAGAATCCCGCGGTGTGGAGCGTCGCGCCGGATGGCAGCGGCGTGCGCCGCGAGGATCGCCTCGGCATCGGCGGCGATTTCAAGCTCGACGGTCGGTGGCCCGACGGCCGTTATCTGCTTCACGCTGGCCAGGATTCCACGCAGTATCTGAGCGGAGCGGCCGCTCAGCTCAAGCCGCTCTCCGAGGTGCAGCGATCGCTGCGCCGCGTCGTACTCAGCGCCGACCGGCGAAGTGCCATCGGCCTCGGCGGCACGCGGCTGATCCGGATCGACCTCTCGCGCGGCTTCAGCCCGGCGGAGTCAGCCTTCAGCGTTCTCCTGGACGGCGTCGTCGCGGCCGACGTCTGGGTACCGCGCGCTCTCGCGCCCTGATCGCTCGCGTCTGACCACCGGTCAGAAGACGGGAGCGGCCTCCCTGAAACGACGCATCGCGTCGATGTGCGCATCGAGGTCGGGAAGCCGTGACCCGCCGGTACGGAACTCGAGGTGCGTCATTCCCATCTCGCGAAAGGCGAGCGCTCGGCGTGTCCAGTCGTCCGGGGTGCCGGTGGCCGGGACGCGGCCTTCGACGCCGATGCGGCCGGGATCGCGCCCGGCTTCGCGTACGTAGCCCCGGAACCGTTCGAGACCCGCGCGGCCCGTCTCATCCGGCGTGAGATGCGAGAACCATCCGTCCGCCAACCGAGCGACGCGCTTGACCGCGATCTCTTCGTCGGCGCCCATCCACAGCGGGATGGGGCGCTGGATCGGCAGCGGATTGATGCCGGCGCGATCGATCCGATGCCAGCGGCCGGTGTAATCGACGACCTCGTTCGTCCAGAGGAGGCGCATGACGTGGATCTGCTCCTCGATCCGCTTTGCGCGATCGCGCCACGCCATGCCGAGCGCTTCGTACTCGACGTGATTCCAACCGATCGCGACGCCAAGCCGCACGCGTCCACGCGAGAGCACGTCCAGCGACGCGGCCTGTTTCGCGACCAGGATCGTCTGGCGCTGCGGCAGGATCACGATCCCGAACGCGAGCTCGATACGCTTGGTGACCGCCGCGAGGTACCCGAACAGCACGAACGGCTCGTGGAAGGCGTCCCGATGCGTGTACACGCCACGCCATGCGGACGGCCGTCGAGCAGGATCGGCCCCGACGACGTGGTCGTATGCGACGACGTGCGCGTAGCCGAGATCCTCGGCCGCTTGAGCGTACGCGGCGATGTGCGCTGGATCGTTGCCGATCTCCTGATGTGGGAACACCACCCCGACGCGCACGGAGGGATTATTGGTGCGATGGAGGTCGAACATCGGCGCGCGATGGGGCCGGTTGCCGATCCGACCGCGATCGAGGAGGGGGTGCGCAAAGAGGCACGCGACGTCTACGGCTGGTCCAACGGCCCTGGAGATCGCTACGGCGAGCACGAGCACGCCTATACGAAGCTGCTCTACTGCACGCGCGGCTCGATCGACTTCATCCTCGGCGATGGCCGCCGCATCGCGCTGCGGCCTGGCGATCGCATGGTGTTGCCCGCGATGACGCGTCACTCTGCGGTGGTGGGACCGGACGGGTGCGCCTGCGTGGAGGGGAAGCTCAACTAGACTCATCGGGCTTCCGCATGCGACCGCTCGCGCCACGCATGTCACGCCTCGGGACCGAGACCGCATTCGAGGTCCTCGCCCGCGCCCGCGCGCTCGAGGCGAACGGACGCGACATCGTCCACCTCGAGATCGGCGAACCCGATTTCGACACGCCGCCTTCCATCGTGGCCGCCGGAGTGGCCGCGCTCGAGCGAGGCGAGACGCACTACACCCCGTCCGCCGGGGTCGTCGAGCTGCGCGAGGCGATCGCCTCGTATCTCGCCGCACGCCGCGGCCTGCGCGTCGATCCGTCGCAGGTGGTCGTGACGCCCGGAGCGAAACCGATCATGTTCTATGCGCTGCTCGCGCTTCTCGACGCCGGAGACGAGGCGATCTATCCGGATCCCGGCTTCCCGATCTACTCGTCGATGATCGATTTCGCGGGCGCGCGTGGCATCGCGCTGCCGCTTCGCGAAGCGAACGCCTTCCAGCCCGACCTCGACGAGCTTCGGGAGCTCGTCACCGAGCGGACGAAGCTGATCATCCTCAACAGCCCACACAACCCCACCGGCGGAGTTCTCGGCGAGGATGCCATTCGGGAGATCGCGAGCATCGCGCGAGAGCGGGATCTCTGGGTGCTCTCGGACGAGATCTATGGCGAGCTCGTCTACGAGGGCCGGCATCGCTCGATCGCCCTCGAGCAAGGTCTGGCGGAGCGGACGATCCTGCTCGACGGGTTCAGCAAGACATTCGCGATGACCGGCTGGCGTCTTGGATACGGGGTTTTCCCGCGGCCATTGGTCGAGCCGGTCACGAAGCTGGTGACGAACTCGGTCTCGTGCACCGCGACCTTCGTCCAGCGAGCCGGAGCGGCGGCGCTCCTCGCGCGGCCGCCGGAAGTCGATCGGATGATCGCGGAGTTCCGCAAACGACGCGATGCCGTGGTGAAGGGTTTGAACGCGATACCTGGAATCACGTGCCGGCTCCCACACGGCGCCTTCTACGCGTTCCCCAACATCACCGGGATCGGCCTGCGCTCGAGCGCGGACGTCGCCGACCGGCTGCTTCAGGAAGCCGGGGTCGCGACCCTTGCCGGCACATGCTTCGGCGGCGCCGGCGAGGGCTACCTGCGGCTCTCGTACGCGAACTCCCTCGCGAACTTGCAGAAGGCGGTCTCCCGCATCGCGGAGTGGTCCTCGCGCGTGGCGCCTCTACCTACCGGTTAGGAAAGGCGCCTACACGCCGATCCCGTCGACGACGACAGCCACGATGTCGTTGGCGAGCTGCTGAGCGTCGCGGCCGCCGGGAAGCGCGTCTCGGCTCGTCCAGGGGTCGACGAGGTTGAAGAGCGCCTGTGTCGCGAACGCGGTGTCCATCTGGCGTAACTCGCCCGCGCGCACGCCTTCGTCGAGGAGCTGCTGGACCGGCGAAAAGAAATGGCGGAAGAACGCGCTTCGTGCCTGGCTGTTCTGATCGAGCGTGAGCGCGGCGCCTCCGTCGCGCATCAGGCGCGGCCCTGAGCAGCGCGCCGCGACGAGGAACGCGAGGGCGGACGCGAGTCGATCGCGGGCGCGCGCTCCGCGCCTTGTCGCGGTGCGTAGACCGGCGCCGTGCGCCTCGAGGGCACTGCACACGACCGCGGTGTAGAGCGCGCTCTTGTCGGCGAAGTAGTAGTAGACCGTCGGTTTGGTGACCGCGGCCTCCTGGGCGATGTCCTCGAGTGAGGCGCCACGCATGCCGCGTTCGCTCCACAACCGATCGGCGGCCTTGAGCACGCGCTCACGTGTCGATCCGCTCTCCGCCCGCCTGCCTGTCATGCGCGGCATTCTACCTACCAGTCGGTAGGCGGCTTGGGATGGCGCGGCGAGCAGATCCGTTAGGGCCGCAACAAGGCGGCTCGGTGACGCCGGCCGGGCGAAGTCGTAACCCGCTCACGTTCACCCGTCCGACTCAGCGCCGTTGCCTTTTCTCGAATTTCCGGTGACGGCGGCGTGACAACCACCCCACAGCGATGGAGCGACCCCTGCTTCGCGTGCCCACGTGGATCGCCTGAAAGCTGATCCATGAAAGGTGGCAAGAGATGCGTAGAGCTGCGGGACTCATCGCGATCGCTGCGAGCCTCGCGCTCCTCTGGCTTGGCGCGACGCCCGCGTACGCCGATCCGTCAGGCAACAACGGCATGGTCAAGATCGTCAACGATCAGGGCGACGGCCAGGACGACCCTGACAACGATCCGCACGTCTGCGCTTTCCACATCTTCGGATCCAACTTCGATCACAACTCGACCGGAACATGGACGATCGTCGCCTGGGCTCCGGGCGGTGGCCCGCTGACCGCCGCGATGAGCTCAGGGGGCTGGGCTGCGGACGCGAGCGGGAAGTTCGATGCCCGTCCGGCGCAACCGTTCCCCGACGGTCATTACAAGCTCTCGGCGAAACAAAACGGCGCACCCGGCGGTGACAAGCACAAGGTCTTCTGGGTCCGCTGCGGCTCAGCAGGAACGGTGAGCCAGGCGGCGGCCGCGGCAACGACGAGCGCGACAGAGGTCGAGCGCGGGAATGCTGCAGTCGCCGGCGTGCAAACGGCGCCCGAGAACA
>VBDQ01000009.1 GCA_005889075.1 Chloroflexota bacterium
TATTGGCGCCCGAGACTGATCGCCTGCTCGAGGGGGACCGCGGTGTGGGCCGGCAGTTCCGCAAACTCGAGGAACCCGGTCAGCTTGTCGTTGCTCAGCTCCCTTCCATCAAACCGAACCGTCCCGCCCCACCAGTGCGCGACGGTCGTGTACGCGGCGCCGGGCTCCGCCCGCGCTGGCGGCCACTCGGGCAGGAACACGGGCGGCGGCGTGTGCTGCCACTCGAGGCCGCAGTCCGGGAACTCCGCGGCCGGTGTGCCGACCGTTTCTCCGACAGTGAAATAGATGTCGTGCGGCGCAACATGCAGCTCGCCCGTGGTCATCCAGATCTGCAGCAGCCCGGGATCGGTGTCCACCAAGGTGGTCCGCCGGAACCGGCGCACGACGGGCTCCGGTAGCGAGTGCCACAGATTCAGCAGCAGGTCAGCCTCCGCGGCAGCCTCCAGGTCGAGGCACCCCGCGGTCAGGTCGCGCGGCAGCGGCTCATCGTTTAACGAGAACAGCGCGATCGCGTCCGCGAAACCGTAGGGCTCCAGTCTTGCCTTGAGCGTGGCCAGAGAGGTCGCCGCATCGGTCCCGTGTCGCCGCCGCCGCGCGATCGCCTTCTCGCTGAGGTCGATGCCTTCGAGCCAGATCACGCGGCATCCGGAGGCGCGTAGACCGAGCGCCCAGTTGAGGTAGACCCAAAGATGCCCGCCGCCCTCTCGGTACTCGATCGTGCGTGCGGGAGCGAGGCATACGGTGACGCTCACGTGCGTTCCGCCGTCCCTGCCAACTCGCGTTGAACGGCCGACTCGAACACTGGCTCGCCGCGAGCGGCGCGCAGCGCCGCCGTATACAGGTATCTTGCGACACGCAGCGGCGCGTCCGGGACGCCCTTGAAGCCGGGAATGCTGTTCATATCGACGACGTACGGGACTCCCCTGCGTTCGATGATGTCGACGCCATAGAGGTCGACGCCGAAGGCGTGGCCGCATCGCAGCACCACCCGGCGCAGCTCCGGGGTGGGCGTGAAGGGCTCGCCAGGCTTGCCGTCTTCGGCATCCAACTGCACGTCTCTCCTCACGCCGAAGACGCGGCCGCCGATCGCGAACATTTTCAGCTCGTGACCCTCCGGCGGGATGTAGCGCTGCGCGAACATCGGCTCCTTTCGCGCCGGAAGATCCGCCAGCTCGGAGGCTTTCGAGATGATCCTGACGCCGTGGCCATCCCAGCCACGGACCGGCTTCACGATCAGGGGCCCGGTCTCGAGCAGAGGGGCCACGGTGATCGGGTCCGAGAAAACATAGGTGTCGGGCAGCGGAACTCCGGCGCGCTGAAGCACTCGGAAGGTCACGATCTTGTCGGACAGCGCCAGCGTCACCGGATACGGATTCACGATCGCCGCGCCCTGGGCGTGCAGGACCCCGGCGAGGCTGACGGCGAGCCCGCTCATCTGCTTCAGGACATAGAGGTCGTGCTGGATCCGGAGCCCTGCGAGGTCCGTCGGCCCGACGAGGGGGTGGACGACGTCGACGATCGCGCCCGCCTCCACGAGCGCCCGCATGACGAGCGGCACCGAGCTCCGGGTCTCCGGACTGAACGCGCGCGTCAAAAACCCGATCCGCACTTTCATCATCTGGAAGACACCTGCGGTCGCGACGATCGGTCTTGACCTCCGCGAAGCGTGCCGAGTCGGGCGAGCTCCCGGAATCCGATGAGCTCGATCTCACGCTCGACGATGGCTTGACGCACCTTCGCATCGCACAGCGTCCGGAGCTCCACCTCGCGCTCCGCGGCGTAGCTCGAAGGAAATCCGGACTCCACATGACCGGGATGGGAGGCCAGCTCGGTGACTCCAGAGCGGACCTCCTCGTCGAGCAGGCGAATGAGCGATTCGACCCCGATCTGCTCGAGATGAGTCTCGCCGCCCCATTGCCCGTAGAACTTCGAGATATGACTCACATCAGAGTGACCACGCACCGGCAACGTCGTGCGCCGGCCCCATGCGAGTACCGCAGGAAGGAACCGGGGGTCATGGTGCGCGTTGTGGTGCGCGTCAAGGTGGGTGGGGTGGCCGCCGACGAGCTCCTCGAACCGCGTGACCTGCCGCTCGATCTCCGCATCGCCGCGCTCGGGGTGGTCCATGGGAAGCTCGAGATGCAGTCCCAAGCTCAGGGCTGGGTACTCACGAGCGAGGATCGCCGCCGCCTCGCTCGCCGGCCTGTTCACCATGAGGCTCGCGCTCGTGAGGATTCCGAGACGATGCGCCTCGAGGATCCCCCGGTTGACGCCAGGAGTCAGGCCGAAGTCGTCTCCGGTGACGATGAGCCACTTCATCAGCGTGTCACCGCTGCCTCGGGCCGCTCGCGGTCGGCACACCTTGTGGCGAGCGCCTGCTCCAAGACGCGGGCGACGACGTCGCGCGCGTCGAACTCCTCAGCAAGCGCGCGCGCGAGACGCGAATGGCGCGCGTAGTCCGATTCCGCGGCCGCGAGGGCCCGGACAGCTTCGTCCATGTCGCGGAAGCGGAAGAGGCCCTCGGCATCCGGCAAAAAGCGGCTCTTCCCCGTGTGCTGGACGACGGCCGGCTTGCCGCTCGCGAGGTAGCAGAGCGTCCGGTCGCTGATCCAGGCGTTCGCGAGGGTCACACAGGACGGCTTCGCGCAGCTGAACTCTCCTCGCGACTGTTGGATGTAGGCGCGGTAGGACTGGGGTGTTGCGCTCACGTCCCAGGCCTCGCGGATCTTCCATCCGAACGGTTCCATGCGCGAGCGCCACTCCTCGTAATGCTCCGCGAGGCAGATGGCGAGCTCGAGATGTACGGTCGTCTTGGAGGGAAGGTCCTGGTATTCGAGGAACGCGACGTGCTTCTCCTCGTTGATGATCCGTCCCTCGAACTCGAATGCGCTGCCCCACCAATGGGTGACCGTCGTGTATGGCGCGCTCGAGCCACTCGGGATCGGCGGCCACTGCGCGAGGAAGACCGGTGGTCGCGTGTAATGCCAGCGCAAGCCGCAGTCGGGAAAGAGCGCGTCCGGAGTGCCGACGGTCTCGCCGATAGTGAAGAAGATGTGATGCGGCGCCACACAGATGTCGCCCCGTGTCATCCAGATCTGCAGCAGGCCGGGGTCGGTGTCGACGAAAGCGGTTCGCCGGAACCGGCTGACCACGGATGGAGGCAGCGAATGCCAGAGATTGAGGAGGAGGTCGGCCTCCGCGGCCGCGTCGAGGTCTAGCGCGCTCCCGGCAACGATGGGCGGCAACGGCGCGCCGGTGAGTGAAAAAAGCGCGAGCGACTCCGCGAAGCCGTACGGCTCCAAGCGGACTTTGAGCGCCGCGACTCTCTCAAGGGACTGCTGCTCGGGATCCCGAGGGTCGATCCCTTCGAGCCAGAAGACGTCGCAGCCCAGCGCCCGCAGACCAAGGGCCCACTGAAGGTAGACCCAGAGGTGCCCGCTGCCCTGCGGATACGCGACCGTCCGAGCCGCGGCGAGGCAGACCGTGGTGCTCACGACCTTTCTCCCGCCGTGATCAGATCGGCGGCGGATCGGGACGCTGAGCGTCCATCCCATCCGATCCGCGACAGAGCGTTGATCCGCTCGGCCTCGTAGAGCCGGATGTTTGCCACGTTCGTCGAGGCCCATTCGGTCCCGAGACCCGGGGCTTCCCAGTAAAGCGCCGCAAGCGTGCGGAAGACGCTCCCGCAGTAAGCGAGCCGACGCCAGGCCTCGCCGCTCACGTTGGGCCAGCGCTCTCGCACCGACGCGTAGTAGGTGGAGATGTCGGGGCTCGCCGCCAGATTGCTGGCGGGCACGGCCTGCTGCGCCAAATCGACGGCGGGCACGCCCCATCCGACGTCTTCCCAGTCGAAGACGAGGCAGGTGGTGCCGTCGCCCGCTGCGCCGAGGCGGATGTTCTTCCCGTTGAAATCGCCGTGCACCAGCGTCTTCGGCGCGTCGGCGCAGAGCTCCTCGATTTCACTCCAGCGCGCCTCCATCTCAGCGACACCTCCGAGGACGCTCTCGAGGTATTCGATGTCCTCCCCGGTCAGCACGGGATTGCCGAACTGCTGCGGGATCGCTTCGCGGGCGGCGCGCAGGAATTCCCGGTAGCGGTTCGGACCGGCGTCACGAAGCTGTGCCACGGCCGCGACCTCCGCGGCCGAGGTGTGCAGCATCCCGAGCCATCGGGCGGCCTGCTCGCGGTTTGTGGCAAGAAGCGTGGAGTACTTCGCGCCACACGCCTCCTCGAGGAAGCTCCAACAGAACGTCCCGTCCGCGCCCTCGAGGAAGCCGTAATAGTGGAGCGAAGGGACTTTCAGGTTCGGCAGGATCTCCTCGTAAACGGTGCGCTCGATCCGCGCGTCGCTTGCGCGCGACCGTTTGGCGATGATCGCGACTCCTGCCGGGCCCGCCCCCTCCAGCCGGTACACCGTCGGCTTTCGCGCCGAGACCCGCAGCGGCGCGATACGCGCCGGCTCAGAGTCCGGATAGAGCTGACGCCACGCCTGAACGGCGGGGTGGCTCATCAGGGTTGGCTGCCGCGTGAGAGCGGGGGATAGCCCTCGACGTGAGACGACCACAGGCTCGACCGACGTCGTTTGAGAGGCGACGCGGCCGTGCTCGAGCGCCACGAGCGAGGTGCAGCTGTTCAGCAGGCTCGAGCGATGCGTGATCAAGACGACCGTGCGGCCGCGCATCAACCGCGAGATCGCGTCGACGATCGCCGCTTCCGCCTCGGCGTCGACGGCGCTCGTTGGCTCGTCGAGGATGAGGATCGGACTGTCCGCGAGGAATCCGCGCGCGATGGCGATCCGCTGACGCTGTCCTCCCGAAAGTTGGATCCCACGCTCGCCGACCTGCGTGTCGTACCCGTCTGGAAGCCGGACGATGAACTCGTGGGCGTTCGCCGCCTGCGCCGCCGCGATCACCTCGGCCCGGCCCGCGCCGGGTCTGGCGTAGGCGATGTTTTCGGCGACCGTCGTGGAGAAAAGCACCGGATCCTGCTGGACGACGGCGAACTGCCGGCGGAGATCAGCGACGCGGAGGTCGCGCAGATCGGCCCCGTCGAGGTCGACATGTCCGGCGGTCGGGTCGTAGAACCGGGTGAGGAGGCTGATGAGAGTGCTCTTGCCCGCGCCGGAGGCGCCCACGATGCCGAGCCGCGTTCCCGATTCGATGGCGAACGAGATGTCGTGCAGGACGGGACGCTCGGGACCGTACGCGAAGGAGACGTGGTGAAAGGCGATGGCGCCGCTCGCGCGCGAGACCGGCCGCGCGTGCGGCCGCTCTTCCACGTCCAGCGGTTCGTCCAGCAGCGCGAACGCCCGCTCGGCGCTGGCGAGGTGCAGCTGCAAGGAGGCGACCTTCTTGCTGATCGTGCGGAGCGGCTCGTAGAGCTGGTTCAAGTAACCCATCACCAGGAGCAGCTCGCCGAGCGTCAGCAAGCCGGATCGAACGTGGCCGATCCCGATGAGCAGCACCGCTGCCGTTCCGACCGTCGCGGTCATTCCCACGACGAGCTGGTAGCTCCCTTCAAGGCCGGCGAGCCGCAGCCTCGCGCGCATCGCCTCTCGAGAGCGTCGGACGAAGCGCTCTACCTCGTGCCCTTCTTGTCCGAACGCTTTGACGACGCGGAGCGCGCCGAGGATCTCCTGGATGATGCCGAGCGCGTGGCTGTCGAGCTTCCTCAGCGCTCGGGACTGCCGGCGCAGGCGTGGGCGGAAGAGCCGTGCGGCGATGACCAGGCCAGGCGAGATACCGAGGGCGATCATGGCGATGGGCAAGTCGATCCGTGTCATCACGTAGACCATGCTGACGAACGTCGCCGCCGCCGCGATGAACGGGATCACCCCGTCGGTCACGATGTTCTGGATCGCGGGCGCATCGTGGTGGATGCGGTACGTGGTGTCGGCGGTCCCGCGCGTGTCGTGATAGGCGAGCGACATGCGCTGGACGTGATGGAAGAGCCGCGTCCGGAAGCCGAGCACGAGCTTTTCGTTGATGAACGCGCCGAGCACCGAGACGGCGAGCAGCTGGAGCTGGGTGAGCAGCACGACCGCCAGCAGGAGGCCCACGGAGAAAATCAGCAGGAGCTCCGGGGAGCTCGCGATGCCGCCGGGCACGAACGGCGCGATGACGCCGGGGAGCGGACGCGAGCCGATCACGCTGTCGACCGCGATCTTGAGGGGAAGCGGCGTCAGCAGCGCCAGGGGACTCGCGAGCAGGCTCAGCAGGAACAGCAGGGCGATGTATGGCCACGATGGTCGCGCCTCGCGGAGCAGCCGTCGGAAGACGACGACGTCGCTATACGTCGCCATCGTCTTCATGTCTCTCCGGCGGAGCGCTCGAGCGCGCGCGAGATCGTCGCCGCCGCGTGCGCGCAGTCGCGCGCGATCCGCACCACCAGGATTGCCGTCAGCGCACCGAGGATCGCCGCCGCGGGCCAGGCCTGGGCCATCGTCGCCCCGCCGGCAAGCGCCGCGAGGAATGCGGCGATCGCGATCGCCGCATACGAGCATCGAGGCCACGAGCGGAAACGCACGAGCTGTGCACCGGCGCCGTGATCCTCGGCGGCGACGAGCAAGCGAACCGCTCCGAGAAATCCGCCGCGGACTTCCAGGTCCCAGCGCTCGTAGTCGCTCCCGCGCTTGACCACGGCACCGGCGAGCTTGAGCGTCGCCTCGATGGCGCGCAGTCTTTCCTCGAGATCGCGCCAGTGGTCGCTCCACAGCGAGACGGTCCGCGGCAGCGGTGACGCGAGTCCGGGCGTTCCGCGCCGTCGCCACGGGGTAAGGCCGGCTTGGAGCCGTCCCAGAAGTCGCGCGAGCGGCTGGGTGAGGTAGAGAAATCCCACGAGGATGCGCAGCTGAGCCCTTGTGCGCGGCCCGTAGGAAATTGGAAAGGTCGCGCGAGCCGCCGCGAGGCCCGCGCTGATCAGAGGAAGCAGCGCTGCGATCACGAAGAGGACGAGCCCGAGGAGCAGTGGCCGCCAGAGCAAGCCGAGGAGCGAGAGGCCACCGAGCGCGACGACCACGAGCATCCACTCCGGCGTAGCGACGAGCGACCAGAACGTGCTGGGCGCCGCTTGATAAAGCGACTGAAAGGGAGCGCTTCCCCAGGCGCCGTGATAGATGCGGCCGCGGCCGAACCGGACGAGACCCTGGCCGTACACGCGGCCCGACCAAGTCACATGGCCGGGGCCGTTGTACTTCTCCGGCCACTTGCGCTCGAGCATCGCCTCCGCTCGGCCGTAGCCCCGTTGCTGCCTCCAGTAGGCGCGAACTGAGCGTCGCGGGTGGTGCCAGACCTGAGCCGCCGCGCTGAATCCGAGGGTCCAGTTCCGTGCCTGTAGCCGCCAGCACACGTCGACGTCGTCGCCGGCCGTGCGGAACCGCGGATCAAACCCCCCGATCGCCTCGAGGCGGTCCTTGCGGAATGCCATGTTGCAGCCGGGGATGTGCTCGGCTTCGCTATCGCTGAGCAGGACGTGTACTGGCCCACCCGGAGCGCGCGCGACGCACTCGGCGGTGCGCCCGTCGTCCGGAGGCGCGATGTTCGGACCGCCCACGCCGACGTGCGACGTGCCCGCGAAGGCGGCCGCGAGGTAGGTGAGCCAGTCCGGATCGGGGTACGCGTCGTCATCGATGTAGGCCACGATCTCGCCCGTGGCTGCCTCGAGGCCGGTGTTGCGCGCGCTGGCTAGGCCGCGGTTCTCGGTCTGAATGAGGCGGCAGGTGTGGCGGCGCGCGATCGCCGCGGTCGTGTCCGTCGATCCGTCGTCGACGACGATCACTTCGTAATTCGGATACGTGAGTCGCTCCAGCGCGTCGAGGCAGTCGCGGATCGTGCGCGCCCCGTTGTAGGTGCAGACGATGACCGAGATCCGAGGCCAGCGGAGGTCCACGGCGAACGGTACCTCGCCGAACGCCTCTCGGACCGTAGCGAGCGCGGGTTTCGGCGAGCGGTCCGCGTGGGTGACGCCGAAGGCCCAATCGTCGACATCGTGACCGCCCCGCCACCACTCGTCGGTCCAGGAGAAGACGAAGGCGCCAGCTGATCCGCGTGCGAATGCCGTCCTTGTCTGCCAATCGAGTGATGTCGCCTGGACGACCTCACCGTTGCGGAGGCTGTCGAGGCCGAGCTCGCTCATGATGAGCGGCCGGTTCCCGGCGAGATTCTGCAGGCGATCGAGGTACGCCTCGAAGGCCTGGCGCGACTCGAGATAGACGTTGAAGGAGAGAACGTCGAGGAAGGGGAGCTGCAGATATTCGGTCGTGGGGTAGTTCACGTAAGTGACGAGTGAGGCGGCGTCCTCCGCCTTCACCGCTCGGTACAGCTTCTCCAAGTACCGCTCGATGCTCTGGCGCCCGAGCCACCGCGCGATCGACGCCGGGATCTCGTTGCCGAGCGCGTAGCAGAGAAGCGCAGGGTGGCCGGCGCTATCGCGGACCTTCGACCGAACGAGCGTCTCGATCTCGGACAGGCTCTTCTTTCGATCGATGAGGAAGCCCAGGTACTGCTCTGCCGACAATCCGACCATGACCAACAGGCCGTTCCGCTGCGCCGCGTCCAGCAGCGAGCGGGGCGGCGTCGTATGCGGGATGCGCACCGCGTTGAATCCATAGGCGCGCATGAGGGCGAAGTCACGCTCGATCGCGTCCTGGTCCTGGTACTCGCGGCCAGCCGCGTCGGGACGGAACGCCCCGTACACGACGCCGCGGACGTAGACCTTTTCGGTGCCCGCGAAGAGGAACTTGCCACGCGCCTGCGGCCGATGGGACGGCGGCACGGATGAGGCGACGATCGGAAGCATGTCGGCCATCACCCGGCCCTCGCGAACCAGTCAATCGTCCTGCGCAGCCCCTCGCGGAGCGGCACCTGCGGAGTCCATCCGAGGGCGAGCTCGGCCCTGCGTATGTCGGGGCGCCGGCGGGAAGGATCGTCCTGAGGAAGGGGCAGATAGGCGAGCTGCGGCGTTCGTCCGATGAGCGACGCGACGCTCTCGATGAGCTCGAGAAGGCTGACCTCCTCCGTGTTTCCGAGGTTGACGACCTCGCCCGCGAGACCCTCGTAGGTTGCGAGGCGGTAGATGCCCTCGACCAGGTCGTCCACGAAACAGAAGCTCCTCGTTTGGCGGCCGTCGCCCTGGACCGGCAGCGGAGTTCCCGAAAGCGCGCACGTGATGAACTGCGGAATGACACGGCCATCGTCGGCGCGCATGCGCGGACCGTACGTGTTGAAGATCCGGACGATTCGCGCATCCAGGCCGCGCGAGCGGTGATACGCCATCGTCAGCGCCTCCGCGAAGCGCTTGCCCTCGTCATACACGCTCCGCGGCCCGGTCGGGTTGACGTGTCCCCAGTATGTTTCGGGCTGCGGATGCACCTGCGGGTCTCCGTACACCTCGCTGGTTGACGCGAGCAGATAACGGGCGCGGCGCGCGTCGGCCAGCTCGAGCGTATTGAACGTGCCCACGCTATCGACCTCAAGCGTCGCGATGGGATGCCTTAGGTAGTCACGCGGGCTTGCGGGTGATGCGAAGTGGAGGACGAGATCGAGATGGCAATCGATTGCGAGAGGTTTTGCGACGTCCTGCTGCACGAATTGGAAGTGCCGATTCCCGTTTATCTGGGCGAGGTTCCGTGGGATCCCAGTGAGGAGGTTATCGACCCCGATGACGTGCCAACCCTGCGCCACGAAGCGGTCGCAGAGATGAGATCCCAGAAAACCCGCCGCACCGGTGATCAACACCGTGCGCGCCGGTTGGCGGCCGAGGCTCATGGCGCGATTCGCTGCGTTTCGACGCTCGGGGCCACGTCACCGTGCCCGAGGCTGTAGTACTCGAACCCGGCCGCCTGCATCTTTGCGGGAGTGAAGAGATTGCGTCCATCGATGACAATCGGCGTCCGCATGAGGGACCGGAGTCGCTCGAGATCGAGCGACCGAAACTCATCCCAGTCGGTGAGGATGACCAGGGCGTGCGCCCCGCGGGCCGCCTCACACGCCGATTGTGCATACATCAGATGGTCATCAGGCGGGTAGAGCGCCTCCAGCTTTTGCATGGCGGCGGGGTCGTAGACCCTGAGGTTCGCCCCTGCGGCGCGCAGCCATGGGACCACCGTGAGGCTCGTGGCGCCGCGAATGTCGTCGGTGTTCGCCTTGAACGCCACGCCGAGCACCGCCACGACTTTGTGCCGCACGACCCACAACGCCGTCTCGAGCTTCGAGAGCAGCCGCTCGACTCGTGCGCTGTTGATGCGCTGGACCTCCTTGAGCATCCCGCTGTCCACGCCGTTCTCTTCGGCGACCTTGATGAGCGCGCTCAGGTCTTTGGGCAAGCACGACCCACCGAAGCCGAGGCCCGCATTCAGGAACTGGCCCCCGATCCGTGGGTCCAGACCGATGCCGCGTGCGACCGTGGCGACGTCCACTCCAAGGGTCTCGCAGAGGTCGGACATCACGTTGATGAATGAGATCTTGGCGGCGAGGAACGCGTTGGCCGTTTGCTTGATGAGTTCCGCTGTTGTCACGCTCGTGAGCACGATCGGGCAGTCGAAGTTGGGCCTGTAGAGATCAAGCAGCAGAGATCGCGCGCGTCCGCTATCGGCGCCGATGACGATCCGGTCCGGCTGAAGGAAATCCCGAACCGCCGTACCTTCGCGGAGAAACTCCGGATTGCTCGCGACGTCGAATTCGGCCTCTGGTCCCGCAAGCCGACGAATGGTCCAGCTGATCCAACGAGCGGTTCGGGCAGGGACTGTGCTTTTCTCCACGACGAGCTTGTAGCCGTCTAGTAGTGGAGCGATCGTGCGGGCGACTTCCTCGACCTGGCACAGATCGGCCCGCCCGTCGCTCCGCGGCGGCGTCCCAACGCAGACGAAGATGATGTCCGAGCCGGCAATCGCGTCCTCGGACCGCGTCGTGAATTTAAGTCTGCCTGCCTTGATGTTGTTGACCAGTAGCTCGGGTAAGCCGGGCTCGTGGATGGTCGATTGTCCTTGCGAAAGGGTCGCCACGATATCGGGATCTTTGTCGACAGCCGTGACGGTGTGGCCAAGCTCAGCGAGGCACACGGATGTGACAAGGCCGGCGTACCCGGTGCCGAAGATTCCGAGGCGCATCCGGGTCGCTCGCTTGGTTTGACGAGCTTGGAGTTGCTGCCGTTCGCTCTCGATCAAACGCGCGGCCGCAGGCTCGCGGATGTGACCGTTCCCCTCAGATTCGCGCGCGCCCTCGAATCCGCTAAGCCGCGGTGCGGTCGGTCGCGGATCGGGCGGCCCGTTTTCAGACGTAGCCATTTCCTCTCAATACGCGAATCCGTGCGCGAACGGCGGAGTCGGCAAAAGTGAATGACGTTTTCGTTGAGAAGCTTTTGGTCTTCGGGTCACGGTCCTGTGAAGAGGCCGGAGCCCGCGAGGTGACCTCAATCGGTTCGCAATAGCTGCTCAACGGCTAATGCGCGCCTTTTCGTAACGCGCACTATTTCCTGTGCGAGGACCGAAACGCATGGGCCCACATTCGGGTGGCGGGCGGGTTGTTCGGGGACGCAACTGGACGAAGACGATGACGATCTCGCTCAAGATGGTTCGTACGCCAGATGGCAAGCATCGCGTTGACGGGGCGCAGCTTCCGGTCCGGTGGCTATCTGTTGTCGGCCTGCCGATCCCTCGCTAACCTATAAGGACACGCGGAAGTGGCTCAGTTGGTAGAGCATCACCTTGCCAAGGTGAGGGTCGCGGGTTCGAGTCCCGTCTTCCGCTCCGAGTACGCCCTCAGACCGCGTCCAACTACGGATGCCAACTAGGCCGGGGTCATGGGATCGGCGCTGCCTCCGAGGGAGCGCTCGAGGCCTCAAGAGCGAACGCGAATGACCGTCTTCCCCGGGCGTCGCTCGGTTGGGTTGAGGGCCGCGACGGCATCGTCGAGGGGCGCGATGTTGCCGATGTTCGTCCGCAGTCGTCCGTCCCGCACCCGCTGAACGACCTCACCCAGTTGGGCACGATCGGACTCGACGACGAAGTCGACCGCGAGGCCGTCAGCCGGCCGCGCCTCGGATGGCCCGACGATGGAGACCAGCGTTCCTCCGGCCCGAACCAGGCGCGCGGATCGCTTCCCGATGTCGCCGCCGATGAGATCGAAGACCAGATCGACGCCGCCGACGTCTTCGAGGACGTCGTTCTCGAGGTCGACGAACTCCTGCGCGCCGAAGTCGAGCGCCTTCTGGCGGTCGGCCGCGCGTCCGGTGCCGATGACATAGGCGCCCGCCAATCGTGCGAGTTGCGCCAC
>VBDQ01000010.1 GCA_005889075.1 Chloroflexota bacterium
GTAGAAGGCGCCGAACAGCATGATCTTGAGCAGCTGTTCCCAGCGATCCTCGGGGAAGTCCTCGATCGGCGACACGTGCTGGAGGCCGGCGTTGTTCACCAGAATGTCGAGCCCAGCCCACTCGGCGGTCGCGCGCTCGACGAGGGCCCGGCAGTCGGCTCGGCTGCTCACGTCCGCCCGCTGGAACACGCAGCCTGGGACCTCGGATGCGGCGGCGGCGCCGTCCTTTTCGTTCACGTCGGCGAAAAGGACGTGCGCGCCATGCCGCGCCAGGTCGATCGCGATCGCCCGGCCGATCCCGCTCGCCGCGCCGGTGACGAGGGCGCTCTTCCCGCGCAGCTCCGCGACCGCCTTCACGTGCGCCGTACGATACGGCGCTCTGTACGCGGTCGAGACGCATGCGCTGAGCAAGGATTTCGCCGGCTTCCGCGCGGTGAACAACGTCGACCTGCGGCTCGAGGAAGGCGTCGTGCACGCGCTCGTCGGACCGAACGGCGCAGGGAAGACCACGCTCTTCAATCTGCTGACCGGATTCTTCGCGCCATCGAGCGGGCGGCTCCTGCTCTTCGGTGAAGACGCGACCGGCCTGCGCCCCGATCAGATCGCAAAGCGCGGAGTGGCCCGCTCGTTCCAGATCACGAGTCTCTTCGAGCACCTGAGGGTCATCGAGCACGTCGTGCTGGCTCTTCAGGCGCGGACCGATCATGGCTACCGCTTCTGGCAGGCGGATGCGTCGCTTCGGAGGTTCGACGCGCGCGCACGCGAGCTGCTTGCCGAGGTCGGGCTCGAACCGCTCGCCGATCGCACGGTGCAGCACCTGCCATACGGGCAGAAGCGCGCACTGGAGCTTGCCCTCGCGCTCGCGATCGAGCCGCGGCTGCTGCTCCTCGACGAGCCGACCGCGGGGATGAGCGCCGCCGACGTCCAGCGCACGATCGAGCTCGTTGCGCGCGTCCGCGCCGGCCGGACGGTCGTGCTCGTGGAGCACAACATGGGCGTGGTCGGCGAGCTCGCCGCGAACGTCGTCGTCCTCCAGCAGGGCGCGATCATCGCGGAGGGCCGATACGCGGACGTGCGGCACGATCCCGCGGTCGTCGCCGCGTACCTGGGACAGGTCGATGCTTGAGATCACCGGGCTCTCCGCGTGGTACGGCGAAGCCCAAGCGCTCCGAGAAGTGAGCCTGCGCGCATCGCCGGGTGAGGTGGTGACGCTCGTTGGACGCAACGGCGCCGGAAAATCGACGCTCCTGCGGTGCCTCATGGGCCTGCACGCGCAGATGACCGGATCGGTACGGCTGGGCGAGCGCGATCTCGGTCCGCTCGGACCGGTTCGCCGCGTCCATGCTGGTCTTGGCTATGTCCCCGACGATCGCGGCATCTACAGCTCGCTCAGCGTCGAGGAGCACCTCTTGCTTCCGCCACGCCTTGGGCAATCGGCGTGGACGCTCGAGCGCGTCTACGACGCGTTCCCGGCGCTCCGGGCGCGAAGGCAGCAGACCGCGAGCAAGCTCTCAGGCGGCGAACAGCAGATGCTCGCGATCGCCCGGGTGCTGCGGATGGGGGCGCGGGTGCTGCTACTCGACGAACCGACCGAAGGGCTCGCGCCCATCCTGGTCCAGCAGATCGCGCGGCTCCTCGTGGACGCGAAGGCCGACGCGCTCACGATCCTCCTTGTCGAGCAGAACCTCCGTTTTGCCACCTCGGTGGCCGACCGCCACTATCTGCTCGGGCAAGGCGAGATCGTTACGACCCTCGCGAACGACGAAGTGAAGGCCCGCGAGCACGAGCTCCGGCAGCACCTTGGCATCTAAGGACGGCGAAGGAGGGCGGCATATGCGCGGTCCAGTCTGGCTCGCGGTCCCGCTCGCCGGGGTCATCGCGGCCGCGGCCTGCGGTGGCGGCACGACACCCGGCGGCGGCGCGAGCACGGTGAAGCTGACGAACGGCAAGGTCGTCATCGGCGTCATCAACGACCAGTCCGGGGTCTACGCGGACCTGTCGGGGAAGAACGCCGTCGAGGCGGTGCAGATGGCGATCGACGACTTCAAGGCGAAGTACGGCGACAACGCGCTGGGCGGCCCGATCACGGTCATCAGCGCGGACCACAAGAATGATCCCGCGCTCGCGAGCTCGAAGGCCCAGGAGTTCTACGAGCGCAACAACGTGAACATCATCCTCGACGTTCCGACGTCTTCAGCGGCCCTTGCGATCGCGAAGGTCGCGAACGACGAGAAGAAGCTCTACATCAACATCACCGCGGCGACGACGGACCTGACCGGAGCTTCCTGCAACAAGTACACGTTCCACTACGCCTACGACACGTACATGCTCGCGCAGGGAACCGGCATCGCGGTGACGAGCAGCGGCGGCAAGCAGTGGTACATCATCTATCCGAACTACGCGTTCGGTCAGGACATGGAGAAGTCGTTCCGCGCAGCGGTGACGAGCAACGGCGGAACGGTCATCGCCTCGGACGGCTCGCCGTTCCCGAACCAGACCGGTGACTTCTCGAGCCTGCTTCTCAAGGCCGGCCAGCTCAAACCGCAGATCCTCGGCGTGATGCAGGCCGGCGGCGACCTCGTCAACGTCGTGAAGCAGTACAACGAGTTCAAGCTCAAGGACCAGGGCGTCAAGCTCGCGATCGGACTGCTCTTCGACACGGACATCACCGCGCTCGGGCAGGACGCCTTCGCCGGGGTCGTATACACGACGCCATGGATCTGGAGCGAGGACGACGCGTCGAAGGCCTTCGCCGACAAGTTCCTCCAGCGGACCAAGATCCGTCCGACGTTCGCGCACGCCGGAAACTACTCGGCCACGACGCAGTACCTCGAGGCGATCCGCCGCGCCGGGACGGACGACCCGGACGCCGTCGTCAAGGCGCTCGAGGGCTACAAGTTCAGCGACTTCTTCATCCACAACGGCCAGATCCGTCCCGAGGACCATTGGGTCATGCACGACGCCTTCCTCGCGCAGGTGAAGCCGAAGGCCGAGTCGAAGGAGGCGTTCGACTACTCGAAGATCCTCAACACCATCCCCGCGGACAAGGCCTCGCGGCCGCTCGCCGAAGCCCCCTGCAAGATGGCGAAGTAGCGAAAGGGATGACGCGGCGCGCGCCTCCATAGGCGCGCCGCGTCGGACCCGATGGACTTCCTCGCGATCCAGCTCTTCAACGGTCTCGTGAACGGTGCCTTCTACGCGCTCCTCTCGCTCGGCCTCGCCGTCATCTTCGGGATGATGCGGATCGTCAACTTCGCGCACGGCGCGTTCTACATGCTTGGCGCGTTCGTGGCGTACGTGCTGCTGCAGCAGGCGGGCATCGGGTTCTGGCCGTCGCTGGTCATCGCGCCTCTCGCGATCGCGCTGGCGGGCATGGTCCTCGAGCGCTTGCTGATCCGACGGATCGCGGGCGTCGATCCGCTCTTTGGCTTCCTTCTCACGTTCGGGCTCAGCCTGCTCATCCAGGACGCGATGCGGCTGCGCTTCGGGCTTCAGGGCCAGCCCTACGCGACGCCGGCGGAGCTTGCGGGCGCGGTGAGCCTGGGGGCGGTCACCTACCCGACATACCGCCTATTCGTCATCGCGTTCTCGCTCGCGGTCTCGCTCGCGGTCTGGTACGCGATCGAGCGCACGCGCCTCGGGATGGTCGTGCGCGCTGCGACGGAGCGCGCCGAGCTGACGCGCGCGCTCGGGGTCGACGTCGATCGCTGGACCACCCCCGTGTTCGGGTTCGGCCTCGGTCTCGCCGCGCTCGCGGGCGTCCTCGCCGCGCCGATGCGGAACGTGTCGCCGCTCATGGGGTCCGAGCTCATCATCCTCACGTTCGCGGTCGTCGTGATCGGCGGGATGGGCTCGATCAAGGGCGCGATCGCTGCGGGGTTCCTGGTCGGAGTGCTCTCGAGCGTCGGCGCGATCTTTGATCCGGCGATCGAAGGCATCGTCGCCTTCGCGCTCATGGCGGTCCTCTTGCTGGTGCGGCCGAGCGGGCTCTTCGGCTCGCTCGAGACGTCGTGAGCTTGCGTCGCGGCCAGGTCGCGTTCGCCGCGGCGGCGATCGCCGTCGCCCTCGGTCTCCCGCGGGTCCTCTACCCGGTCCTCGCGCTCGACATCCTCGTGTGGGGTCTCTTCGCGATGTCGATCGATCTCCTCTTGGGGTTTGGCGGTCTGCTCTCGTTCGGGCACGCGGCCTACTGGGGCGTCGCGGGCTACGCCGCCGGCCTTGTTGCGCGCGATGCCGGGATGCCGTTCCCCTTCGCGGCCCTCGCCGGCGTTGTCGCTTCCGCCGCGCTCGCATTCCCGCTCGGCTATCTCTCGCTACGGCGCACCGGCATCTACTTCGCGATGGTGACGCTCGCCTTCGCGCAGATGCTCTTCTACGTGGCGAACGAGGCGCGGCCGCTCACCGGCGGCGAGAACGGGCTGCAGGGCATCCCGCGGACACTTGGCGGGCTCGCCCTCGGACCCTCGCTGTCCTTCTATTACGCGGCGCTCCCGCTGGTCGTCGTCGGCTACCTCGCCGCATACCGCATCGTCCACTCGCCGTTCGGACACGTGCTCGTGTCCATCCGTGACAACGAGGCTCGCGCGCGTGCGCTGGGCTACGACACGGCCCGGTACAAGCTCGTCGCGTTCGTGCTCTCGGCGGCGCTGGCCGGCCTCGCGGGATCGATCGAGGCCCTAAGCCAGCGCTTCGTCTCGCTCGACTTCCTCCACTGGAGCACGTCAGGCCAGGTCGTCCTCATGGCAGTGCTCGGCGGCTTGGGGACACTCTGGGGCGGCATTCTCGGCGCCGCGGTCTTCCTGCTCCTGCGCGACTTTCTCTCCACCTCCGACGTGCTGCGCGATGCGCCCGGCGTCGTGACCGGACTCGTCTTCATCGTCATCGTGCTCGGCCTGCGGCGTGGCCTGTGGCCAACGCTCCGCAACGGAGCCGGACGTCTGCTGCCGCGCAGTCGTCGCGCCGCGCTCGAGCCGCAGGTCCCGGAGCCGGAGATCCGCTGACGTCCCATGGCCTCACGCCTGCAGTGTGCGGATATGGAGGTCTGCGATGGAGAAAGAGACGATCGAGGAATCACAAGAGCTGAAGGAAGAAGGCGCCGCGCCGACCACGCAAGCCAGCCCCTTTGTGCACGAGGAGATCGAGCACGTGCGGGAAGGCAAACACGGTGCGCGCTCGACGAAGCAGGCGATCGCCATCGGGCTGTCGAAGGCCCGTCGCGCCGGCGTGAAGCTTCCGACGCCGCCGCGCGGCCGGGTCAGCGAAGAGACGCGCGCGTCCGCCGCGAGCGCGACGCGGCGCGCCGGACGAAAGCCGAACCCGAGGCGCGGGCGGGCGGTCCGCGCCGCGCTGAAACGCGAGGGCCGGGCCGCTGCATCGCCGCAGGCCCTCTCGCGCCAGGCGCGAGCCGCGTCACGTGCACGGGGACCCCGAGCGCGCTCGGCGAGTGCGCGCAAAGCGGTCCGGACGAAGGGCGCCGCAGGTCGGAGCACGGCTGCAGAAAAGGCGGCGCGTACGCGGAAGCGCCGCGGCAGCTAGCAAGCCGGCTCCCTTTAGATCGCTTTCGGTCGCAGAAATCTGACCTGGCCGAACGAATGCAGGTCCGGAACGACGCGATCCGCGTGTATTAGTGCACGACCGTAGGGGGTTTAGATGGGATTCATTGCTTGGATCATCGTTGGACTCATCGCCGGGTGGCTCGCAGGTCTGATCATGAAGGGAGGTGGCTACGGCCTTATCGGGGATCTGATCCTGGGCCTCATCGGCGCGCTTATCGGCGGTTGGCTGTTCTCGATCATCTTGCCGAGCGCCGAACCAACGGGCCTGATCGGCTCGATCATCGTCGCCACGATCGGCGCGGTCGTCCTCGTCGCGATCGTGCGACTGGTTCGCGGTAGACCTGTGCGGGCATAGGGACGATCTGAGCCGACCCCGGGGCTGGTCGTCTCGGTAAACAGACACAGCCGAGCCTCCTAGTCGCGCACGGTCGATGACCTTGCGGGGCGGCTGCGTGATCGAGACCAAGACGGCACAGCGCCCGCGTGCGCCAGAATCAGCAACGTCGAGACCGCAACCCAGACGCTGCACAGGCTGACCTCGATCGATCGCCGCTTCGCGGGTCGAACGGGCCACGAGTGGACACCGCCGGTGGACGACCCTCGCGTGGTCCAGGGACTCGAGGCCAACGACCTGGCCCGCTTCCCGTGGTTCTTCAAACGCTACGAGGGATCGCTGCCTCGCGTGCCGCTCCCTCGCAGCCTACCGGCCACCACGGCCCCCGCCGTCTCCGTGCTCGCTGGCACCGCGGACGTCGGCCCCGGCGAACTGGATCTTCCGCAGCTCTCCCGGTTGTTACACCTTTCCGCAGGCGTGGTGCGCACGATGGCGCGGCCCTACACGACCTGGCTGTTCCGTGCCGCCGGGTCCGCGGGCGGCCGCTTCCCGCTGGAGGTGTACGTCGCTGTCCCCGATGGCGTGGACGTGCCTGCCGGCGTGCATTGGTACGACCCGCGCGAGCATGCCCTCGTGCGGATCGCCCCTCCCCCCCGCGGTGGTGCGCCCGCCCTGGCCGTCACCGGAGTCCCCTGGCGCACGGGCTGGCGCTACCGCGAGCGCGGATACCGCCACGTGTATTGGGACGCCGGCACCATGCTGAGCCAGGTGCTCGCCGTCGCCGACTCCGCGGGGCTCACCGCCTCGTTGTTCAGCCGTTTCCCGGATGCGGCGGTGGCCGCGCTCGTCGGCGCGGATGGCGTGCACGAATGGCCCGTGGCCGTCGTCGCCCTCGGCAGCGGCCCGCCCGCGCTCGACGCCTCCGGTCCCGCAGCCGGGGGTGACGTCGACGCAGCGCCGTTGGAGTTCCCCCTGGGAACCGCCGCGCAGCGGGCGGGCGATCGCGACACGCTTGGGCCCCTGTGGGAGCGCGGCGCCCCGGTCGCTGCGCCTGTCTCTCGATCGAACCCGATCGAGGACGTCGTGCTCGCGCGCGGCTCGCAGCGCCGCATGGACCCCACCCGGGGTCTGCCGGAGCGCACGCTGCGCACCTCTCTTCGCGCAGCGCTCCGCGGTATCGATCTCGCGCACCGCTTCGTCGTCCACGACGTCGAGGGCGTCGTGCCGGGTCTCTACCGATGGCCGGATCTGTCGGCTCCCGTACGCGCCGGCGCGATGCGAGAGGAGCTCTACCGGGTGTGTTGGGAGCAGCGGCTCGCTCGCGACGCCGCGTTCGTCGTGATCGCCGCGACGGACGTCGGTACGCTCGACGACCGGGAGTATCGCGAGGCGCACCTCGCTGCCGGCCTGGTCGAAGGCAGGCTGCATCTGCTTGCCTACGGTCTCGGTGCGAGCGCCTCCGGGATGACGTTCGTCGATAGCGAGGTGCCCCCGCTGCTCGGCGAGCAGCTGGACGGCCTGCTGTTCACCTGCGTCTACGGAGCCGACCCCGGGGCTCGAACCCGGAACCGGTGGTTTACAAAACCACTGCTCTACCGTTGAGCTAGGTCGGCAAAACTCGCGTGCGTTGATTTTCTCATCCCGGTGACGTTTGGTGTTACCCCGTCTCATCCGATCCTCTTCACGTGGGTCTTCAACAGCACCCGAGGAAGCCTGCTTCCAGGCCGCGCCCTCTCGACTCACTCGCGCACGCTCACCGTCTTACGCGACTTCCTAATCGGCCGGTCGTCGCGCGCCACGGGGTCGTCGCACCGACGCTGCCGGAGCGCCTCGTAGCATCCTCTTGTTGATCGCATACCTCGCGCCTCCCCAGCGCTTCTTCGTACGGACACATATCGCCTGAGACGAACCGCAGACATCACGTTCCTCGCCAGCGTCGCGTTCGGCGTTGCCTTTTTGGTCTTGTTTGGCGCGGTCACCCGTCGGCAAGAGCTGATGCACATCACCGACTTTTCGGGCTTCTGGGCCGGCGGGCGTGCTCTCGTCCTGGGTGCCGATCCGTACGATCCGACCACCTGGACTGCGACCGTCGCGCGAATGGGCACGCAGCCGCCGGACACGCCCGTGTACGGATACCCGATGTGGGTCGCCATTGCGTTCGTTCCGCTCGCCTTGTTTCCGCTCGAGGTCGCAGGCTGGCTATGGACGCTCACCACGTTCGCGCTCGCGATCGTCGCGGTCCGTGCCTTGCTTCGGTCATACCTGCCGGACCTTCCGTTGGCCAACGGGGTCGCGGGCTTGACGATCACGATGTCCACGCCGGCCTATCACACCTTCGTCCTTGGCCAGTGGGGCTTCGCGCTCGTCGCAGCGAGCGCCGGCGCGATCCTCGCGTTTCGCCGTGGCCTTGATCGCCGGGGCGTGATTTGCGCGCTTGCGTTCCTGGCGAAGCCGCAGCTCTTCGTCGCCGCCGCGGTCGGTCTCCTCACGACAGTGCGCGCAGCAATTAACTGGCTCGTCCTGGTTGCATTTGTGCTCATCGCCAGCGCTCTCGTGCGACCCGGGTGGTGGGTCGGTTGGCTGGCGGTCGTCCCGGAGCGGCGGTTCAGCCTGCCTGCCACGATCTACTCGCTGCTGTCCGAGGCCGCCGGCCCGGCCGGCGCGTTTGTGGCCGTTCTCCTTGCGATCGCCGGCGTCGCCCTCGCCGCTCGGTTTCGCCGCGGAACGGATGGGGCTCGCGCTGTCTGGCTTGCTCTGTCATCTGCGATCGCGCCCTACGAATGGGCCTACGACCATCTGCTCTTGCTCGTGCCAATCATCGTGGCGGGCGGCGTGATTGCTCGCGGTGGGTCGCCGAGCGTCGCGAGCCGTTTGGTCCTTGTCGGCTCAGCGATCCTCCTTCTGATCTCGCCCCTGTTCTACGCGATCGCTATCAGCCGTCACCGAGAGACGTGGAGCGCCGTGATTCCCGTCGTGGTCTTCGTCCTCTTGGTCGCCGGGCTTTGGCGAGACCGCGCCGTCGCTCCCAGTGGCGACTCAAGGCCGTTGGAGCAACACCCAACGTCCGGGCTCCTCGCCGAGTAGCAGCCAGTTCGCGTCGCGGAGCGCGACCGCGAGGGCTCGATCCGGTCGCACCAGCACGAAGCGGACGCCCCGACGATCAAGCGCCTCGCGGTATCCCGGTCGAAGCGCGACCGCATTCTGGAATTCGGCGATGAGGCTCGGGGGATAGAGCGCCGCGCCGCGTCCATCGACGTAGGTCGGGTGCTCTGGGAGCGCGAAGATCAGATACCCGCCCCAGTCGTACTCGTTGAAGAGATTGCCCGTCCTGTCGCGAAGGAGCGGAACCGCCGCCATTGGGTACGCGGCGAGGTCCGGTGAACGAGAGCCAGCGATCAGGATGAACGCGGCCGCAGCGACGACCGATCCGACTACGACGAGCGACGCGGTGACGCGAGGGACGTTCGGAACTGGGGAGACGCGGCGGGCGAAGACCGCCGGGGCGAGCGCAGCGACAATCGGTGCGATGACCATCGAAGCGAATGGCAGCTGACGCTGGTGGAGCATCCCGAGAGCGGCGAACGGAACTGCGAGGCCAGCCCAAAGCAGCGGCGCGCGAAGCCGATCCGCAACTATGTCCCGACCAACGAGCATCGCGAGGCCCAGCGCTATCAACAACAGCGCGGCGAAGACGGTGCCTGCGCCGGTCGTCACGTCGAGTGGGCGCTCTTCGACGACGACGCTCGCGCTCGACGCATACCCGGCGGCCGCCGCGTAGGCCCCGATCCCGCTCGGATTTACGAGCGTCGCCGCCGCACTCACGACGAACACGAGGGTCAGAATGCGCCGGTCGCTCGCGCCCGAGAGCCACGATTCGACCGACACGACGCCGAGGACCGCGATGCCTACGATGAACGCTCCATGCAGGTTCGCCCACAGCAGCGCGAGCGGAACGAGCACGAATGCGCGTCGCGCGTGCCCGTCGAGTCGAGCACTGAGCGCCACGAAGAGAAAGATCGGGAATAGCGCAAGCGAGAAGAGCTGCGGCCGGTCGCCCCAGATGATCTTCGAGACCAGAACGGCCGCGATGAGAGGAGCGATCGCCCAAAGCGGGTTCGATTGGTATCGCAAGACGACACGGGAAATGAAGAAGGTAGCGACGGCAACGAGCGCGGCCCGCAGAACCGAAATCGCCAGCCAATCGCCCGCCCGATAAAGGGCCGCGTAGACGACCTCGCCAAGCCACTGACCAGTCGAATAACCGGTGCCGGCCATCGTGAACGAGAACACGTCCCGGTCGAGCAGCTGACGGTGGTCGATCATCCAGGCGCCGCTCGCCAGGTGCCAGAAAAGATCGGGGTCGTTCGCGGGAAGAGTTGCGGCGAAGACCCCGACGATCGCCGCGAGGATCGCGGCGAAGACGGTCGTCGCTCTCAGCGAGCCGAGTCCCGTCGCGCCAGAGGCACCTTGCGTGCAGCATTCTCGTCGAGCCGCGCCAGGATCGCGACGCGGACGAGCTCGCCGAGCGTCAAAACTGCGACCGAGAGCTGACCGCCTTTCGCGCGACCCGCGGTCCGAGGGTGCTGCACCACGGATACCACCGCGAACCGTCCGCCGCGGCGACTTGCGCGGAAAAGGATCTCCGGCAGGAGTGCGGCGCTCCGCGATGCGCTGCGAAAGCGCATCGACGCGAGAAGCGATCGGCGAAAGAGAAACACCGAGCTGAACTCCGGCACCTTCAGGCCAAAGAGAAGCCGGGCGATGAGGTGAAAGGCTCGGGAGAGCGTCTTGCGTCCTGCTCCCTCCAGCCGCTGCTCACGCACGCCGACGACGACGTCGGCCCGAGGGATTTCCGTGAGGAAGCGTTTTACCTCGCTCATCGAGATCTGCCCGTCGGCAGGTGCGAGAAAGATCCAGTCGCCGCGCGCGTGACGAAAGCAGGTCGACATTGCTCCCGTGAAACCTCGATTACGCTCGTGCCGTACGACTCGGATGTCAGCGAGCTGTTCCGCGAGTCGATCGACGATCGCCCCGGTCCCATCACGGCTGCCGTCATCGACGATCAGGACCTCGGCGTCGCTGGGCGCGACCTCTTGCGCCGTGGCTCGCGCCTCGCGAATGGCACGCTCGATGTTCTGGACCTCGTCGAAAGCAGGGATCGCGATGGTGAGGAGCATGCGCGCGGACTATATGGGTCGATCGTGTCCCTTTGGTATCGCTAGGGCGGACGCGTGGATAGCCTTGCATCGTGGTCGCTACTAGGACCTCGCGGACGCCGCGCTAAGCGTCGATGTTCAGCCGTTTGCTCCCACGAGGCACCTACCTGTTCGCGTTCGCAGCGATCGTGCTCACGATCGCGTATGCCGCCTATCTCGCCCCCGATTGGGACCCGGCGCGCGATGACCAGCGACAGTACGTCGCACTTGCCCGTGGCCTCGTCGAGCGCGGCGAGTACACGCACGCTGGCGTCGGCGAGCCATTCATCCCAGAGCCGCTGCGGTTTCCGGGGTACCCACTGTTCCTTGCGCCGCTCTGCGTGTCGGGGTGCGACCCGTGGGTGATCGCGGTCGCGCAGGCCATCGCGCTGGCGGCGCTCGTGCTGCTCACCGCACACCTCGCACGTCCGCTGCTCGGTGCCCGAGGCGCCGTGGCGGCGGCAGCGCTGGTTGCGCTGAATCCGGCGTTCTCCTTCTTCGCGGCGCACGCGCTCTCCGATCTCCTCGCGACTCTGCTATTCGCGGGAGCCGCCATTGGATTCACCAGCCTGAGCGGCCGGCCACGCATGTGGAGTGGTGCCGGTGCGGGTTTGCTCGCAGCGGCGCTGGTGCTCACCCGGCCCTTTCTGATATTCGGGCCGCCCCTCTTCGCACTGATCGCGATGACCAGCGCGAGGACACGCCGTGCCGCTGGTGCGCTGGTCGCGGCGCTCTTCGTGTTTCTCCTCGCGGTGACGCCGTACATCGCGTACACAGAGGTCAACTTCGGTCGGCCTGTCGCCGGTAGCACAGGAGCGCAGCTCTGGCTCGGCTACTTCCAGGGCCGATCGCCGGAACAGCTCGACGCTTTCGAGCGCGGCCAAGCGGAAGCCGGACGCTCGCGACTCGCCGCGTTCGACGCGATCGCCGACCGCGTCGCGCAAGCACATGAGTTCGTGGCGCTGGACGATGAGCTGCGGTCGCGCGCTTTCACTCTCATCGCTCACGATCCCGCCGGCTTCGTCGTAAGGGGCGTCGTGCGGTCAGTGGAGCTTTGGGCCGGCGACGTGCCGTTGCGAGCCGACACCGCCGCGGTGGCCGAAATTCGAGCGATCTGGATGGTGCTCAATCTCGCGCTGCTTGGCATAGGGATAGCGGGCGCGATCCGGCTCTCGCGCCTGAGTGGCCCGCTTGCCGTATTGCCGCTTGCGGTCATTGCCGCCACGTGGATCGTCTCGTACCCCTTCTGGGCCGAGGGCCGTTTCTCGCTCCCCGCGCGCCCGTTCCTCTCGATCGGGGCAGTCGCCTTCTTCGCCCTCGCACGCAGACGAAGTCTCTAGCGTTGGCTGGGCCCAGGCGCGTGCTTCATGGTCAAGCCGGTTGCCCGATCTTTTCAGCCGAGATCGGCACGGCGACGGCTCGACGCGCACCTGCCGCGAGCGCCAAGCCGACCGCGAGCGCGATGGCGACGGCGGCGACGCCGATCCCCCTCAGTGGCGCGATCGCCTCGAGCTCAAGGAGCATCCAGCTCACGGCGCCTGCGGCACGGACCCAAGCAGGCACGTCGCCGAAAATGAGCAGGACCACGAGCGGCAACGCGAACAGCAGATACGGGTAGAAGACGAAGGCCGACACGAACGGAGCCGCCGCCAACGAGATCGCGAGCGGGAACTCCTTGTACAGCCGAGCCGGACGGTAGAGCGCCGCCGCCGCTACACCGAGCGAGGCGATGGCAAAGCCGAGGACGAGTCCGCGTCCCGGCCACTGCAGAAACACAGTCGGCAGGAGGTTCGAGCTCGTCGGCGGGCCGCCCACCAGGCGCGAGAGCACGACGAGCCAGTCGAGCCAGTCGCGGAGCAAGAACGGCAGCGTGATGAGAACGACGAAGGCGACGAGCACTGCCGCCGCGATGACCACACGCAGCGCCCGAGCGGCTAGGAATAGGACCACCAGCGGCAGCGCGAGCAGCTTGAGGCCGACCGCGAGCCCGAATGTCGCGGCGGCAGGCCACATGCGTGCCCGGATCCGATACGCAACGATCACGAGCGCCAACGTGACCAGCGTCAGGTTGCCATTCGCCAGCTCCCACTGAAGCGGAAACGCGCCCAGGAAGAGAGCGACCGCGAGCGGCCGACGTGCCGGCGCGAATTCGCGCGCCAGCGCGATCGCGAGGACCACTGCGAGCACAGTGAGAGCGGTCGCCCAAATTGCGCTTGCCGTGGCGAACGGCAGCGCGAGCAGCGGAACGAAAAGGATCGCGATCGGCGGCGGATAGAGGTAAAGACCTTGGTCGCCAAGCTCGAAGCTCGGAAGGGCGAGCTGCGGATAAAGAGACTCGCCACCGACCAGGTGCGACGCCGCGGTCAGATAGGCGTAGAAGTCATACGAGCCGTAATTACGGCCGAGCCCACGTTGCTGGATAAGCAGGAAGATCGCGACGGCTGCGAGCGCGCATCCGGCGTATCCGGCAATACGCAGGGCGCGTTGGGAAGCAACAGGCAACCTCGGCATCGTAGCGGCCGGTAGCGATGAGCCGATAGCGACGCTTAGGTGCGTTGATACGGTCTTGTTTCTGCTATTCGGTGGTCTTCTTCGGTGACCGCTTTCGCGGCGTCTTCGGCGTCTTCGGCTTCTTCGGCTTCGCCTCTTCGTTCGTTGGCGCGGCCGCGTCTGCGGCCGGCTCTCTAACCTCAGGCTCGATCGGCTCGGTCGGGGCCGGCTCGAGCGCAGCGGGCGCGATCTGGTCGGTCTCGTCGAGGCCACCCTCCTCTGCCTCGGCGGCTTCGCGCTCCCCATTCGGGATCTCTTCCGCGACAACGACCGGCCGTGGCGTCCGCGTCTGCGCGGGTGGAACGTTGTGCCTTCGCTGACGGAGCGCCTCGTAGAGCAGGACCGTCCCCGCGGCCGCGGCATTGAGCGAGCTCACCTGCCCTTCCATGGGAATGCGCACGACCTGGTCGCAGCCCTCGAGAACAAGACGGCGGATGCCTTCGCCTTCTCCACCGATCACGATCGCGGTCGGTCCGCGGTAATCGACCTCGTCGTAGAGCAGGTCGCCGGACTCGTCAGCCGCGACGACCCAGACGCCTTTCTCCTTGATCGCGTCGATGGCCTGCCGCAGGTTCGCGACGTCGGCCACGAGCAGATGCTCGCTGGCACCGGCGCTCGTCTTCGCGACCGCTGGCGTGAGACCCACCGCGCGGTGGTGTGGGATGACCACGCCATCGACGCCGGCGCCTTCGGCAGAGCGCAACAGCACGCCGAAGTTCTGCGGGTCCTGGAGCGAGTCGATGACGAGCACGAGCGCTGGGGTGGAGAGCGTGTCGAGATGGAGTAGGAGCTCATCCAGCTCGACGCCGGTCTTTCCTTCGACGATCGCGACGACGCCCTGGTGCTCCTCGATCGGCGAAAGCCGGTCGATCTCCATCTTGTCGACGAAGCGCACGAAGATCCGGCGCTGCTGCGCCTCCGTGATGAGGTCGTTGACCGCGCCTGTTCGCGTGCCGCGGTCCTCCGACACGTAAACCCGGCGGATCCCTCGACCCGCACGCATCGCCTCGAGGATCGCGTGCGGTCCCGCGATCGGCTCGCCCGCCAGTTGATGTGAGGGCGCCGTCGCGCGCGGACCGGCGGTGACGCGCCGGATCGTGTCTTGATAGCGCTGCTGCCCCGCGCCGCCGCGCTGGCGCCAGCCGCCTCCGGCTGGTCGCGGCGGACCGCCGCGCCAGCCTTGCTGGGCACCGGCCCCGCCGCGCTGACGTATGCGTCGCTCGTACGCCGCGAGCTCGCGCGATTGCTCGTTTTCCTCGCGGCTGGGCTGTGGCTGCGGCCGGAACGGCTGCCCGCCGTACTGAGGACGCGGACCGCCGTACTGCGGACGCTGATTGAACGGTGGACGGGGTGCGCCGAAACCGCCGCCCCCACGTCCTCTCCTGCCGCGCCTACGCCGGCGATTGGCGTCACCGTCGCCGAGCTGCTGCCCTTGCGGCTGCGGCGTTTCGGACTCCCCGTGCGGCGGCGCCGGCTGCGGATCGGACGGTGGCTGCGGTTCGTTCGAGGAGGGCTCGCTTCGCTCAGACTCGTCCATTGGTCATGCTCCCTTCGGTCGGACACGCTCCCAACGCGTGCCCTCCTTCGTGTCCTTGAGCTGGATGCCGTATTTCGTCAGCAGGTCGGCGCGGATCTGGTCGCTCTTCGCGTAGTCACCGGACTCTCGCGCCCGCTCCCGCTCGTCGAAGAGACGCTCCTCATCGACCGAGAGATCGTCGGCGGCGCTGGCCCGATCGCGCAGCGAGAGTCCGAGGACGCGGTCCATGTCGAACAGGAGCCAGAGGGCTCGCTCGCGCACCGCGAGATCCGGGCTGCCGGCGAGATCGAGCGCCATCTCGGCCGCGGCGACCGCGCGCGGCGTGTTGAAGTCGTCGGCCAGCGCGTTCACAAATCCCGCGCGCACGCCGAAGTCCGGCTCGGGTTCGGTCATCCGGCCCCCGGTCGCCACGCACGCCTCGGCGATCGTCCGTCGCCATTTGACGAGACGGTTCTGCGCGGCATCCATGCCGGCACGCGTGAAGTCGAGTGGCTTGCGGTAGCCGACGCCGAGCGCGAGCAGCCGGAACGCAAGCGGGTCGTAGCCCCACTCCTCCAGCTGCGAGAGGAGGTACGTGTTGCCGATCGACTTGTGCATGCCCTGTCCCTCCACACGCAGAAAACGGACGTGCAACCAGTAGCGCGCGAACTGCTTGCCGGTCGCCGCTTCCGATTGCGCGATCTCGCACTCGTGGTGCGGGAAGAGGTGGTCCTCGCCGCCGGAATGAAGATCGAACGTCTCGCCGAGGTACTGCATCGACATCGCGGAGCACTCGATGTGCCAGCCGGGATTGCCGCGTCCCCACGGTGACTCCCACTGCTGCAGGTCGCCCGGCTTCGCGGCGCGCCACAGCGCGAAGTCGGCCGGGTGGCGCTTGTTCTCGTTGACCTCGACGCGTGCGCCGGCCTCGCGGTCGGCGGGGTTCTCCGCGTTAAGACGCGTCCCGTATCCAGGGAATGTCGTCACGTCGAAGTACACACCGTCGGAAGCGACGTAGGCGTTGCCCTTCTCGATCAGCCGCCTGATCAGCTCGATCATCTGCGCGATGTGATCGGTCGCCTTGGCGATCACGTGGGGATCGAGGATGTTGAGCTTGTGCCGGTCGATGATGAACTGCCGCGTGTACATTGCCGCGAGCTCGAGCGGATCCTTCTGCTCGCGCTTGGCCGCGAGCTCCATCTTGTCCTCGCCGGCGTCCGCGTCGTCGACGATGTGGCCGACGTCCGTGATGTTCATGACCTGCGTCACGCGGTAGCCGAAATACTCGAACGTGCGCCGTGCGACATCGGCGACGATGTACGCGTACAGATTTCCGATGTGCTGCCAGTCGTAGACTGTCGGACCGCAGTTGTACATGCCGATCTCGCCCGGGCGCAGGGGCACGAACGGCTCGACCATCCGGGTCGCGCTGTTGAAGATGCGTAGCTCTACCGGCTCGACTCGCTGTATGGCGCTCTGTCTCCTCGCTACTTGGTCGCGAGTGCCACCGCGATCGCGGCGATCGCATCGCCTGCACCGATCGCACCCACACCATCATTCGTCTTCGCCTTGACGCTCACGCCCTGTGGCGCGAGCTCAAGGCCCCGCGCGATCGCGCTCCGCATCGCGTCGAGGTGCGCGCCGAGGCGCGGCTCTTGCGCGATGACCGTCGCGTCGAGCGAGACGACGGTGTAGCCCGCCTCGCGGACCTTCGACCCGACCCGGCGCAACAGCTCCGCGCTGTCCGCGCCCGCGTACTTCGGGTCGTCGCTCGGGAACTGCGATCCGAGATCACCGAGCCCGCTCGCTCCGAGGACCGCGTCCATCACCGCGTGAAGGAGAACGTCGCCGTCGGAGTGACCAACGAGCCCCGTCGGGTGCTCGATCGCGACGCCGCCCAAGACCAGGCGGCGACCCGCCGCGAGACGGTGAATATCGTACCCGAGCCCGACGCGCGGCGTCGCCATCAGCGGACCTGCAGCGCGGGCATGCCAACCACGCCTTTCGCCACGAGCTCACGCGCGTAGCCGAGGTCCTCGATGGTCGTGATCTTGAGGTTGCGGGGCTCTCCGAGGACCATCCGGACCGGCGCGCCCGCCGCCCGGACCGCGGCCGCATCGTCGGCGAAGGACCGATCGCCGGCCGCCTGCCGCGCCCGCTCGAGGAGCTCGCGTCGGAACGCCTGCGGCGTCTGCGCGGACCAGAGCCCCTCGCGGGCGAGCTCTTCGATCGCGGTGCCAGCCTCATCGGCGCGACGGACGGTGTCCGCGAGCGGCAGGCCGGCGACCGCACTCCCGTTCTTGCGCGCGCTCTCGACGCAGCGCACGAACAGGGATGGCGGCGCGAACGGGCGCGCGCTGTCATGGATCGCGATCACGTCCGCGTCGGGCGCGGCATCCAGCGCGGCCCAGCTCGACGCGGTCCGCGTGTCGCCGCCGCCAACCACGATCGCGTCGGGCACGCGCGTGCGGACGATCTCCTCGACCGCAGCGAGCCGTTCCGTTCGCGTGACGACCACGATCCGCTCGAACACGGCCGCGGCGACCGCCGCGGCGAGCGACCACGCGAGGACGGGCTGCCCGCCGAGGTCGGCCGCGACCTTGTCGGTACCCGCACGCGTCGAGCTCCCGGCCGCGAGGATCGCGCAGGCTGCGCCGAGTCTGCTTCTAGCGATCGAGAGCCCGCGGGCGGCGCTCGCTCATCTCGCCCTTCAGCTGCGCGAAGATCATCCGGCCGCCGACGGTCTGGAGGACCCGCATGACCGTCACCGGCAGCTCGCTGCCGAGGTGGCGCGAGCCGTTCTCGATCACGATCATCGTGCCGTCCTCGAGATAGCCAACACCTTGCCCTTGCTCCTTTCCCTCTTGGATCACCCGCACGGTGATCTCTTCGCCCGGCAGGACCACCGGGCGAACCGCCTTCGCCAGGTCGTTCATGTTCAAGACCGTCACGCCATGCAGCTCGGCGACGCGGTTCAGTCCGTAGTCGTTGGTCATGATCGCGATCCCGAGAGCGCGCGCGAGGGTCACGAGCTTCGCGTCGGCGCCCGTCCCGGCGGGGTCTTCATCCGAGAGCTCCACCTTGACGGTCGCTTCCTTCTGCATCTTGGAGAGCATCTCGAGCCCGCGCCGGCCTCGCTCACGCCGCGAGGCGTCGGGCGAGTCGGCGAAAAATTGCAGCTCGGCGAGGACGAAGCGCGGCACGACGAGAGTCCCACGGACGAACCCGCTCCGCACGACGTCGGCGACCCTCCCGTCGATGATGACCGAGGTATCCAGCAAAACGCGGGCATCGGTCGTCCGCTCGCGACCTCGGCCACGCACCTCCCTTACGAGGGCGCCGAGGTCGTTCCGCTTCAGCGTGCCCGCGGTCGCGCCGACGATCCCAAGAGTCGCTGCCCCGATGAGCGGGCCGTAGCGTCCTAGCTCGCCGGGAAGGAATGAAAGTGGGAACGCGAGAAACAGCGCGAGGATGAGTCCCACGCCGGCACCGAACGCTCCACCGACCAGCGTCGTGGCCGACGTCGCCTGAATGCGGGCCACCACGAACGCCGCCGGAATGACGGTGACGTACGGAGCACCGAGCCATCCGAGGATCGCGCAGGCTGCGGCGAAGAGGACGACCACGAGAACCTGATTGCTGACCGGCGTGACCTGGGTGACCGACAGAAGGGACGCGCCGAGGAAGAAACCGAAGACGAAACCGATGAGTGCTGCCAGAAGACGGATAAAGGCCACTCGAACCACTCCTTTCTCGATTGCTGCGAACGCCGCACGGTCCGACCGATGAAGATGTGGCCGCCGACCGCGGGCGAGCGCCGGGATTGATGGAAGAACACGCGACGAGTCTACGGTGAGGTTGTTAGCGTTCGGGGCCTGGACGACCGCTCTATCAAGATCGCGGTGCTCCTCGCCGCGCACGTGGTCTTCCTTTCCGCGGCCGCCCTCCGGATCGTTCGCGGCCAGCGGGCGCATCTTGTCCGCTCGCAAGCCGCGTGGTGGCTTCAGTACTACCCACCGCTCGTCTGGGTCCCGTTCGTTCTCGCCTACCTGGTGCCGCTGCGGGTCGCGCTTGCCGACGAGCTGCACATCGCGGGCGTCGCGGTCGCCATCGCTGCCGCGCTCTTTGCGGCGTGGGCGATGTGGTCGCTTGGACGCAGCTACGGGATCCGCATGGATCTCTTTGAGGGCCATCGCGTCGTCACCGCTGGACCGTATCGGATCGTCCGCCATCCGATGTATCTCGGGATCCTGATCTTTCAGATAGGCGCGACCCTCGCAATGGAGAGCGCGCTCCTGCTCGTCGCCACGATCGTCTACGCGATCCCATTCACCATCGCACGCATCGTCGCCGAGGAGCACGTGCTGATCCAGGGCCTCGGCGATCAGTACCGGTCGTTCGTCTCGCGCGTCCCGGCTCTCGTCCCGTTCGCGCGCTAGCCGTCGGCGACGCCCGCCTTCTCGAGGGCCTCGCGCAGAGACGCGACCCCGACGACAGAAAGCCCTGTGCCGTTCAAGTCGGACAGGCTGGCGGCCGGCACGATCGCGCGCTTGAAGCGATCGCGCAGCGCTGATGCGATCGCGACGGCGACCGCGAGATCCACGGCGGGCTCGCGGATGCGAAGACCGCCGACAAGGCTTACGTACACGTCGTGCGTGCCCGCGTTGAGCCCCGCGCGTTTGCTCAGGACGGCGAGGAGCAGCAGGACGCGCTGCGGATCGGTCCCGTTGACGGTCCTGCGCGGAAGGCCAAAGCTCGTCGGCGTCACGAGCGCTTGAACCTCGACGAGGAGCGGGCGGGTCCCCTCGACCGTCGGAACCACAACGCTGCCCGCGACGCCGCCGCTTCGCTCTTCGAGGAAGACCTCGGACGGGTTCTGGACCTCGCGCAGCCCGGTCTCCCCCATCTCGAAGACCCCGACCTCGTCGGTCGAACCGAACCGGTTCTTCGTGGCGCGCAAGATGCGGAACGCGTGGAAGCGCTCGCCTTCGAGGTAGAGGACGGCGTCGACGATGTGCTCGAGGACGCGCGGCCCCGCGACCGCGCCCTCTTTGGTCACATGCCCAACGAGGAAGATGGGAACGTCCTCACCCTTCGCGAGCTCGAGGAGCCGCGCCGCGCACTCGCGCAGCTGCGACACCCCGCCCGCCGCCGACGCGATCGCGTCCGAGCTCATCGTCTGGATCGAGTCGATCACGGCGAAGATCGGGCGCGTGCGGCGGATCGCCTCGATGACCGATCCGAGGTCGGTCTCGGCGAGCACAAAGATGTTGTCGCCCGCGATCCCGAAGCGTCGCGCCCGGAGCTTCACCTGCGCGGCTGATTCCTCACCCGAGACGTACAGCACCGTTCCCTTGCGCGCGAGCGCGGCCGATGCCTGCATGAGCAGCGAGCTCTTGCCGATGCCGGGATCGCCGCCGAGGAGGACGCACGATCCCTGGACGATCCCTCCCCCAACAACGCGATCGAACTCACCGATCCCGGTCGAAAGACGCTGCTCCGCGTCGGCCGGCACGTCGCTCAGGGCGATCGGCTCGCGAGGTGCGCGGGCGAGCCCTCGGCCTTTTGGCGGCGCGACGACGCGCTCCTCGACGAACGTGTTCCAGCCGTCACACGATGGGCAGCGTCCGATCCACTTCGGCGACTGGAACGCGCACTGCTGGCAGACGAAGGAGGTCTTCGGCCGGGTGGGCATGCAAGCAAGTATCGGCCTCGACTTGACTTCGCCTCTTTCCGCGCTGGACTTGCGACCGATGGATGTGCATCTGCTTCACCTGGCCGTGCGCTGGCTGCACGTCCTCGCAATGGCGGTGGCGCTCGGCGGTGCAGCGCTCGTCTTCGTTCTCGCCGCGCGCGCCAGGCAGATCGGGGTCCCCGCTGTGGCGCTGCTGCAGCTGGCCGCGAGTTACGAGTGGGTCTTCTGGCTGGCCGCGGGCACGCTTGCGATGACCGGCATTGGCAATCTGGGCGCCTTCGGCGCAGGGCTTCCGTCACCGCAGACCGGATGGGGCACGACGCTCGTCGTCAAGCTGAGCGTCGTCGTTCTCCTGGTCATGCTCTCGCTGCCGCGGACACTCGCGGTCGCTCGGCTCGCGTTCGCTGCTCCCTCCCACGTCGCTGATGTGCTGCGAACGCTCTACGCGTTCACTTCCGCGACCTTCGCCCTCGTCGTCGCGATCGCGATATGGCTCGCGCACGGATGAACGGCGATCCGCCACAGCGCCTCGTGACATGGGCGCTCGCAACCTTCCACGCGACCCTCTTCGTGGTCGCTTCGGTCCTCTTTGCTTACACGCGAGGCGGACTGGGGTCCCTGCTGGCGAATCTCAACACGCTCGTTGGTCTCGGACTCTTCGCAGCGCTCTGGGCGACCACCTTCTTGACGACCCAGCGGGCGCTCGAGGGTATCGACGTGCTCGGCACGATGGACGATCGGGCGTTCGTGCGGCGCGTCTTCCGGTGGGGCGCCGCGAACGGCATGGCATTCCTCGCGGTGCTCGCAGTCGTCTTCCTCGTCGGATCGCTTGCCGCGATCCCCGCCGGTAGCGGCCCGGGCTTCCTTCTGTTCGCGGCCTTCGCCGCGCCGTTCGCGCTCGTCGTTTCGGCCGCGGTTGGTGGCGCGGTCGGCGCTGTCTTGGGAGTGATCGACTTGGGACTGGTGCGGTTGGCGCGACGCCTCTCGGCCGAGAACAACTAGCCGGAGAGATCGAACGACGTCGGCACGATGTGCATCCAGGTGAGACCTGGTTTGAGCCCGATCTCCTTGCCCGAGGCATCGGCGAACCGGTACATCTCAGTCCCCTGCCGCGACCACGTGCCGTCGAAGCGCTTGCCGTCGCGGAGGATCACGACGGGCCCCGACCCGGTCCCGCGGTAGTCGACGGAGGGCGCCCCCGCGGCATCGGCCGTCCCCGGGATGTCCTCCACGTCGGTCTTGATCACCACGACGTTCTCCGGAAGCACCTCGCCCGCCGCGGTATCGAGGGTCTTCGTGCCGCCGGCGGTGCGGTGATAGGCGCCTCTTGCCGGATCGAACTCATACCGCACGCGTTCGGCGTACGGGATCGTCAGCGTCGCGCCGTCGGTCGACGCGGCCTGCGCATCGCCGTACTCGAGCGCACCGACATCGACCGACTGTTCTGCCGCGCTGCCCGCAGCCTGACGGAGCTTGCTCGCCGAGGTGTATGCGTTGTACGGCGCAACCCGGTCGGTGCTGCGCTCGAAGGCATCGGCGTGCTGAAACTCGTCGATATCGACGAACCCGCCCGAGGACGCCGCGTCGCGGACCATCTTCGTGACCGATTCGGAGGCGCCGACGTGAGCGAGGATGGCGTGGAGCGTCGGTAGGTAGTTGAGATCTGACTGACGCGCGCTGCGCACCGGCCCGACCCGGCTGGGATCCTTCGACTGGAAGACCACCGAGAGCCGCGTCAGGCCGCCCTCGACGGGGAGCTCGATGATGAGGTCGGCGTCCGCGATACCGGTCTGCGGTCGCGCACCGGGATCGTTTGCGACCTTGACGACGAGCGGCCGGCGATGGATCGCGCTCGCATCGCTCGCTGGTGTGCCCCGAAGCGGCCACGCCGCTGGGCCGACCGCCACGTTGAGCGGCGACGCGCATGACGACGCGAAGAGTGCGATGAGCAGGGCGAGCGCCGGTCGCATGATCGACCGAGATGCAACCGCGATGCCGATGCGTGGCTAGGGGGCGACGGGCTCCGGCTTGCGTTCCTCAGCCTCGGCGCGCTCGATCCCGAGCTTGCCTTCGACTGGGTGGACCTTCACCGTGTCGCCCGCGTGGAACTTGCCCTGGAGCAGCATCTCGGCGAGCGGGTCCGCGATCTCGTTCTGGATCTGTCGCGCGAGCGGCCGCGCACCGAAGTTCGCGTCGTACCCGACGGTGGCGATGTGGTCCTTCGCCTCGTCGGTGACGACGAGCGTGATCTCCTGTGAGGCGAGCTGCTTGCGCACTCCGACGAGCTCCAGGTCGACGATCTTGCGGATCTCTTCCCTGTTGAGCGGCTGGAAGACCACGGTCGCGTCGATCCGGTTGAGGAACTCCGGTCGGAAGAAGCGCTTCATCTCCTCGGTGACGCGCTCCTTCATGCGCTCGTAGGCGGCCGCGAGGTCGGGATCGTCCCCGCCGTCGACCTTACCGCGGAAGCCGAGCGCGGCCTCGCTCTTGAGCATCTTCTGCGCAAGGTTGCTGGTCATGATGATGATCGTGTTTCGGAAGTCGACGCTGCGGCCCTTCGCGTCCGCGAGGCGGCCCTCGTCGAAGATCTGCAAGAGCATGTTGAAGACCTCGGGGTGGGCCTTCTCGATCTCGTCGAGCAGGATCACGCAGTAGGACTTGCGCCGCACCGTCTCGGTGAGCTGCCCGCCCTCTTCGTAGCCGACGTAGCCCGGCGGCGAGCCGACCAGACGCGACACGTTGTGCCGCTCCATGTAGTCGGACATGTCGATCTTCACCATGTTCTCTTCGCTGCCGAACATGAACTCGGCGAGCACGCGCGCGAGGTGCGTCTTGCCGGTGCCCGTCGGGCCCACGAAGAAGAACACGCCGATCGGCCGGCGCGGGTCTTTGAGGCCCGCGCGAGCGCGGCGCACGGCGCGCGCGACCATCGTGACCGCAGGCGCCTGGCCGATCACGCGGCCGTGAAGCGCCTCTTCCATCTTGAGGAGCTTCTGCGTCTCCTCCTCGGCGAGCTTCTTGACCGGGATTCCCGTCCACATCGAGACGACCTCGGCGATGTCCTCGTCGGTCACCTCGGGGCGCTTCTGGGACTGCGCGAGGAGCCAGTCGCCCTTGGCCTGCGTGAGCTTGTCCTGCTGTTGGCGCTCCTGCTGGCGCAGCGTCGAGGCGAGCTCGTACTGCTGCGCCTCCATCGCCTGCTCTTTGTCCGTGACGATGCGGTCGAGCTCCTTCTGCGCCTCCTTGACCTCGTTCGGGACGGTCGAGTAGCGCAGGCGGACGCGGCTCGCGGCCTCGTCCATCAGGTCGATGGCTTTGTCCGGCAGGAACCGGTCGGTGATGTAGCGCGACGAGAGCTCGGCTGAGGCCTTCACGGCGTCGTCGCTGATGGAGACCTTGTGGTGGTCCTCATAGCGAGAGCGGATCCCCATGAGGATCGCGATGGTCTCTTCGATCGAGGGCTCCTCGACCATGACCGGCTGGAACCGGCGCTCGAGTGCTGCATCGCGCTCGATGTACTTGCGGAACTCGTCGAGCGTGGTCGCGCCGATGCACTGGAGCTCGCCGCGGGCGAGTGACGGCTTCAGGATGTTTGCTGCGTCGACCGCGCCCTCGGCCGCGCCGGCCCCGACGAGCGTGTGCAGCTCGTCGATGAAGAGGATCACATCGTGCGCGTGTCGGAGCTCCTCGATGATCTTCTTGAGGCGCTCCTCGAACTCGCCGCGGTACTTGGTGCCGGCGACGAGCGATCCGATGTCGAGCGTGAGCACGCGCTTGCCCTGCAGCGTCTCGGGAACGTCGCCCTTGACGATGCGGTGCGCGAGCCCTTCGGCGATCGCCGTCTTGCCGACGCCAGGCTCGCCGATGAGCGCGGGGTTGTTCTTGGTCCGCCGGCTCAGGATCTGGATGACGCGCTCGATCTCCTTCTCGCGCCCGATCACGGGATCGAGCTGTTGCGCCTTCGCCATCGCGGTGAGGTTCACGCCAAGCTGATCGAGCGTCGGTGTCTTCGACTGACCGCCCTTGCCAGCCGGCGCTGCCTCGCCCGCCGCCTGCGGGTGCTGCTGCCCGAGCGTCGCGATGACTTGATGGCGGACCTTCTCGAGCGACACGCCGAGCGACTCGAGGACTCCGGAAGCGATGCCCTCGCCCTCGCGAACGAGGCCGAGGAGCAGGTGCTCGGTGCCGACGTGGCTGTGGCCGAGCTTTCGCGCTTCGTCGATTGCGAGCTCGATGACCTTCTTCGTGCGCGGCGACAGCGTGATCTCGCTGGGGGACGTCGTCGAATCGCCCCGGCCGATGATGAACTCGACGGCGGTGCGGACCTTCGAGAGCTCGACCCCGAGCGAGTCAAGGACGCGAGCGGCCACTCCCTCGCCCTCGCGCACGAGGCCCAGCAGGAGGTGCTCCGTCCCTATGTAGTTGTGGTTGAAACGGATGGCCTCGTCCTGGGCAAGCGCGAGGACGCGCTTAGCGCGGTCGTTGAAGCGGTCAAACGGTCCCATTTGTCGCGTCTTCTAAGGGTATAGCGACCCGGGCATCATCTTGTCCCGATTATATGGACGCATTGCTATCTGACCGCGTTTCGTACACGACATTTCCTGAGGCTTGACGCATCGAAAGCGACAGTCGTCGCCGCTCAGGATCGATCGCCACCACACGGACACGCACGAGATCACCCGCGCGAACCAGCTCGTTCGGGCTGCCCACATGATGGGGAGCAATCTCGCTGACGTGGATCAATCCCTCGATGCCGACTGGCACGCTCGCGAAGGCTCCGTACGGCATGACCCGGGTCACGGTTGCGTCGACCTCGTCACCGGGCCGGAGCTCGCGCGTCGCCCTAGCCCAGGGGTCCTCCTCGAGGCGCTTGACCGACAGCGAGATCCGGCCTCGCTCGCGGTCCACCCCCGTCACGACGACGCGGATCGGATCACCGGCTCTGTACAGCGACGTGGGCTCGACACCTTTCTGCCAAGTGATCTCGGAGCGGTGTACGAGCCCGTCGGCGGCACCGATATCGACGAACAGACCGAACGTCGTCACGCTCGACACTCGCCCATCGACCATCTCTCCTTCCGTGAGGATGTGGGTCGCGGCCGCCTTCCGGCGGCGCCGGTCCGCTTGCGCCGCGGCCTTCTCGGACAGGATCAACCGATCGCGACGGGGATCGGCCTCGATCACCTTTAGCGGCAAGGGCTTGCCGACGTAACCCCGCAGCGCGTCGGGTATGCCACCTTGCTCGTTCGTCGCGCCGAGCGGCCCGAGCGAAGAGAGCTGCGACAACGGCACGAAGCCGCGCAAGCCGACATCTACGACGAGCCCGCCGCGGTTCGCTTCGACCACGTTGGCGTCGATCACCTCGCCGCTCTTCGCGAGGGCGCTCATCCGCATCCACTGACGGCGGTTGCGCGCCCGGCGGAGGGAGAGCACCGCCCGTCCGTCGGGCCCTTCGGGCTGGACGACGGCAGCCATGACGCGCATGCCCGGCTCGACGTCGACCCCCTCGGCGCCTGCCTCCCGTGCGGACAGGACGCCCGCAGAGCGCCCTTCGAGATCGACCAGGACTTCGTCGCCGGCGATCGAAGCGATGACCCCCTCCACGAACTCCCCCGCATGAAGGGGACGCAGCATCCGCTCGTCAGCCTCGGCACCCGCGAGGAGCTCCTCCATCGTCTCCGCTTCACGGTCCGAGACCTCTCCGGCCGAAGGGGCCCCCGGCACCCCCACGCCGGGATCGATGGCCATGGGCGAGCAAACGGGCAAACAACGTGCCACCAATTGGGGACTTCGTCCCCCAAGCCCCTGGGCAACTGGGTGGAGTAGTCCCCGGCCGGTAGACTCCGTCAAACGCGGGGCGAGGGAGGGGGAACCGTCAACTCGACGGCGCGCTGGCCCGAGCGGCTCTCCCACATCGCTGCTCTTCTCCGCGCGGAAGGAGCGGCTGTACTCAGTCTCTCCGGCGATGCTCTCGCGACGATCTTCGCGCACCAGATCTCCGCTGAGACCGACTGGCGCGCCATCTTCGATGCGGATGCCGTGGTCCGCGCGTTGGGCGGCACGACCACCGGGACACCGGTCGCCGCGGGGAGGTGGGACGACCAGGCCGCATTCGCTCTCCTGACGCGCATCGCACTCCCCGAAGGCGAGGCGCTGCTCTGCGCGCTTCGACACGGTGTGCCGTTCGACACTGTCGAGCTCGCGACCGCCGATGCCGCCGCCGAGCTGCTGGGACTATCCGTCGCGGACGGCCGCGCGCTTTCGGATGCGCAGCGAGAAACCGCGCGCCATGCCGACCGCACCGCGCTGCTCAGATATCTACTCACGGGACTGCACGAGACGCGAGACGCATCGGCGCTTCTCGCGCGAGCCGCGGAGGCGATCGCGAGCAGCATCGGCGCCGGCGGAACGTCGATCATGGTCGTCGAGGGGAACGAGCTTCGGGTCCGCGCGTCGGTCGGCCTCGAGGTCCCGCTGGGACACGGTCAACGCGTCGATGAAGGGATCGCCGGGTGGGTCGCGAGCCGCGGCGAATCCGTGGTCCTGCACGGTCCCGTGAATGAGGCGCGTTTCCGCGGAAGCGATCCGGACGCTGGCGAAGCAGTCGTTATGCCGCTCCGCGCCGGCGACGAAGTGATCGGGGTGCTCAACGTGAAACGTCCGACCGGCGCGCCTTTCGACGAGAAGCTGGACGTCCTCGAGGCCGTCGCCGGCGACGTCGCGCGCGCGCTCTCCGCGATCATGCGGATCGACACCCTCGAACGTGAGCGGCGGGATTCCGCGGCGCTCGAGGCAATCGTTCGCTACGCGGCAACCAACGACGCGGATGCCGCCGCGCGATCGGCCGCCAACGCATTCGGTCATCACGCGGTGGCCGTTCGCGGCCGCGACGGCAGGCTGATCGGCCTGCACGCCGAAGATAAGGAGTGCCGCGACGCCGCCCTGGATGCAAGCGCCAAGGTCCAACCGGTGGAAGGCGCGAGCGTCCGGGTGGGGATCGCCCGCCACGGGAGCGTCTACGCCCCCGAAGAGACGCCGCTCGCCGAACGAACCGCTGACGCGCTGGGAATCCTCGGCCGCGCTGAGCCCGCGGCAGCGCCGGCGCGGGCCGGCATCCGAGTGCTCGCGGTCGAGGACCACCCCGTCATGCGACTCGGTGTCCGAGCGCTGCTCGAGCGGGAGGGGATCGTCATCGCGGGAATCACGGCGACCTGCGCCGAAGCGATCGACTTCGTGCGCGAGGGCGCGCCAGACGTCGTGCTCCTGGATCTGGGTCTTCCGGACGCGATGGGTACGGACGCCGTCGAGCGCATCCGCGAGGTCAACGCTGCCGTACCGATCATCGCCTTCACCGTTGAGCAGACCCCCGAGGTCGTCCGGTCGGTCCTCCGTGCCGGCGCAAACGGGTACGTCTCCAAGGACGCTCCGTCCGGTCAGGTAATCGCGGCGCTCCGAGCGGCAGCCGAAGGTCTCACCGCCCTGGGCGCTGCCGAGGCCCGTGCGTTGACTCGCGCGGTCGAGGTGCGCCCGCCTGTCGAGGCGGTCGAGGAGCCCGAGGCGGAGCCCGACGGTGACGAACCCGGCGCCCCGGTGCCGGTTCGGGAGCCGCTGACGCCCCGCGAGCTCGAGCTCCTTCGCTACCTGGCGGAGGGCTACACCAACAAGGAGATCGCGCGCGCGATGGTTCTTGCCGAGGACACCGTGAAAAAGGGGGTCCAGACGCTCATCGCGAAGCTCGGGGCGACCGACCGGACCCATGCGGTGGTGCTGGCGTTACGGCGCCACCTTATCGAATAGCCCTAGTCCTTTCGGTACCCGGTCGGACCGGCACGGTGAGGCTTTTTCGGCGTTCTCGAAGTAGGCGTCACTCTTGGGCCTGGCGGAGGGGCTGCCGGTCCGATCAGGTACCGGCCTTTGGGTGGAGCGCCTGCAAGCCCGTCGGACGCAGAAATGGGCAAGCGCCGAGTGGGTATCGCAAATGGACCTGATCGGGGATTAACCGTGCGGTCCACCAAGGGCACAGTTCGCCCGCCGTTGCGCGACGAGGGGCAACGCCCGGAGACGGGGCTCGGCCGTGCGACGGGGCGGAGGGGGACCTTGGCGGACGCGGCTCTGGTTTGGGCACGGTTGCGCGACGGCGACGCAGCGACGCGCTGCGCCGTGATCGAGCAGTACGTCCCGCTCGCCTCACGCATCGCCCACGGCATGAACGTGCCGGTCGGCGCGGTCGCCAGCGCCGACGACCTCGAGTCCGCCGCTGTTATCGGCCTCATCGACGCGGTCGACCGTTTCGATCCGCAGCGCGGCGTCCCCTTCGAGGGCTACGCCAGTCTGCGCATCCGCGGTGCGGTGCTCGATGAGGTCCGCCGCGTGGACGAGCTTGGCCGTGCCGATCGTCGTCGCCAGCGCGAGGCGCAGGCGCAGGGGGAGGAGGGCCACTATCTCGGGACCGTATCGCTCGACGAGCTGCTCGAGAACGGTTACCGAGGTGGCCCCGAACAGGACGAGCTCGCGGAGCGCTACGACGCGGAGGATCTCCGCATGCGTGTGCGCTCCGCGATCGCCTGTCTACCGGCCCGGCAACGAGAGGTGGTCGAGCGCTACTACGACCAATCGCTGACCCTGCGCGAGACCGGCCAGCGCATGGGCATCAGCGAGGCGCGCGCATGCCAGCTCCACGGTCGTGCGATCGAGAACCTGCGCCATCAGCTATCACCCGTGATCCGTGGGGCGTTCTTGGCGCCGCATATCCCCGCAGCGGCATAACCAGACTCGCGGGGTCGCCCTTTCTCAGCTCGCGAGGGCAAGCTCCTGCTGCATAGGTAGGAACGAGCCAGCGCGAAGATCGAGCCGACCGACATCGGCGAGCCATACCGCCAACCCGAGTGGACGGAGGAGCGGTCCAACCGCGTCCATCCGCGTGCGACCGGCGCGAAGCAGCGCCGCAAGGTCATCGAACAGCGGATGGATGACCGTCTCGAACGAGACGACGCCCGCGTCCGCGCGTGGAGGCGCGGCTGCAAATGCGCCGAGACGGTCGTACTTCCAACGCACGTAGCCGGAGCGATCTTCGCGGTGCGCGATGCGAAGACGTCGCGCGTGCGGTAACCCGACGAGCCGTCCGTCGCCCAGCAGCGATCCGAGCATCACCTGGAACTGCACCGGGTCTGGCGGCAGGCGACGGAGCGCGACCGCGGGCGGCTCGACCACACGAATGAGTGCGGCTGCCGCTTGCGTGAGAAATGAAAACGACCCGAGCGCTTGCGCGCCGAGTCGTTTTTATCCCGGCCCTGACCTATTTTCCCGGGGACCGACGTCCCGAGTATCTTCGGCGCTGGCGGGCTTAACTGCTGTGTTCGGGATGGGAACAGGTGTGACCCCGCCGCTCCAAGGACCGAGGACTCGATTTTAGCGGGCCGGCGCCATGCCGGCAATCCGGTGGGAACCGGAGCGTCACGGCCGGATGTTCTGATTCAACCGGAACACATTCTCGGGATCGTGAGCGCGCTTGAGGGCCCGGAGTCGCTCGTATTTCGCCTCGCCGTAGATCCCGCGCACCACATCTTCGCCCTGCTCGACGACATCGTTGACGTACTGCCCAGCTCTCGTGAACGGCTTGAGCGCCGCCATCGCCGCCCGTCCCCAGTCGACGTGCTCGCGATCTCGCGCGGGATCGAGCCAGAAAGCTTCGACGCCGACCCAGAATGCGGCTCCGCGACCGGTGAACGCCATCGCGTCCTCGGCCACGGTCGCGGTCGCGCCGCCCTGCGCCCAGAGTCCGATCGAGCACTCGCCCAGCGCTCGCGAGACGTGGTCGGCCGCGCGGTCGACGAACGTATCGGCGAGTTCGTCGAGGAACGCCCCCTTCATGTAGAACCGCTTGCCCCATGCCATCTCGTCGTCGCTCTGACTCTGGACGGCGAGGTACGTGGTCCGGGCGAACGTGTCGGCCAGGGGCTCGAGCTCGCTGCGCAGGCGCACCAGATCGCGTTCCGCATCCTTCTGATCACCGAAATGCGTGGCCGTTATGGCCACGGTCGCTCCTCTCATCTCATGCGGTCCGCCTCGGCCTGCGGGTCCGGTCGCGAAGTTCAACCCGAGATGGACGTGGTCCGGTCCGGATCGAGCGAAATCGCGGTAAAGGGCGGCGGCATCGCGTGCCCGTCCGATCGGAAAGACCACCGCGCCGCTCGTGACCGCTGGGCCGATGGGATGCAGCCCGAACTCGAACGCAGTGGCGACCCCGAAGTTCGCGCCCGCACCGCGCAGACCCCAGAAGAGCTCTGGATCGTCTTCCCCGGAGACGCGCCGTACCGCGCCGCCGGCCGTCACGAGCTCGACCGAGAGCAGGTTGTCGATCGTGTAGCCGTGCTTTCGTTCGAGGCGGCCCATACCGCCGCCAAGCGTGAGACCGCCGACCCCGGTGTGTCCGACAACGCCAACGGGGCACGCCAACCCGTACTCCTGGGTCGCCTGGTCGAGCTGCTCGAGGAGCGCGCCGCCCGCGACGCGCGCGGTCCGTCGCGCCGGGTCGACTTGCACGGAGCGCATGCCCGAAAGGTCGATGACCATGCCGCCGTCGCACGTCGAGAATCCTGCGACGCTGTGACCGCCTCCACGCACCGCGATCATCAGCCGCTGCTCCCGTGCGAAGCGCACCGCCGAGATGACGTCGTTGACCGCGGTGCAGCGGGCGATGATCGCAGGCCGCCGATCCGCGATCGCGTTCCAGACAACGCGGGCGCGGTCGTAGTCGACGTCGCCGGGCAGGACGATCTGGCCGTGGAACTGATCGCGCAGCCGCGCGATCGCGTCCGCCCGCGGTGTTTCGGCGACCTGCACGTCTTCCCTACCTGCTCGTTCGCGGCACTTGTACGGCGAGTATCGACGAGAGCGGCCCGGCGACGATCTGGCCGCCGGGCTCGCGGAACATGAAGCCCACGGTCGTGATCAGCTGTCCGTCGCCGCGGGCCACGGCCTGATTGCCGTCCATGAATTCATACGTGTCGAGCACGAACGATTCGTGTTCGACCTCGTGCCAGCGATCGCCAAGGAGCACGTGCTTGATCTCAGTCAGCTGTATCCCGAGCGACATCGTGACGTACCTCCCGTCCGCCCCTAGTCTGGCCTGCCACTGGTCACGCCCGCCAGGACGCAAATGAAAGAGGCCTCCACAAAAAGCGGAGGCCTCTCGAACTGCGATGGCGAACGTGAAAGAGGAAGACGAGACGAGGTTCGTACCGCGCCGGACCTCATCGGCCCGGCTGGGTGCTGGAATGAATTAGGTCAAGCCCTCGGCCGTTAGTGCGGCTTAGCTCCAGATCTTGCGACCCTTCCACCTGCCGTCTATCAAACACGTGGTCTACGTGCGGCCTTACCTGGTTGCCCAGTGGGTGAGCTCATCTCGAGGTCGGCTTCCCACTTAGATGCTTTCAGCGGTTATCCGGAACG
>VBDQ01000011.1 GCA_005889075.1 Chloroflexota bacterium
CGATGCGCGTCCTGATCACCGGTATCACCGGCTTCGCCGGGAGCCACCTTGCCGAATACATCCTCGCGAATCACCCGGACGTCGCCGTCTTCGGCACTTACCGCTGGCGGTCGCGCATGGAGAACCTCGAAACGCTCGCGCTGCGGCGCGTGCTCGACGTCGTCGAGGGCCGCTTCTCGTCCGGCGCGAGCCAGGGCGACGAGGCCCGCAAGGGCCGCGTCACGCTGCTCCACTGCGAGCTCACCGACGCCGGCGCCGTCGAGAAGCTCATCGACGCTGTGCTTCCCGATCGGGTCTTCCACCTCGCGGCGCAGTCGTTCGTCCAGTCATCGTTCGACGAGCCGTCCGCGACGCTCATGAACAACATCCAGGCCGAGCTGAACCTCCTGGAGGCGATCCGCCGCCAGGACAAGCGCATCCGCATCCAGGTCGCGGGATCGAGCGAGGAGTACGGCCTCGTCCACCCGGACGAAGTCCCGATGAAAGAAACGAACCCGCTGCGCCCGCTGTCGCCGTACGCCGTGAGCAAGGTGGCGCAGGACAAGCTCGCGTACCAGTACTTCAAGTCCTACGGCGTGCATACCGTTGTGACGCGCGGGTTCAACCACGCCGGACCGCGGCGCGGGCACGTGTTCTCGACCGGAACGTTCGCCCGGCAGATCGCGCTCATCGAGGCCGGCCGGCACGAGCCGGTCATCTACGTCGGCGACCTCACCACCAAGCGCGACTGGACCGACGTGCGCGACGTCGTGGGTGCGTACTGGCTCGCCCTCGAGAAGGCCGATCCGGGCGAGGTCTACAACGTCGGCAGAGGCCGGACCTGGTCGATCGGCGAGATGCTGAATATCCTGCTCTCGCACTCGAAGGTGAAGATCCGTACGCAAGAAGACCCGGCACGCCTGCGCCCGTCCGATGTTCCCATCCTGTGGTCGGACTCTTCGAAGTTCCACGCCGCGACCGGATGGGAGCCCAAGATCCCGTTCGAGGACACCCTGCGTGACGAGCTCGATCACTGGCGCGAGCTCGTGCGCCGCGAATCTATGGGAGTAGTGATGCATGCCTGATCTCACTGGGCTATGGACCGCATTCGTCAACAACCCGCTCATCCAGCTGTCGGTGCGGCTGGCGGGTCTTTACGTGCTCGCGCTGTACCTGGCGATGGTGTTCTGGACGGTCCGCGACGCACAGCAGCGGACCGAGAACCAGATCCTCCCGTACCTCGCCGGTCTCATGGTGGTGGTCCTCAACATCTTTGGTCTCTTCCTCTATCTCATCGTGCGACCCAAGGAGACGCTCGGCGAGGCGTACGAGCGTCAGCTCGCCGAGGAGAGCCTGCTCGCCGAAGCGGAGCAGCGGGTCGTCTGTCCCACCTGCAAAGAGCGCGTGCAGGACGACTTCATCCTCTGCCCGACGTGCCGCACCCGGCTCAAGCGCGTCTGCCCGTCGTGCGGGAAGCTCATTCGTCCCGAGTGGAACATCTGCCCCTTCTGCGCGAAGGATTTCGACGAGCGCGACTGGACGGTGCATCCGGGCGGCAAGGCCGAGGGTGAGCGCGTAGGCACCACCTAGCGCCCCGCGCCTACCCGCCTGGGGCCCGCCGTTCGACGACGGCTCGAGATCTGCGGCTATGTCGAGGTCGTGATGCCCGTCCTAGCCACTTCGCTCCGTGCCCATTCGACGAGACGCTCACAGCGGCGGACGGCGTCGGTCGCATCGGAGCGGCTGGCGGGCTTGTCCTCGTACTCGACCCGGTTCTTCTGTCGAATCAGCGCTCGCAGCTGGGCCACCTTCTTCCCGGATAGGTGGCGAGTCCTTGGCGATTTCTTCGAGAAGGTCGCCCGCCCTGAGATGATCGGGGTCCTTTGAGCGACGGCCGTCGAGCGCGATGCAGACCGCATCAGCGCTATTGATGCCAGCGTGCACCGCACAAAGCAACGCGGCGTCGAACCGTTCAGATCCGATCGCCTCTGTCGCGGCGAGGCAGAACTGCTCGGCCTTGCGCAGGTAGCCGGACGCGTGACTCTTCGGCACGAGGACGACCTCGACCTTAGGCACCCTGCGGCCCCAGGGGAAGAAGCTTCTTCCCCTCGCGCTCAATGCGCGCCCAGAGGTCTCGGCCGGGCCGCCGCGACCGCGCGCGTTGAGCCGCAAGCGCGTCACTCACGACGATGTTGAGTTCGGTCCCGAAGCGCTGACGGATCTCGTCGGCTAGCGGTCCGAGAGCCGCGTCGACGTCCTCGACGCTCATCGCGGGCGCGACGATCGCCAGGTCGACATCGCTTTCTGCGCGTGCGTCTCCGCGCGCGACACTTCCAAAGATGTACGCCTCCGCGATCCAGTCGATCGAGCGCAGCCTCTTGCGGAGCAGTTCCGCGAGGTCTCCCGTCAGCGTGGCCTCGCGCGCGAAGAGTGCATGCAGCGGCGTGTAGAGGACGTGCTTCCGGTTTATCTGATAGAGATCGGAGCGTCCGACACGGTGGACGGTCAGGATGCGCCCGCCTGCGAGGTCGCTCAGGATGCGCAGGACACGCGAATGGGCCAAACCCGCTCGACGCGCAAGGTCCCGTGCGCTCACCTCCAGCCCAGCTGGGACCGCGTCGGCGGCGCGCAGGATCCGGAGGTGTCCCCGGCTGGCGATGATGTCATCGAGCGCGGTCTGTGCACGCATATGGTCACTATAACGACCATTCGGTCACTTTAGAGACCATGGGCGAACCGGCAAAGTTGGAAACGGGCCGTGCCGCATGGTTAGCCTCGTGGCGTCGGGCCGCCAAGCGCCGCTGACACCGTGGGGTTCTGGCTCGGCCGTGGTGTGGCGGCGCCCGAGCGCACGAGCGGTCCCGCCGGTCCGCCTGCGCGAGCGGCGCGGTCGGGGCCTCAGCGCGCTAACGGAGTTACCCGCGCCAAGCCATATCCGGTAGCAACGGCGGCTCCGATCATCTTGCCGGCGCGGAATCCGCGCTAACTCGACCGCTCGGGCGTTATCGTTCGACGCGGGTCGCGATGGCCCGTGGAAGGGACCACTAGCTGCTCGATTCGCTCTTCGGCATGGTCTCCCGCGACATCGGCGTGGACCTTGGGACCGCAAACACCCTGGTACACGTGCGCGGGCGGGGGATCGTCATCAGCGAGCCGTCGGTCGTCGCGAAGGACACCCGCACCGGTGCGATCCTCGCCATCGGCGCAGAGGCCAAGCGGATGGTCGGGCGTACGCCTGCCTCGATCACCGCGGTGCGTCCCCTCAAGGACGGCGTTATCAGCGACTTCGACATCACCGAGCAGATGCTTCGCTACTTCATCCACAAGGTGCACAACGGCGTCGCGCTCCTGCCGCGGCCGCGCGTGATCATCGGGATCCCCTCGGGCGTAACGGAAGTCGAGAAGCGAGCGGTGCAGGATGCTGCGATCTCGGCGGGCGCGCGGTGGGCGCGGCTCGTCGAGGAGCCGATGGCCGCCGCGATCGGCGCGGGCCTTCCGGTGAACGAGCCGTCGGGATCGATGATCGTCGACATCGGCGGCGGGACCACCGAGGTCGCGGTCACCTCGCTCGGCGGCATCGTCGTCTCGCGCTCGATCCGCATCGGCGGCGACGAGATGGACCAGGACATCGTTTCGTACGCGCGTCGCGAGTTCAACCTCCTCATGGGCGAGCGCACCGCGGAGGACATCAAGATCGCGATCGGGTCCGCATATCCGCTCGACGAGGAGGTCACCACCTTCTTCCGCGGTCGCGACCTCCTCACCGGGCTGCCGCGCTCGATCGAGGTCACGAGCGCGCAGATCCGCGAGGCGCTCGACCCTTCCATCGAGCAGATCGTCGACGCCATCAAGGACACCATCGAGGAGACGCCACCGGAGTTGGTCGCGGACGTCATGGACCAGGGCATCTACCTGGCCGGCGGCGGCGCGCTCCTGCGCGGGCTCGACACCCGCGTCGCCGAGGCCACCCAGATGGCCGTCCACGTGGCCGACGACCCGCTCACCTGCGTGGTCCGCGGCTGCGGCAAGATCCTCGAGGAGCTCGACAGTTACGAGCGAAGTCTCGTAGTAGAGACATACGCGGCGTTACCCCGGTAGAACTAGAGACAATCGAGCCCTCGCCGCGTTAAATAGCCGCGAATGGCCAGCTTCGGTCGCGCGCGGCGCGCCCCCGGTCCCTCTTCGGCCCTAGGAAGGCCATTCATCGCCCTCCTCGCGGCGAGTCTCCTGCTCCTCCTGGCGCGCGACACCGCGGTCGTGCGGGGCGTGTCGACGTTCGCGACCGAGCTCTTGGTCCCGGTCGAGCGCGTCCTCGGCCAGATCGGCGCCCCGGTCGGCCGCGCGTGGCAGGCCATCGCCGAGATCGAGACGCTGCGCAGCGACAACGAAAGCTTGCGCACTCAAGTCGACCGCCTGACGCTCGACAACGTCCAGCTCACCGAGCAGCTCATCGCCGCGCAGCAAGCGGCGAAGCTCGGGGCTACCGCGGCCGCTCTTCCATTCAAGACCGTGCAAGCGCCCGTCGTCGCCGCGGACCCGTCGGGCGTCGTGCACTCGATCGTGCTCGGCGTCGGAACCGGTGATGGCGTGCATCTCGACGACATCGTCGTTTCGGAAACCGGCGTGGTCGGCAGAGTGAGTGAGGTCGGAGCGAACTACAGCAAGGTCGTTCTCGTGACCGACTCCGCGTCAACTGTCTCCGCGCTAGTGCAAGGTTCGCGCGCCGCGGGCATCGTGCGCGGCCAATTCGGCGACACCTTGGTCATGGATTGGATCCTCCAGACGGAGGATGTGAAGATCGGCGACATCGTCATCACCGCTGGTCTTGCGATCGGCGGAGACGTACGCTCTCTCTATCCAAAGGGTCTCGTTCTAGGCAAGGTCGTCGAGGTCACGAAGGGCGACACTGGTACGTTCCAGCGCGCCATCCTCGTCCCAGCGGTCGACCTGCGGCACCTCGAGAACGTTCTGGTGGTGCATACGGCGTCATAGGGCGCGGCCCGGTTTCGTTGAGGCTGATGAGGATGAAGGGAAGGATCACCGCGGCGGTAGTGACTGCGCTCGTTCTTTTGACGAGCGGTGGATCGCTTGCTCGTGCAGCAAGCGATGGTCCGAGCGTGCTCGTTCGGTTCGCTGCTCAGGCCACGGCGTCCCAGCGCGCGCTCGCGCTGCTGGCGATTGGTGCGACCGTCGATGGAACGATCGGCGTGCTCGGCGTCACGCGCGTTCGCGCCGCGGCCGGTCTCGACGCCGACTCCGCGGCAGCGATCCTCGCGGCTGAACCCGGCGTCAGCCAGGCCGAGCCTGACCGATCGCTTCACCTCGCGCTCGTCGCGAACGATCCGCTCTATCTGCGCGATCCGTATTCCGGCCTCGGTCAGTGGGGACTGCGCGTGGCCTCGGTGGACCGCGCGTGGGATCTCGGCATGGGCTCGCCCTCGGTGATCGTTGCGACGATCGACACCGGCGTCGATCCAAACCACCCCGACCTCGCGGGCGATCTGCTCCCGCCGGTCGGCATGCTCAGCGCCGCGAATCCGGGCTGCGGTCTCTCGTCTACCGACGACAACTCGCACGGCACGCACATCGCCGGGATCATCGCCGCGGTTGCCAACAACGGCTTCGGTGTCGCCGGCGTGGCGTCCGGAGTGAAGGTGCTCCCGATCAAGGCGCTCGATTGCACCGGCAGCGGCGATATCTCCGACATCTCGCGCGGGATCGTCTACGCGGCGGATCACGGGGCGCGGATCGTGAACCTCTCACTCGGATCGCCCGACGACAGCTTCACGCTTCGCGACGCGGTGCGCTACGCGCAGAGCAAAGGCGCGCTGGTCATCGCGGCGGCGGGCAACTGCGGACAGGGCGGCACCAACTGCAATGCGGTAAATGACGTCTGGTACCCGGCCGCATATCCGGGCGTCCTCGCCGTCGGCGCGACGAACCCGGACGACACCCGCGCGCCGTTCTCGACGCAAGCGAGCTACGTCGCGCTGAGCGCGCCGGGCGTGCGGATCGTGAGCACCACGCCGACCTATGCGACGTATCTCTCGGGCAAGGGGCTGACGCAGAGCTACGGGATCCTCAGCGGGACCTCGCAGGCTTCGCCGTTCGTCGCGGGCGTCGCGGCCCTGACGCTGAGCCAGGATCCGTCGTTGACGGCCCAGGCGCTCGCGGATCGGCTGCGCGCGACGGCCGACGATCTCGGCATCCCCGGGACCGATCCGGCGTTCGGGATCGGTCGCGTCGACGCGCTGCGCGCGGCGAGCTCGCCCACCGGTGTGTTCGGCGCGGTGTACGACGCCTCCGGCGCGCCGCGGACGATCGCCGCCGGTGCGAGCGCGAGCGTCTTCGTGAAGCTCACCAACACCTCGGCCTTCGCGTGGGGCGCCAACGGCGCCGTGCGGCTCTCCTATCACTGGGTTGACCCGGCCGGCAAGACGGTGATCTGGGATGGGCTACGCACCGCGGTGCCGGCCGTGCTTCCCATCAACGGGTCGATCATGCTGCCGACGCAGGTCCTCGCGCCGAGCACGCCCGGCTCCTACAAGCTGCGCTTCGACGTCGTCGACGAAGGCGTGACCTGGTTCTCGGGCACCGGCGTGCGGACCGGCGATGTCGCCGTCGCGGTCGCCGGTCCGTGGAGCGCGACGTACGCGACGCCCGCGGTGGCGGGCGTCGTCGGCGGCGCGCAGCAGATGTTGGCGGTGACGGTCACCAACACCGGATCGGTGCCCTGGCCGGCCAGCGGCGCGCGGCCGGTCCACCTCAGCTACCACTGGCTCGTGCCAGATGGGCACGTGCTCGTGTGGGACGGCGCGCGCGCGTCGCTCGCGGCCGATCTCGCACCGGGCGCGAGCGCCACGCTGTCGTTGCCGGTGAGCGTCCCCGCGATCGGCGGGGGCTTCGTCCTGCGTCTCGATCTGGTGCAAGAGGGCGTGAGCTGGTTCTCCGCTCAGGGTGTCGCGCCCGATGACCTCAACCTCCTGATCGCGGGAGCTCGTTGAGGCCACTCCTCGTCGTCCTCGCCGCGGTCGCGCTTCTTTGCGGGGGGACGAGCGCCCTCGCCGCTCCGGCCGGCACGCTTCGCGCCACGTACGACGCCGCGCCGCCCACCCAGATCCCCGCCGGATCCGCGTTCACCGTCGCCGTCACCGTGAGCAACGTCGGGACCGACAGCTGGAGCGTGAGTGGCGCGTCGCCCATCAACCTGAGCTATCACTGGATCGACGGCGGTGGCGCGAGCATCGTGTGGGACGGCGTCCGCACACCGCTGGGCGCCGACGTCGCACCGGGCGCGCAGCGCACCGTGCAGGCACAGGTGCTCTCGCCGGCGACCCCGGGCTCGTACTTCCTGCTCCTCGCGCTGGTGCAGGAAGGTGTGGGGTGGCTCCCGCCGAGCACGCCGTATCCGCTCGCCGCGATCACCGCGTACCAGGCGACCTTCGGTCAGGTGACGCTGCCGTCGTTCGTCAGCGGAGGCTCGTACCAGGTCACCGTTCCGGTCACCAACACCGGGACGGTGTCGTGGCCGGCGCAGCCGATCTCCACCGCGACGACCTCCACGCCGCAGGTCACGCTCAGCTATCACTGGACCGACGGCACGGGCAAGGTCGTCGTCTGGGACGGTCGGCGCTCGCAGCTCCCATCGACCGTCGACCCGCAGAGCTCGGTGAACGTGACCGCGACCGTCGTCGCGCCGTCGACGCCGTGCGGTTGCGTGCTCACGTTCGATCTCGTGCGCGAAGGGGTCGCGTGGTTCGGGACGCTCGGGAGCGTTCCGCTCCGGCTCGCGGCGTTCGTCGCGCCGGTGACCTATGCAGCGGTGTTCGGCGCGCCCGCGAGCATCGCGGCGTACTTCGGCGAGCCGAAGACGGTGCCGCTCACGATCACCAACGCGGGGAACATCCCCTGGAACGCGAACGGTCCCAACCCGATCGACCTGAGCTATCACCTCTTCGATCCATCGGGGAAGGTCGTCGTCTGGGACGGCCCGCGCACGCCGCTCGGCAGCGACGTCGCTCCGGGCACATCGGTGAATTTGACGTTGAGCTACGTCGCGCCGAACACCGCGGGGACCTACACGCTCGTCGTCGATCTCGTCCGCGAGGGCGTGTCATGGTTCCAGTTCCTCGGCTCGGCGCCGTTCCGGCAGAGCATCGTCGTGACGAGCGGCCTCAACGCCGGCTACGGCGCGACGACGACGCCGCAGCAGGCGACGATCAGCGCGACGCTGCAGCTGAGCGTCGACGTCACGAACTACGGCCAGCGCACCTGGACGCCGGGACTGTTCTCGCTCAGCTACCACGTGTTCAGCGCGAACGGCAGCACGATCCTCTGGGACGGCGCGCGGGGCGCGCTGCCGACCGCGGTCTCGCCCGGCACGACCGTGAGCGTGCCGATCAACGTCGCGCTGCCGGGCACGACCGGCGACTACGTCCTCGCGTGGGACATGGTCCAGGAAGGCGTCGCGTGGTTCAGCCAGCTCGGCGTGCAGCGCAAGGCCGAGGCGTTCTCGATCGTGCCCGGCGTGACCTTCTACGGCTCGGGCTTCGGGCACGGCCTCGGGCTGAGCCAGTACGGCGCGAACGGCTGGGCGACCGGCGTGACCGGGGTGCCGCTCACCGGCGAGCAGATCATCGCGAAGTACTACCCGGGGACGGCGCTGCAGTTCGTCGACCCCTCGCGCGGCTTCAACCGCGTGCTCCTCTCAGCGCCGTCGTCGCAGGGGCGCTTCGTGTGCGGCAACAACACATACTTCGCCGGCACGCTCGCGGACCTCTCATCGAGCGGCGGCATGCGCGTGCTCAACGAGGGCAACGCGAACACGGTCATCGCGCAGAGCGGTGGCGGACAGAACTTCCAGATCATCGCCGCGAACGGGGTAGTGCAGGTGTGGTCGAACTGGTCGCCGGTGACGATCGTCTACCAGGGCCCCGGACCGGTCACGGTCACGCCGATCGATCCGAACCAGCCGATCACCTTCCAGCAGAAGGGCGGCGCCTACCGCGGCAATCTGCGCTTCACCAATCTCGGCGGCACGCTGCGCGTCGTGAACGCGCTGAGCTACGACGACTACACCCGCGGCGTGATCTCGCTCGAGATGCCGACGTCGTGGCATCCCGAGGCGCTCAAGGCGCAGGCCTATGCGGCGCGGACGTACGCGTACGCCTCATATAAAGGAGGCTCGCGCGATTACGACGTGAGCGACGACCAGTCGGACCAGTGCTACGGGGGCGTGCGCGTCGAGGTGCCGGCGGCGAATCTCGCGGTCGCGGCGAGCGCCGGCCGCGTGGTCACGTACAACGGCGCAGCGATCAAGGCGTACTTTGCGAGCTCGAACGGGGGCTACTCGCTCTCCGACGGTTGCTGGATGAACAACGTGGTCCGCAGCGGCGGGTCGTGGGTGTGCTCCTCGAACGGCTCGCCGTATCTCGCGCCCGTGGCCGATCCCGCGGACCGCCTTGTGAAGAGTCCCGCGAACCCGCGTGCGAGCTGGACGGTGACGTTTACGAGCGATCAGATCCGCTCGGCCGTGATGCGCTGTGGCGGCCCCGATATTGGTTCGCTGCAGGGCGTGGATCTCTCGAACCAGGCGCCGCCCGGCGGACACGTGATCTCGGTGCGGCTCTTTGGCTCGTTCGCCAACACCGACCTGCGCGCCGACGATCTGCTGCGCACCTGCCTCGGCCTGCGCTCGACGATGGTGAGGTTGAATCCCTTCTAACGCTTCCTGAGGGCGAGGCCGCCATCTTCGCATGGGGTTGCCAATGTCACCAGTTCGCGGTGTAATATTTCGCCTGTCCGAAAATCAGACAGTGCTGTCCAAAAATCAGACCGACAGTCGGCCTATCCGCGTAACTTGACAGGCCCAGTCAGGGAATCGCTCGCGGAATCGCCGGTCGTGGCGATCGTCGGCGCCCGACAGGTCGGAAAGAGCACCCTCGTCAAAGAGCTCATCCAGAAAGGACATCAGGCCGAGTACATCACCTTTGACGATCCGGCGACTCGAGAGTTCGCCACAGCCGAACCGCGGGCCTTCCTCGAGCGGTTCGAGGGGAACGTCGCGTTGGATGAGGTCCAGCTGGTGCCTGAGTTGATGCGGGCGATCAAGATCAGCGTTGACCGCGACCGTCGTCCCGGCCGTTTCCTTCTTACCGGTTCGGCAAACGTCCTCACCATCCCTCGTGTCGCGGAGTCGCTGGCCGGCCGGATGGAACTCCACACGCTCTGGCCACTCTCGCAGGGCGAACTGGAGCGACGCCGAGAGACATTCATCGATCGGATTTTCGATGCCAAGACTCTGCAGTACGGCGAGCACGCGGCGATACGCGACGACGTAGTAACCCGCGCACTGATCGGTGGTTATCCGGAAGCAGTGGCCAGATCACCGCGCCCACGAATGCGATGGTTCCGGTCGTACCTCGACACGGTCATCCAGCGGACAGCGCGCGAGATAAGGGAGATCGAGCGCACAGCCGAACTGCCGCGGATCCTCGGTGCGCTCGCGGGCAGGCCTGGTTCGATCCTGAATCGGGCCGAGCTTTCGCGCGTGCTGGGCATCAACGTTAAGACCCTTGACCGTTACCTCACTCTCCTTGATCAGATCTTTCTCGTGCGCCTGCTGCCAGCGTGGCAGCAGAACATCGGAAAGCGGTTGGTAAAGCACCCAAAGGTCCTCCTCGACGACACGGGCCTGCTCGGTTTCCTGTCTGGGATCTCTGCGGATCGGTTCAAGGTCGACCCAGCCTTCGCTGGCCCAGTTCTCGAGAACTTTGTCGGCCTTGAGCTGTTGAAGCAGATCGGCTGGTCCACCGATGCTCCCAACCTCTATCACTTTCGCAGCCACGAGGGTGATGAGGTCGATTTCGTGTTGGAACGCCGTGAGGGGACCCTCGTCGGGATCGAGGTCAAGGCGGGACCAAATATCCAGTCCGCGGATTTCAAGGGCCTGGCCGCTTTACTCGCGGCTCGTCCGAAGAAAGTTGTGCGCGGGGTACTCCTCTATACCGGGTCTACGACCGTGCCGCACGGACCGGGCCTGCTGGCGCTCCCAATGACCGCTCTCTGGCGCATGTAGTCGGGCCGAGCGGCAATTTCTTGGGTGCAAGAAATGAACAGTTACGGTGAATATCCCGTAGCCTCGATCTGGGATGAGCGCCATCGCTGCGTTCGCGAAGCTGCGCGCGATCGGCTATCCCTACCTCACGACCCGTGAGGCCGCCGCGGCGCTGCGGGCCTCCGCCAGCTCGGCGAGCCGTACCCTGCGGACGCTGTCCGCGCACGGGCTCACCGAGCGTGTCCGACACGGTCTTTGGCGGTTCGCCGAGCAAAGCCCCGATGCACGGCTGGTTGCTGCGGAGGTGACGCGACCGTATCCGGCCTATATCTCGTTTGCCTCGGCGTTGGCCGCGCACGGAGCGATCGACCAGATCCCGCGGGAGACCTCACTCGCATCGTTGAGCCGGCCGAAGCGGGTGCGGACTGCTCGGGGGAACTTCGTGGTTCACCGGCTTGCGCCAGAGGTCTTTGGAGGTTTCGAGGTCAAGGATGATGTGGCTTCCTGAGCTCGATCTG
>VBDQ01000111.1 GCA_005889075.1 Chloroflexota bacterium
CGTGCCGGAGCGCGCAGCTCTCTACCGCCGCTACCGCCCCCAAACCTTCTCAGCGATCGTCGGTCAGGAGCATGTGACGCGAACGCTCCGGAACGCGATCGCGCAGGGGCAAGCCGCCCACGCGTACCTGCTGGCCGGGGTGCGAGGCACCGGAAAGACGTCGATCGCCCGTCTCATCGCGAAGGCCGTGAACTGCCCGAACGCGAAGGATGGCGAGCCCTGCGATCGGTGCGAAAACTGCGTCGCGATCCGGGAGGGCCGTTTCCTCGACCTCATCGAGATCGACGCGGCTTCCAATCGGGGCATCGACGAGATGCGCGACCTGCGCGACAAGGTCCGCTTCGCGCCTTCGCAGGGCCAGTACAAGGTCTACGTCATCGACGAGGCCCACCAGCTCACGACCGAAGCCTTCAACGCGCTTCTCAAGACGCTTGAGGAGCCACCTCCGCACGCGCTCTTCGTGCTCGCGACGACCGAGGCGCAGAAGATCCCGCCGACGATCGTCTCGCGGACGCAACGCTTCGACCTGCGGCGGATCGCGCACAAGGACGTGGTCGCCCAGCTCGGTCGGATCCTGGAGCAAGAGGGCGTCCGCGCGGACACGGCGGCTCTCGAGGCGATCGGGCGGCATGCTCAGGGCTCGCTCCGCGACGCCGAGAGCATGCTCGACATGGTCATCGCCTTCGCCGATGGACCGATCACGCTCGCGGAGGTCAACGAGCTGCTCGGTGCCTCCGACTGGGAGGAGACGGCCGCGCTCTTCGATGCGCTCGTATCCGCCGATGCCGGCGCTGGTGTCGGGCTCGTCGGCCGGCTCGTCGACGATGGACGTGACCTGCGGCTTTTCGTCCGACGCGCGATCGACCACGCCCGGGCGCTCGTGCTCACCCGCGCGACCGGGCGTCCTCCCGAGACGGTCAGCGAGCAAGTTGCGGCAAAGCTGCGCTCACAGGCTCAGAGCCTCTCGCTCGACCAGCTCGCGAAGATCGCGAAACGCCTCGTCGAGGCCGAGCAGTTCCTGCGCACGACCGAAGGAACCCCGCTACCGCTCGAGCTCGCGATCCTCGATCTCGCGACCACACAAGAGAAGGCCGTCCCGCCGCCCAATGCGCCTAAGCGCGAGCCGCCCGGGCCATCCGCCAGGCCGGCGGCGTCCGCGACGCGTTCGGAGCCCGCGCGACGCGATCCGCCGCGCGGGGCGGTGGTCTCCATCGCTGATCGCCGTTCTGCGCCGGACCCGGCGGCGGCCGGCGCACGAGCTCCAGTGGTGGCGCTCGACGACGTGCGCAGAGCATGGGGAGAGCTTGTGACCCGCGCGAAGGAGCGGAGCGTCGGCAAAGCCGCGCAGCTCGCCACGGCCGAGCCGATCGCGATCGAGGGGACGATGATCGTGATCGGGTTCGGCGACGACTTCGCGCGTGCGCTCTGGCAGGACAAGGGCCGGCTCCAGCTCGAGCAGGATCTCTCCGAGATCTTGAACGCGGGCATCCGCGTCAAATGTGTGAAGCAGCCTGGCGCGCACGCCAGCGATGACCCCATGCTCCGCGCTCTCCACGACACCATCGGACGGCCCGGCCGCATCATGGAGATCGAATGAAGAATCTTGGCGACATCCAAAAGCTCGCCCAGAAGATGCAAGCCGACATGGCCAAGGCGCAGGATGAGCTGGCGGCCGCGACGGTCGAGGGGACGGCCGGCGGAGGCGCCGTTGTGGTCGTCATGACCGGGACGCAGGAGTGCAAGGCGGTGCGCATAAAGAAGGACGCGGTTGACCCCGAGGACGTCGAGACGCTCGAGGATCTCGTTCGGGCCGCGACGACGGACGCGCTCGCCAAGTCCAAGCAGCTCGCAGCCGATCGGCTCGGCGGACTCACGGGCGGGCTCAAGATCCCGGGCCTCTGATGCCGGCGGCCCTCGCCCGACCGCTCGCCCGTTTGATCGACGAGCTGTCCAAGCTTCCCGGCGTCGGCCCCAAGACCGCGCAGCGGCTCGCGTATCACATTCTCCGGACTTCCACGAGCGACGCGGACGCGCTCGCGTCCGCGGTCCGCGCGGTGAAGACGGATCTTCGCTACTGCTCGACATGCTTCAACATCGCCGAGACGGATCCGTGTGCGATCTGCTCGTCCGACGAGCGCGACAAGGATGTCGTCTGCGTCGTCGAGGAGCCGCTGGACGTCCTCGCGATCGAGCGCACCGGCCAGTACCGCGGGCTCTATCACGTTCTGCACGGCGCGATCTCTCCCGTGAATGGCGTGCGGCCCGATGACCTGAAGATCCCTCAGCTCGCCGATCGGTTGAAGAAGGGCGGCATCGAGGAGCTCATCCTCGCGACGAACCCGAACCTCGAGGGCGACGCGACCGCCATGTATATCGGCCAGCTCATCGCCGGGAACGGTGTGCGCGTAACCCGGTTAGCCCGAGGTCTGCCGATGGGTGGCGACCTCGAATGGGCCGACGAGGTGACTGTCAGCCGAGCGCTAGAAGGCCGCCGAGGGCTCTAGAGGACCTACCGGCGCGGCTTTGCCAGGCTGCACGCGTTGACGCGCGGACCTTCCAGTTGATACGATTAGCGTCCGCATCACGCCCGTGGCCAATTCCGCATGGGAGGTCGGGGCACGATCTTTAACAGCTGAAGAGTGGCAGGAACGCACAGCGCGGACTCGTCGATTTTTCCGGATCGAACTCAAAGACGAAACTTGAATCGTCCGAAAGGACGATTTCTTATTTGACGGAGAGTTTGATCCTGGCTCAGGACAAACGCTGGCGGCGTGCATAAAACATGCAAGTCGAACGGATCTCAGTCCGCAAGGACTGAGGTGAGTGGCGAACGGCTGAGTAACACGTAGGTGACCTGCCCCGAAGTGGGGGATAACGACTCGAAAGAGTCGCTAATACCGCATGTGATCACCGATGCATTTCGGTGCTCAAAGTCGCAAGACGCTTTGGGAGGGGCCTGCGGCGGATTAGCTAGTTGGTGTGGTAACGGCGCACCAAGGCTTCGATCCGTAGCTGGTCTGAGAGGATGGCCAGCCAGACTGGGACTGAGACACGGCCCAGACTCCTACGGGAGGCAGCAGTTAGGAATTTTGCGCAATGGGGGAAACCCTGACGCAGCCACGCCGCGTGCGGGATGAAGGCCTTCGGGTCGTAAACCGCTTTTCTCGAGGAAGACACCCGACGGTACTCGAGGAATAAGCAACGGCTAACTACGTGCCAGCAGCCGCGGTAATACGTAGGTTGCGAGCGTTGTCCGGATTTACTGGGCGTAAAGCGCGCGCAGGCGGTTCCGAAAGTCGGACGTGAAAGCTCCCGGCCCAACTGGGAGAGGCCGTTCGAAACTTCGGGACTCGAAGGCGGGAGAGGCAAATGGAATTTCCGGTGTAGCGGTAAAATGCGTAGATACCGGAAGGAACACCAGTGGCGAAAGCGATTTGCTGGCCCGCCCTTGACACTCAGGCGCGA
>VBDQ01000022.1 GCA_005889075.1 Chloroflexota bacterium
CTTTGAGTATCTGGTTCGCCTTGTCGCTCGCGGTCTTCATCGCCGCGTCGGGCGTGGCCTTGCCGGTGATGACCGACGTGATCATGTTGAGGATCACGTCGCGGATGTCCTGCTGCCCGCGGACGTTCGGCTCAGGGGAGCTGTACTGGATGAGATCGTAGCCTTGCTTCCCCTGCGGGACCTTCGTCCAGTAGTCCTTCAACACCTGCGAGTCCGCTGCGGTCTTGCGCACGGGCATGTAGTACGAGGTCGACGCGAACTGCGCCGACTGATCGGTTTCCGTGAACCACTTGATGAACAGCCACGACGCCAGCTGCTTCTCGGGCGTGCTCTTGAAGACCGCCACGTTCGCGCCGAACTGCACCGTCTTCGCCTTCGAAGGGTCGGACTGGGGCAGGTTGGCGATGCTCCAGTGGAAGCCGGCAGTCCTGTCGGCGAGGTCCTTCATGAATGGGACCGTCGACGTCGAGGAGAGGAAGAACGTGAGCTTCCCGGCGGCCAGGTCGTTCTGGTAGTCGAACCCGGCGGGGCTATATGCCCAGCCGTCTTTCACGCCGCGGTCGTACATCTGCAGGACCTGGAGCCCTTGTGCTCCGTTCCACGCGACGGTCTTGTTGTCGGCGGCCATCAGAGTCCCGCCACGCGAGTACACCTGCGCGTTGAAGTACGACGCGTCGGTGTTGAGGGCGAACCCGTTGCGGATGGTCTTACCGGACGCGTCCTTCTTCACCGCCGCCTTCGCGGTCGCCTCGAATTCGTCCCACGTCTTCGGGACCGGCTTGCCGATCTCCTTCAGGATGTCCTCGTTCACGTACATCACCGCGAGCGACTTCGTGAACGGCCACGACAGCAGCTTGTTCCCATACTGCGGAAACGTGTTCGTGTCGTAGTAGCTCTTGTAGATGTCGTCCTGCGATTGCTTGCTGAGGCCGTTCTTCGCGCTGTCCTTATACGGGGTGAGATCGATGACGACGTCGGCTTTCATGTAATCGGCGACGAAGCTCTCGTACGCGTGCGCGAGCTCCGGCAGGGCGCCCGCCTGGATCGCGCCAAGCGTCTTCTGGTAGAGCTGGGTGTAGTTGCCCTGGTTGAGCGCGGTGACGGTGATGCCCTTCCCGTTGGTGTCGTTGAACTTCTTCACCATCGCGTCGAGGGCGACCTGCTGAGGACCCGAGAGGGCGTGCCAGAGCGTGATGTTCACCGGGCCCGAGAGCGTGATGTCTGCCTCGGTCGACTGCTGCGGCGCTGGTGCTGCCGCGCTACACGACGTGGCGATGACGAGCAACAGCGTCGCGAGGATCCCTGCCTGTAGGCGCATGCGCGTTCCCTCCTGACCTCCACCAGCTGGGGGCTTTGCCCCCAACCCCTGCTCTTCCCTATCTACGCGTGCTCCTCAGCCTCGGATGCCCGTTCGTGCGATGCCCTGCACGAGGTAGCGCTGGGCGACGAGGAAAAGGACCACGATTGGAGCGACGACGAAGGTCGACGCCGCCATGAGCAGATGGTAGCTCGACCCGGCTTCCTGCCGGAACGCTGAAAGGCCCACCTGTACGGGCCGGAACTCGGGTCGGGTGGTGACGATGAGCGGCCATTGGAAGGCGTTCCAGGACCCCAGGAACGTGATCAGGCCAGCCGTGATGAGGGCTGGGACGGAGAGCGGTAGGGCGATGCTCCAGAGGAAGCGCAGGTGCCCCGCGCCGTCGATCCGAGCGGCGTCGGCGAGCTCGCTCGGGATGGAAAGGAAGAACTGCCGCAAGAGGAAGATCGAGAACGCGGTGGCGATGAACGGCACGATCTGGACCTGATAGCTGTCGAACCAGTTGAGGCAGGGGAGGCCGAAGCAGGCGACCTTGCTCGGGCTCATGAGGACGTAGTTGGGCACGAGCGTGGCTTCGCTCGGGACCATGAGCGTCGCGAGGAAAAGCGTGAACAGCACGTTCTTGCCGCGGAAGCGCATCCGCGCGAAGGCATAACCCGCGAGGGCGGCGGTGGCCAGCTCGCCGATCGTGATCGCGATCGAGATAGTGATTGTGTTGACGAAGTAGCGGCCCCATGGCGCACGGCTCCAGGCCTCGACGAAGTTCTCTGGGTGAAGCTGCGCCGGGAAGATGTCGGGAGGATTCTTCGTGGCCTCGAGCAGGTCCTTGAACGCGCTCGTGACCATGAAGTAGAAGGGATACGCGACCGCCAGGCCGACGAGGATGAGCACGCCATGCTTCGCGATCGTCCCGGCGCGTATGCGCGGGTAGAAGCGCGGCACCCCGGGCGCGACACGCGCGATCGATCCGCTAGCCATACGTCACGCGCCTTCCCAGCACGCGGAACTGGAAGAGCGTGAACAACAGGATGATCAGCGTCAGGATGAACGCGAGCGCCGCGGCGAGACCGAACTGCGCTTGCTGGAACGCCGTCCGGAAGAGAAGCAGCGTGACAGTCCGGGTCGTGTCGAGAGGACCGCCGCCGGTCAGGACGAAGATCGTGTCGAATGATCTGAGCGCTCCGATGCTCGCGATCGTGAAGACGAAGAACGTGGTTGGCGACAGGAGGGGCAGCGTGATCTTGGTGAAGATCTGGCGTTCGCTCGCCCCATCCAGCCTCGCGGCCTCGTAGTACTCGGGCGAGATGTTCGAAAGCCCTGCGAGGAAGATGACGATCTGGTAGCCCAGGTAGTGCCAGACGGTCACGATCGCCACGACGACGAGCGCCATGCTCGGACCGGCTGCCCAATCGGGGAGCGTCACGCCGAAGGCCGACGCGACGATCGCCAAGACGCCCGACGGCTCGTCGAGCCAGCGCTGCGGGCCAATGCCGATCACCCCGATGAGCGCGTTCACCAGTCCGTACTGCGGATGGAAGAGCCAGTTGAAGACGACTGCGGCCGCGACGAAGGAGGTCACGTAGGGTAGGTAGTAGACGGTGCGGTAGATGCCGCGCCCTCGCATCTTCTGGAACAGCAGGTAGGCGATGACGAGCGCGAGCGCGATCTCGAGCGGGACGGTGATGATCGCGTACGTGAACGTGGTCGAGAGGGCGCGCCAGAAGTCCGGGCTTCGCAGCGAGTTTTCGTACAGCCAGTCGGTGTAGTTGCCGATCCCCCGGAACGCGCCCTGGATCACGTCCCACTTGAACAGCGACATGTAGAACGCCGCGATGGAGGGGATGATCCGGAACAGTCCGATGATGAGCAGCGCCGGCAGCACAAAGAGCCACGCCTGGAGCCCCTCGAGGTCGATCCGGCGCGCCACCTTGCTGCGATGATACGTGTGGCATGCCGATCTACGACTACCGCTGCGACCACTGCGGACACAGCTTTTCCGCGGTGCAGCCGTTCAGCGATCAGCCGCTCGAGAAGTGCCCGAACTGCGGAAAGCGACCGCGCCGTCTCTTCACCGCGCCGGCGCTCGTCTTCAAAGGATCGGGCTGGTACAAGACCGACAGCCGCACGTCGAGCGAGAAAAGCGAGCGGAAAGCCGACGCCGCGGGGGAGCCAAAGGCCGACACGGCGAAGCCCGACACGAAGGCAGACAAGAAGTCTCCGCCGAAGAGCGAGAAGCCGGCACCCAAGAGCGAGGCCGCATCCTAAGGGGCGCCCTCACGCGCGCTCGGTCGACCATCGAAAGCTTCGTCGCCGACGACTGCGCCTTCCTCGCCGGCGCGGTGGCCTATCAGATCTTCTTCGGGCTCGTCCCGCTGCTCGCGCTCATCGTCGGGGTGCTTGGGTTCGTCTATGGTCCCGACCGTGCCCAGCGTGAGATCGTCGCGATGATCCGGGCGGTCTATCCCTCGGCGACCGCACAGGAGACGCGCATCGCCCGCGAGCTCGTCGACGGCCGCGCGGTCTCGCTCTCGATCGGCGTGGTCGGCACCGCGTTCTCCGCCCTGGCCATCCACGGATCGCTCGAGTCCGCGCTCGCCGCGGTGCTGGGCAGGGAGGGCCGCCGGACGTTCGTGCGCGGCCGGCTCGAGGCTATCGTCTTCGTCTCCGCGCTCGTCCTCCTCGCGGCGCTCTCGTTCGGCTTGTCGTACGGTGTCGCGGCGCTCTCGGGCGCGCTCACCGAGGCGGGATACCGCGATGCGGTTCGCGTCGCGCTCCAGGTGGTGTCGCCGCTCGTCGGCCTTGCGGTCGGCTACGTCTTCTTCTTCCTCGTCTACCGCGCCATCCCGCGGCACCGGCCGCCGCGACGCGTGGCCGCGGCCGCGGCCCTGGTATCGGCCGTGCTGTGGGAGGTCGCCAAGCTGGCGTTCGGCTACCTGACGCGCGCGCTTGGCCTGTTCGCGGCGTACGGGCCGCTCGCGTTCGCGGCCGGCCTATTGACATGGATCTATCTGACAGCGGTCATCATCCTCGTCGGGGCGGAGGTCATGAAGACGCGTGGAGCGGCTTGAAGCATTCGCCAGCCGGTTCATCGAAGGGTGGAGCGCCCGGCTCTTCGGCGCCAAGCTCCAGCCGGTGCAGATCGCGAAGCGGTTGATCCGCGCGATGGAGTCGCACCAGACGATCTCGCTCTCGAAGACGTTCGTTCCGAACTCCTACGTGGTGTCCCTCTCGCCTCCTGACTACGCCGGGTTCGAGCAGTACCGCCGAAGCCTGGAACAGGATCTGGCGGAGGCTGTGCTCGGCGCCGCCCGAGACCGCAACTACACCCTCCTCGCGTTCCCGTCCGTGGAGATCGAGCGCGACGAGGACCTGCCGGCCGGTGACCTCCGCGTCTCGTGCGCGCTCGTCGACACCTCGGGTGACGAGATCACCCCGGACGCCAAGACGCTTGGCGCGGTCGAAGCGGGTCACACCATGGTCCTCGATCGCGAGAAGCTGCTGCGCGAGAAGCCGCGCGCGCCGAAGGCGACGCTGACGGTCCGCGACGACGATCGCAAGCAGGTCTCGCTTGGTACGGATCCGCTCGCGATCGGCCGCGATCCCCAGAACGACATCGTGCTGGACGACCGGCGCGTCTCGAGAAAGCACGCCGAGATCCGCCTGCGCCTCGGTCGCTACACGCTCTACGACCTTCAGAGCACCAACGGGACGTACGTGAACGGCCGCCGCGTTGCGGAGATCGTGCTCTCGGACGGTGACCGCGTCGCGATCGGCGGTGTCGAGCTGCATTTCCGCGCCACTGAGTGAGCTGTGGAGATCACGTTCGCGGTCCTGCTCTGGGCGGTCCGCATCGCCTTTCTCGTCCTTCTCTATCTTTTCCTGATCCGCGCGTTCGGCGCGCTCCAGCGCTCCCTCGTTACGGAAACCGTCGTCGCGGCGCGTCCTTCGGGCATCGCCCACCTCGTGGTGCAGCGAAGCATCCGCGGCGCAGCCCGCGTCGGCGAACGCCTACCGCTCCGGGCCATCAACTCGATCGGCCGCGACGCGGGTAACGATGTCGTGATCAACGACGAGGCCGCTTCGGCGAAGCACGCGCTTCTCGAGTTCGCCGATGGCGAGTGGTGGATCGAGGACGCTGGAAGCACCAACGGGACGGTCATCAACGGAGAGCTGGTACGCGCCCGCGAGCGGCTCCAGTACGGCGACGAGCTTGCGATCGGCCGCGTCGCACTGCGCTTGGAGCAGTGATCAGAGCTTGGGGGGCTGTGCCCCCCAGCCCCCGGGCACGTTTCACGGAGCTGTCCTTGCTGGTCTGGGTCGCAGCGCTCGCCGTCACCGGATTCGTCGCGGTCGTCGGCGCCGAGACCTCGGCCTTCGGCCCGGCGGCGCTCATCGTGCCTGCGGTCTATCTGGTCCTCGTGCTCGCGCTGCACCTCTTCCTCGTCGCGCAGCGTTTTCACGGCGACCAGGTCCTCATGCCGGTCGCGGCAGGGCTCACGGCGATCGGCCTCGTGCTCGTGCAGCGGCTCGCCTCGGACTTGCTCCTGCAGCAGCTCTCCTGGTCGATCATCTCCGCCGGCGCCTTCGCGGCGACGATCCTCATCCCTCGTGACCTCACCGCGCTCTCCCGCTTCAAGTGGACCTGGGCACTCCTTGGCCTCCTGCTCCTCATCGCGCCGCTCTTTCCGTTGATCGGCCGCGAGATCAACGGCGCGCGGATCTGGATCAAGGTCGGGCCGGGCAGCATCGAGCCGTGGGAGGCGGTGAAGCTGCTCCTCGTCGTGTTCTTCGCGGCATATCTCGAGGAGTACCGCGAGGTACTGACGCAGACGCCGCGCCGGATCGGACCCCTTCCCGTGCCACCGGTGCCGTACCTCGTGCCGATCGTCGCCATGTGGGGCGTGGCGATGCTGGTGATGATCTTCGAGAAGGACATCGGTGCGACGCTCCTGTTCTTCGGGATCTTCCTCGCGATGCTGTACCTCGCCACGGGCGAAGCCTTCTACGCGCTCATCGGCGTGGTTCTCCTCCTAGGGGGCGGCTTCGTCGTGTACCACCTGTTCGGGCACGTTCAGGTGCGCGTGGATACCTGGATCCGGCCGTTCGACGAGGACCTACGCTTCGGCGCCGGCTACCAGCTGGTGCAGGGCCTCTACGCGCTCGCGAACGGAGGTCTGCTCGGCGCAGGCCTCGGGAATGGGATGCCCGACCGGATCCCGGTCGTATGGAGCGACTTCGTCTTCGACGCGTTCGCTGAAGAGGCGGGCCTCGCGGGTGCGATCGCGCTGCTCGCGCTCAATCTTGTGTTCGTCTATCGCGGCATGCTGATCGCGCTGCGCGCGCCCACGACGTTCCTTCAGCTCCTCGCCGCGGGGCTCTCGTTCATCGTGGCGCTCCAGACGCTCGTCATCGTCGGCGGCAACGCGCGGCTGATCCCGCTCACGGGGATCACGCTCCCGTTCGTCGCCTATGGCGGCTCGTCGCTCGTCACCAACTGGATGCTGGTGGCGCTGCTGCTTCGCGTCTCGGACGTCTCGACCCGGATGCGCGGCCGGCCGTGACGAACACGATCGCGTCCAACATCCGCACCCTTACCCTCGCCCTCGCAGGCGCCTTCCTCGTCGCGTCGATCGGCGTGACCTACTGGACCATCTTCGCCTCCGCGTCGCTCGCGAACGATCCCTTCAATCCGCGGCTCATCGCGGCCTCGCGCGACCGTCCGCGGGGGGCGATCGTCGACCGCAACGGCGTGGTCATCGCCTCCAGCGAGAAGACGGCCGACGGCTTCTCGCGGTCGTACAAGGACCAGACCCTCGCCCAGGTCACCGGCTACGCCTCGCTCCAGTTCGGCCTCTCCGGGATCGAGGCTGCCTACGCCGACTCGCTCATCGGGCAGGACCCCGCCGATCCGGTCTCCATCTGGCGTGCCCGCTACCTCGGCGAGCACGCCGCCGCGGGCAAGGTCGTGCTCGGCATCGACGAGAAGGTCCAGAAGGCGGCCGCGGACGCGCTCGGCGGCAAGCGGGGGGCGATCATCGCGCTCGATCCGCGGACCGGCGCGATCCTCGCGTCGGTCAGCGTTCCTTCGTACGACGCGAACGCCGTCGTCGATCCATCGCGTCAGCAGAGCGCGTTCAATGCGCTTCAGCAGGACGGCTCACGTCCGCTCATCAACCGCGCGACGCAGGGGCTCTACCCTCCGGGTTCGACGTTCAAGGTGGTGACCGCGTCCGCCGCGCTCGAGAGCGGCTTCGATCCGAACAAGAAGCTCCGGGTGGACGATCCGTATCAGCCGGACAAATCCTGGGGCGATTACTTCGTGCGCTCGGCTTCGCACGCTCACGGGGACTTCAACATGGCCGACGGCTTCCGGCTCTCCGAGAACATCTACTTCGCTCAAGTCGGGCTCGCGATCGGATCGGCGAGGCTGACCGACTACGCCAAGCGCTTCGGCGTGGGCGCCGCCCCGAAGCTCGACCTCTCCGCGGGGGCGGGGCAGCTCACGGCCTCCGGGTCGATCGACCGGCCGACCCTCCTCGCCGATACGTCCTACGGTCAGGGCGAGCTCCTGGTCTCGCCGCTGCAGATGGCGCTCATCTACGCCACGATCGCCAACCACGGCGTGATGCCGACGCCGCACTACGCGACGGAAGTGCGGGATGCACAGGACCACGTGATCCGGGAGGTCGCGCCAGGTCCGGTCGGCCAGGTCATCTCCGCCAATACCGCCGCGACGCTCACGACGATGCTCGTCGGCGCGGTCTCGGGGCCTGGCGGCTTCGCGTTCGGGGCGAAGATCCCGGGCGTGAACGTCGCCGGAAAGACCGGGACCGCCGAGAACCGCCCGGGCGAGGCCCCACACGGCTGGTTCATCGGCTTCGCCCCGGCCGAGGCGCCGACCGTCGTCGTCGCCGTGATCGTAGAGAACACTGCCGAAGGCGGCCTGACCGCGGCGCCCCTCGGAGCCCAGGTCATGCGGGCGGCTCTGGGCAAATGAGCCGCATCCGTGGGCGTCGACCAGCGGCACTCCTCTCCTCGCTGCTGGCTACGCCGGCCCGCCGTTCACCGTCCGCGAGTCGTCCGGGCCGGCTGTGCGCAGACGCTCGTCGAGGAGTGCCGCCAGTCGCCGCCAGCCTGCACCCGTACGCTGCTCCACACCCCGTGGCAAAACGCGACGAGCGGCGTTAGGAACCGTCGACGTCTAAGAACCGTATATGAACCAAACCCTTTGCTGCGCCGTTTGTTAGACAAAACCCATACTTCGTTCACGGGGGGCTTTGCCGCCTCCAGGCCCCGCGATGACATCTGAAGAGGGGTAACCAATCGACAGTGGACAAAGCCCTCGTCGCTCGGATCAACGGCGTCGTCGAGAACGTAGAGCGCGTCATCTTCGGCAAGCACCACGAGATCGAGCTGGCGCTCGTCGCGGTGATCTGCCGCGGGCACATTCTCGTGGAGGACGTTCCCGGCACGGGGAAGACGGTGCTCGCCAAGGCGCTCGCCCGCTCGCTCGGTTGCAGCTTCCGACGCATCCAATTCACTCCTGACCTTCTGCCGTCGGACGTCACCGGCGTCTCGATCTTCAATCAGCGGACGAACGCCTTCGAGTTCCGACCCGGACCGGTCATGACCCAGATCGTCCTCGCCGACGAGATCAACCGCGCGACCCCAAAGACGCAGTCCGCACTCCTGGAGGCGATGGAAGAGCACCAGGTCACGGTCGACGGAACGACCTATCAGCTGCCCGAGCCGTTCCTCGTGATGGCGACGCAGAACCCGATCGAATACGAAGGCACCTTCCCGCTCCCCGAGGCGCAGCTCGACCGGTTCTTCATGCGCATCCAGCTTGGCTATCCGAAGGAGCGCGAGGAGATCGCGATCCTCGACGCGCAGCGGATCATCCATCCGCTGGAGACGATCGAGCAGGTCATGAGCTCGGACGAGCTGTTGCGCGCGCAATCGGGAAGTCGCGAGATCCACATCGCCGAATCGGTCAAGACCTACGTCGTCGAAGTGGTCACCGCGACCCGTTCGCACCCCGACGTCTATCTCGGCGCATCACCCCGTGGATCGCTCGCCCTCTCCCGCGCGGCGCAGGCCTTCGCGGCGATGCAGGGGCGGGACTACGTCGTGCCTGACGACGTGAAGGCGCTCGCCGCGGCGACGCTCTCGCACCGGCTGATCCTGCAGCCGCAGGCGCGCCTCAAGGACCTCGCGGCGACGACGGTCGTGGCCGAGATCCTGGCGTCGGTGCCGGTGGAGTCGACGTCCGCGCAAGCGCTCCGCGCCTGATCTCGTGAAGCCCTGGCGTTTCGCGTTCCTGTGGCTCGTCCTGTTCGTCGTCGCCGTGTCGACGGGCGTGGAGCTTCTCTCGTATCTCTCGTACCTCGTGCTGTTCGTCGCGCTCGCCATGTGGGTCCTCGCGCGCTTGACGCTCGAGGGTCTTTCGGTGAAGCGCACGCTCGGTCAGTCGTACGCGCATCTCGGCGACACGATCGAGCTCGGCTATGAGCTCACCAACGACCACGCGCTGGGCAAGCTCTGGCTCGAGGTCTTCGAGCGCTCCAACTGGCCCGAGCCACTACCGGGACGGGTCCTGTCGATCGGTGGACGCAAGACGCGGAAGTGGAAGGTGCTCGCGAAGGCGCAGCGGCGCGGCCGGTTCCGGCTCGGACCGATCGTGCTGCGCAGCGGCGACCCCTTCGGGCTGTTCGCGACCGAGGCGCGGATCCCGGCCGATGCGCTGCTGCTCGTCTATCCGCGCGTGGCCGCGCTGCCTTACTGGGCGCTCCCGGGGTCCTTCCTCGAAGGCAACGTCCTCACCGGCCAGCGCTCGCTCCAGTCCACCTCGATGGTCATGGGCATCCGCGAGTATCAGCCGGGCGACGCGATGAACCGCATCCACTGGCCGTCCTCGGTGCGCCACCGCCGCCTGCACGTGAAGGAGTTCGAGCTCGACAAGACGGCCGACCTTTGGATCTATCTCGACCTCGACGGCCACTGGCACCACGGCGACGGCGAGGACTCGACGGAAGAGCGCGCCGTGACCGTCGCCGCCTCCGTGGTCTCAAAGGCGCTGCGCGCGCACCGCAACGTGGGTCTGGTGACCAACGGTCATCACGCGGAAGTCCTTCACCCGGACCGCGGGAACAAGCAATTCGGCAAGCTCATGCAGTACCTGGCTGAGGTGCATGCCGGAGGTACACGCACTCTCGCGGAGACGCTCCTCGAGACGCTGCCCCGGATCCGGCGGGGCGCCTCGGTCCTGCTCATCACTCCATCGCTCGACCGTGCCTGGGTGCGGCCGGCGAGCTCGCTCCGCGAGACGAACATCGCGACCCAGGCGGTCGTCGTGAGCCCTCCGGTCGACTTCGACGAACGCGATCGCGCGCGCCGGCGCGCGCTCCTCGGTGAGCTCGCGGTCGCCGGCGTGCCCGCCGCGCATCTGGCCGCGGGCGCCCCGATCGAAGAGCTCTTCCACGAGACCTCGGCGGCGATCGCGTGACCCGCGCTGCCGTGATCCGCGCCTGGCTCCGCCGGACCGCCCGTTCGCTGTTCGCGCCGATCGACCGCAACCGGCTGCGCTTCCGCGGGGGGCCCTTCGCGCTTCCGATCTACCTCGTCGTTGTCTCGATGTATCCACTGTCGCTGCAGCACGCGGACTGGGTCGACATCGACGAGCATTTCTGGTGGATCGCGTTGGGTGCCGTCCTTGCCGGGACCATCATCGGCAACGGCCGGATGCGCTTCCGACGCACCGCGCTCGTCGCCGGAGCCTTGGGCGCGGTCTTCGTCGTGCTCGCTACGACCTACGCGGCTCCGGGGTCGGGGGCGTTCCGCGACAAGCTCATCCATCTCGCGCAGCTGGTGAACAACTGGATCACTCAGGTCCTCGCCGGCGAGGCCGCGAGCGACCCGACGGTGTTCGTCCTCTTCCTCGGCGCATCGGTCTGGGGCGCGACCTTCGTCGGCTCGTTCGCGCTGGCCAGGAGCGGCCGGATCTGGGACGCGGTGATCTTCAACGGCGGCTGTTTGGTGATCAACGTGTCGGTGGCGCTCACCAACCTCTACCCGGATCTCATCGTGTTCACCCTCGCGGTCCTCGTCCTCCTCGTTCGCATCCACATCGTCAACCTCCAGGAGCGCTGGACCAAACAGAACATCGTCCCGTCGGGCGAGATGGACTGGCGGCTGCTGCGCGGCGGCCTCACGTGGACGACGGTGCTCGTGATCATGTCGCTCGTCACGCCGCGCGTCGGAGCCGCCGACGTGCTCAACAGCGCGTGGAGCACGTTCGAGTCGCCGTACCACAGCGTCGAGGCGGAATGGCAGCGTTTCTTCGCCGGCGTGTCGGGGCCGAGCCGCCTGCGCGGTGTCTCCTTCTCGGATTCGATCCGTCTGGGGCAGGCGCCGAACCTCGGCGACCGCGTGATCATGACCGTCGACGCGGGCGGCGGGCATTTCTGGCGCGCCGTCACGTATGACTTCTACACCGGCGCGAGCTGGCGGAACACCGAGACGGACAAGGCCGACAAGATCACCGTACCGTCCCTCGACCGCAGGACGTTCGAGGCGCGGTTCGACATCATCGTCCCGCACTCGAATCTGCTCTTCGCGGCGAACGAGCCGCTCAAAGCGGATATCCCATATCAGTTCCAGACTGGCCAGGACAAGAGCTACTCGACGTCGCTGCACGCCTTGAATCGCACGCAGGCGTCCGGCATCTACACCGTCACGAGCCTCATCAGCATCGCTGACAAGCAGTCGCTGCGAAAGGCTCCGACCGCCTATCCCGACTACATCAAGCAGAAGTACCTGCAGCTGCCGTCGACGCTTCCGGTCCGCGTAAAAAATCTCGCCCACCAGCTGCTGGACAACATCCCGAGCCCTTACGACAAGGCTGAGACCCTCGAAACGTTCCTGCGGAGCCCGCCCTTCTCGTACTCCCCGCAGGTGAAGTCCACGCCGCCGGGACGCGATCCGGTCGACTACTTCCTCTTCGATCTGCGGGCGGACTTCTGCGAGTACTTCGCGTCGGCGATGGTGGTCATGCTGCGCGAGGTTGGCGTGCCGGCTCGGCTCGTCGAAGGGTTCACGACCGGACAGTTCGATTCGGGCAGCGGTCAGTACATCGTCCGCGAGCAGGACGCCCACGCGTGGGTCGAGGCCTACTTCCCCCAGTACGGCTGGATCGAGTTCGAGCCCACGCCCTCACAGCCGCCGTTCTCGCGGGTCGACAGCAACCTCGCCACCGGAAGCGACACGAGCGGCGACGGAACGAGCTCCGGCGACGATTCGGCCAACCCCGACGCGGCCGATCGGTTGAACCGCGGCGAGCAGGACCTCGACACGCCGGACAGCGGAGGGGAGATCGGCGCGGTCGCGATCGTGCGCCAGATCGATCCCCGTCCGCTGCTCGTCCTCCTCGCCGCCCTACTCGCGCTGCTCGCGGTCTTCGTCGCCCGGTTCAACTGGCGCTTCCGTAAGTACGGGCCGATCGATTCGGCATGGGCCAAGACGCGTCTGCTGGCGAGCTACGTCGGCTATCCGCCGCATCCGTCGGAAACCCCGTACGAGTACGCGACCACGCTCGGCGACGCGATTCCGGAGACCCGCGAGCCGATGCGTACGCTCTCGGAGGCGCGCGTGCTGGACCGCTACTCGCCGACCGGTGTGGACGTCGACACCGAAGAAGCCGCGGTGACGGCGTGGCACCGCGCCGCGACCTCGATGGTCACCCTTCTACCGGGCCGCATCCTTCGCTTCTTCACCCGGCTCACGCGCTGAACGCCGAGCATCAGGGGGCAGGGGCCCCCGGGCGCGAAGCGAATCTCGCGCGCGTCCGCGCGTACGCGTCCGCCCGCAACGTGACGATCGACGTGAAGCGATTCGCGCGCACGACCCGCACGGCGGAGGACGCTGCCCGAGAGATTGGTACCGACGTCGCGCGGATCGTCAAGTCGCTCGTCTTCATCGCCGAGAGTGATCCTGTGATCGTGCTGTGCTCGGGTCAGGGCCGCGTGGACGAGACGCTGCTCGCCGCTGCGCTCGGGACACCGACCGTGCGGCGCGCGACCGCTGACGAGGCGAAGACGTTGACCGGCTACGCGATCGGCGGGGTCCCGCCCTTCGCACACGCCACCGCGTGCCGCGTGTTCGCCGATCGGGCGCTGCTTTCCTTCGACGAAGTCTGGGCGGCCGCGGGCCTTCCCGACGCGGTCTTCGCGATCGCGCCGCGCGATCTCGTTCGCATCTCCGAAGCCACGGTCGTGTCGCTGGCCGGCTAGAAGCGGTACCGCGTCACCGTCCGCGGAAAGCCGCGGACATCCCAGGAGAAGACCTTCGCCGGCGTGAGGACGTAGCCGCCGCCTTCCCATTGCTCCGGCTTCGGCCGGTACTTGTAGGTGCGGCCGTATTTCGCGCCGTACTGCTTCGTGATCCGTTCGGCGGTCCCCCGGTCCACGCTGGCGACCCGGCTCGCGCGACCCTCGACCATCACCGCGGCGGTACCGCGTTCCGCGCCCATGGCGATCCGCGGCTCGCGCGCGACGTTGCGCGCCCACTTCGTATCGGCGCCGCCTTCGAAGTACCAGCGGTCATCGATCCACGCGCCCCATTGACCGACCAGGTGGGGCTTGCCATCGGGGTCGATGGTCACGAGCCAGTAGGAGGTCGCGCGCTCGAGGAGGCTGCGCGTCGTCTCCCACGGGACCATGCCGGGCGCGCTGTTCGGGACGCCGTAGCCCTTGGGCATGATCGGCCGTTCCGGACGCGGACCGGACGCGCGCAGGCGCGCGTCCTTTGCGCGTGTGCGCGCGTCCTTAACGCTCTTCTTCTTCGTCCTCGCCCGCTTCGTCGTCACCTTCGTACTCATCGCTATAGAACCCCAGCTCCTCCGCCTTGAACACCGTCACCAGGAAGTCCTCGCGCTCTGGGTCGTGTGTCTGCACGAGCTCCTCGTCGATCTGATCGATGATCTGCTGAAGCTCGTCATCGGTGAGATCGACCTCGAGCAGCAGCGTGCCGTGCACCTCGAAGCGCCCGTAATGAAGATCGACGCGACCCACCCGGCGCGCGCCGCCATAGATCGCGAAGATCTCGCTCGCCTCGGTGCGGACAGTGCGCTCGAAGCGCGCGGATTCCATCGGCCGCGAGAGGGTAACGCAACATGCTCGGCGGGTTCATCCGACGCTTGCGATCGGTGTCTCGCCTAGGTCCACCAAGTACTTTTCGTCGCCGATCGAGCTGAGAAGCCAGATCCGCACGACATCCCCGGGTCGCCATTCCGGCAGCGATCCCTTGGCGTACGCGCCGAGAGTCACGACCGCGGTTCCGTCGGGTCGACGGTCGGTACTCGCTCCAACGATCGCGCGCCGCTCGATGGTCTCGCTGCAGCCGTGACGGCGTGACCCCGCAAGAGGCCACCGGGAAAGATATAGGCGCCGTAGTCCGCGTTGGCGCTCGGTCTGAAGTTGTACGCGCGAGCGCCTACTGACAGGATGCCCGGACTTGCGTCGACAGCCAGCGGCGCGCCTCGATCGAAACACGACTCGTCGATGCGTGCGTAGGTCCAGGGCGCTCCCACTACGAGCACGAGCAGCACGCCAAGACCGACAACAGCCCGGCGGATCACCTCGATGTTCCAAGCTTTGCGGTGCGCACCGCGTTGATGTCCGCGAACGTCCCGATGCGCGCGCGCACCTCGTCAGGCACCGGGTCGTCGAGCGTGAGGATCATCAGGGCCTCGCCGCGCGGATGCAGCCGGCCGACCTGCATCGAGGAGATGTTCACATCGTGCTCGCCGAGCAGCGTGCCGACGCGTCCGACCAACCCGGGCTTGTCCTGGTGCTTGGTGAGCAGGAGATGACCTTCGACCGGCACGTCGACCCAGAACCCGTCGATGAAGACGATGCGCGGCTCGCCCTGCACGAGCGTGCCCGCCACCTCGGTGTGTCCGACGCGGACCGAGAGGAGCGAGGCGTAGCGCTGCGGCTCGGTCTCGCGCCGCTCGGCGATCACCAAACCTCGCGTACGCGCGAGCTCGAGCGCGTTCACGAGATTCACGCGCTCCTCGCTGAACGTTTCGAGGAGACCTCTCACCGCCGCCGCGCGGAGCGGCTCAGGGTCGATCTCGAGCACTGCGCCACCGTATGCGAGGGTGAGCTGGGCGGGTCGATCGTCGAGGAGCTGCGCGGCGAGCGAGCCGAGCCGTTCGGCGAGGCGCAGCCAGGCGAGCCCGCCTGCCTCCTCGGCCGGCGGTCGCGGCGCGTTGACGGCGAACCGCGCGGGCTTGCCGTCGAGCACGTCGAGGACCTGCTCCACGACGTCTACGGCGACGTTTGTCTGCGCCTCGACCGTCGAGCCGGCGATGTGCGGCGTGAGGACTGTTCGCGGAGCCTTGCGGATCGCGGCGTCGGCGGCGAGCGGCTCCGGGGCGAAGACGTCCAATGCTGCCCCGCCGAGCGCGCCGCTCTCGAGCGCGGCGGCGACCGCGTCCAGATCGACCACCTCGCCGCGGGAAGCGTTCACGACGACCGCCGTCGGCTTCAGCTTCGCGAGCGTCTCGGCGTTGAGGAGCCCACGGGTCTTGTCGGTGAGGGGGACATGCAGCGACACCACGTCGGCGGTCCGAAGAAGCTCGTCGAGGTCGACCAGACGAGCGCCGGCCGATCGCGCCGAAGCTTCGGTCGCGAAGGGATCGTGAGCGATCACCGTCATACCGAAGCCGGCGGCGCGCCGGGCGACCTCGCCACCCACCCTGCCGATGCCGACAAGCCCGAGCGTTTTGGCGCGCAGCTCGCGACCCATGAACTTGGCGCGCGTCCACTCGCCGGCGCGCACGCTGCGGTCGGCCTCGACGACACGGCGGACGAGCGCGAGCGCGAGGGCCATGGTGTGCTCGGCGGCCGCGGCGATGTTCCCGAGCGGTGCGTTCACCACGTAGACACCGCGCGCGGTGGCCGCCGGAACGTCGATGTTGTCAACGCCGACGCCGGCGCGACCCACGACCTGCAGGCGTTTCGCGGCGCCGAGGATCGCGGCTGTCACCTTCGTCTCGCTCCGAACGATGAGCGCGTCGACGTCGGCAACGCGAGATGCGAGCTCCGGCTCCTTCAGGCCGGTGGTCTGCCGGACCTCACAGCGCGCGCGGAGCAACGCGAGACCCTCTTCGGCGAGAGGGTCCGCGACGTGGACGATGCTGCGCTGTCTAGCGACGAGTGGCGACCGCGTCGGCCGGCGGCCGCGCCGCGGCGCGTGCGGCGGGCCGTGCCGCCGGCGGAGATGCGCCCTCGGCGTACGCGCGCAGCGTGGCGCTGATCGCGACGCCCGGCTCGACCGGCTGGTTGAGATCGCGCAGGGTGAGCTCGAGCGCGCTGAAGAAGCTGACGATGTCCTGCAGCGTCACGAACCCGAGGTGCGCGACGCGGACGAGCTGTCCCTCCATCTTGCCCTGGCCACCCGCGACGATCGTGTCGTGATCGTCGCGCAGGATCCGGATGAGATTTCGCGCGTCCACACGAGCGGGCGGCCGGAACGCGGTCACCGCGGGAGAGGCGTGCCGCTCGTCGGCAAACAGCTGGAGGTTCACGGCCTGGAGCCCGCGGCGCGTCGCGCGCGCGAGGTTTTGGTGCCGGCGGATGATCGCCTCGAGCCCCTCCTCGGCCATGAGCCGCAGCGATTCCTGAAGCGCGATGAAGACGGTCACCGCGGGCGTCGCCGGCGTTTGCGCCTTCTCCAGCGCGGCCTTGTACGCGGCGAGATCGAAGTAGGACTTCGGAAGATTCGATTTCTCGTATGCCTTCCACGCGCGCGGGCTCATCGTCACCATCGCGGCGCCGGGCGGCGCGCCCCACGCCTTCTGGGATGCCGTGATGCACACATCGATGCCCCATTCGTCGATCTCGAGCTCCGAGCAGCCCGCGCCCGAAACGCTGTCGACGAGGAAGAGCTTGCCCGAATCGCGGACGACCGTGGCGATGTCCTTCACCGGATTGAGCACGCCGGTCGATGTCTCGTTGTGCGTGACGAGGACCGCCTTCGCGCCTTCTTTGCCCTTCTCCTTGGCGAGCTCGTCGCGAACGAGCTCGGGATCGACCGCGCGGCCGTACGGCACGTCAACCCGACGCGCGTCGACGCCGTATGACTTCGCGATCGCTGCGAAGCGCTCGCCGAACGCTCCGCAGCTGAAGACGAGCGCCTTGTCGCCAGACGAGAGCGTGTTCGCGATCGCGGCCTCCATGCCGCCGGACCCCGACGCGGTGAGAAGCAGGACGTCATGTTCGGTGCGGAGGAAGTCTTGGAGCGCGCGCGTCAGGGCCGCCAGCAGGGCAGCGAATTCAGGTCCGCGGTGGTTGATCAGCGGCCGCGCCGAAGCGGCGAGGACCGCCTGCGGAACGAACGTGGGACCAGGGATGCGGAGGTTCTGCGGACGGTACATTGAGCGCCCTCCCGTGGGTCATGATGCCAGCCCGAAGCTCGCTCCGTCCATCCTTTCGGCGGATTTCGCTCGTCTCGGCGACGCCGTAGCCGCGATCGAGCGCGCCGGCGCCGACTGGGTACACGTCGATGTGATGGACGGCCACTTCGTGCCGAATCTGACATTCGGGCCGAAGATGGTCGACGACCTCCGTAAGGCCACCAGCCTCCCTCTGGACGTCCACCTGATGATCGAGCGACCTGAGGATTGGGTCGCCAGGTACGCCGAGGCGGGTGCTGCCTACCTCACCATCCATGTCGAAGCCACCCGTGATGTCCCCGGCACGCTTCGCGCGATCCGCACGGCGGGTGCGCGGCCCGGGATCACGCTGAACCCGGAGACACCGGTCGAGTCGGTCCTCCCGCACCTCGACGAAGTCGACCTCGCCCTCGTCATGAGCGTGCATCCCGGTTTCGGCGGCCAGGCTTTCATCGAATCCTCGCTCGCGAAAGTCGCAGCGGTCCGCGCCGCGCTCGACGCACGCCGACTCCGGGCCGACCTCGAGGTCGACGGAGGGATCAAGCTTGACAACGCCGCGCGAGTTGTGGCCGCAGGCGCCACGGTGATCGTCGCCGGTTCAGCCATCTTCGAGGACGCTGAGGGACCCGTAAGAGCGACAGAAAAGTTCAGGATGGCCGTGCGCCGCTGAAGCGAACACGTCGGCGGTGTGGCCGCGGCCCGCGCGCGGTTTAATCGGCGTCACCTAGCCCGAGCTCGTGGAGCCGGCGATCGCTGATCCCGAAGTGGTGGGCGATCTCATGGACCACGGTGTCACGAACGATCGCGGCCTGCCGCCGCGGTGACACGCTCATCCGCTCGATCGGACGACGAAAGATGCAGATGCGGTCGGGGAGATACGGTTCCTGCGCGCCGCGGGACGTGAGGGGCACGCCCTCGTAAAGACCGAGCAGAGTTGAGGGGGGCGAGCCCCCCTCAGACCCCCCAAGTTGCTCTGTGCTCGGCTCGTCCTCGATGACGATCTCGAGGTTGCGGATCTTCTCGCGGAACTCCTCGGGAAGCTCCGCGAGCGCGTTGCGGACGAGCCGCGCAAAACGCGCTCGTCGCAGATCGGACATGCCCGCACTCTAGCTGCCGCCGGCATCACAAAGCGCCCGAACGCGATCGAGCGCGCGGGCACGAAGTCGGCATACGCCCGACTCCGAGAGTCCGATCTCGCCGCCGATCTCGCGGAGGGTCAGCCCGCGGCCATACGACAGCACCAGCACGCGCCGCTCGAGGGGGGCTAGGTCGCGCAACGCGCGCGCGACCACCTCCCACCGCTCGTCCTGGCGATCGGCGAGCTTGCGCGATTCGGGCAGATCGCCGACCCGATCGAGCGAAACCTCGACGTAGGGCGGTGGGAGACCGTCGTTGCTTCGCTGCGCCGAGCGGAACGCCCGTCGCGCCGAGCGGGTCAGCGGATCGCGGTCGCGCAAGGCGTCCAGGACCTGACCGCGAACGCGCCGCGCCGCGTACGCGCCAAAGGAGGCGCCGCGATCGCCTCGGTAGCGCTGCGCCGCCTGAACCAGACCGACGAGCCCCCAGGCGATGAGGTCCTCTCTGTCCGCGCCCCGGCACCGCGGATCGATCGAGCGCGACGCGACGGCTCGTGCGAATTGGAGGTGCGCGATGATGCGGTCATCCGAACTCGTCGACTGCTCGACCATCCGCTCCCCCGTGCGCGCGATCGTCGTCGGACAGACGTTTCGTGTCAATAGCGGATTGACAGACTTATCCACCAAAGCCGAGGTGTTCTTCGCGCGCTATCGCTACCCGGACTGGCTCGCGACGCACAGCCGCCTGGTGGGTCGCATCGCCGCGGCGCTCGTGGCGGCGCGCCGGCACGGCGCTCCGCCGATCGAACGCGATCTCATCGTGCTTGCCGCGTACCTACACGACATCGGCCGGAGCCCACTGGTCGCGGGCGACCCTCGGGATCACACGATCCTCGGCGCCTTGATCCTTTCCGCCGAGGGCCTGCCCGAGTGCGGCGAGCTCGCGCGGCGGCACGCGATCTACTGCGTTCTCGACCCCGCGCTCGCGCCGCGGACCGATGCGGAGAAGCTGGTCTACGTCGCGGACCGCCGCGGTGGCCAGGAGGTCGAGTCACTCGACGAGCGCGCGAAGGACACGGCACGCCGCCACCCGCGCTATGCCGCGGAGATCGAGCGCGCGGTTCCGCTGGCGAAGGCCGTGGAGCGTGAGGTGTTCGCGACGCTGACGTTCGGACCCGACGAGCTCGCGGAGCACGTCCGGTGATCGATCGAGCGCGGCTCGAGCGCAGGATGGGCGAGCTCGCCCGGATCGGCGGCACCGGAACGTCGGTCACACGTCTCGGCCTTTCGAGCGAGGAGCAGCGCGCGCGCGATCTCGTCGGCGGATGGCTTGCGGCGCGCGGGGCGCGCGTACATCGCGATCCGGCCGCGAACCTCTGGGCGCGTTTTGAACCGCCGGGGGCCGGGGGGCAGAGCCTCCCGATCGTCGTCGGCTCCCACCTGGACTCGGTCCCCGAAGGCGGCAGGTTTGATGGCGCGCTCGGCGTGCTCTGCGCGGTCGAGGCAGTGGAGTCGTTGCTCGATGCGAAGAGCGAGCTCCGTCGTCCGATCGAGGTCGTGGCCTGGGCGGACGAGGAGGGCGCGCGTTTCGGCGTGGGCCTCTTTGGATCGACCGCCGCTTTCGGGCGGCTCGCCGCGAACGTCGCCGAGCGTCACGACAGGGCGGGCACCTCCATCGCCGACGCCCTTCGGGCGCTCGGCGAGCACGGGGACCCGGCGCTTGCGCGGCGTGGACCCAAGGAATTCGTGGCGTACTGCGAGCTGCACATCGAGCAAGGCCCGCGGCTCGACCAGGCTGGGCTCGCGCTAGGGGTGGTCGACGCGATCGTCGGCATCTACCACGCGCGCGTGACGGTGCGCGGGCGCGCCGACCACGCCGGGGCCACCGTCATGACCGCCCGCGCCGATGCGCTCGCGGCCGCGGCCGAGATCGTGCTCGAGGTCGAACGGATCGCGCGGTCACGAGCCGATGCCGTCGGTACCGTGGGCGAGATCGCGGTGCGGCCCGGCGCTAAGAACGTCGTTCCGGGCGAGTGCGTCTTCTCGCTCGATCTCCGCACGGCGCATGGACTTGACTCACTGGTACATGACACGCTTGCCGCGGTCGAGCGCGTCACGCACGCGCGAGGGGTGAGCGCGTCGATCGACGAGCTCGCGCGAGTGTCGGCAACGACGCTCGATGAACGGATCCGCGGCGTGCTCAAGCGAGCGGCGAAGAGCGTCGGCGTGGACGCGCCCGAGCTCACCAGCGGCGCGGGCCACGACGCGCAGAATCCGGCTCTCGCCGGCGTGCCGACCGGCATGCTGTTCGTGCGGTCCACCGGCGGCTCGCACACGCCGCGCGAATTCGCGTCGATCGACGACGCGGCGGTTGGCGCCGAGGCGCTCGCCATCGCCCTGCGCGAGCTGGCCAGTTGAACGATCCAGCGCTACCGAGACCTAGCGCCCAGGAGCCGGCTCGACGACGTCGCCGGGCGATCCGCCGCCACTTCTAGCTGCCAGTTGACGTAAACTGGCGGTCATGGCGACGGCGGCGCCGGGGACCTATCGGATCGGGGAGCTTTCGGCGAAGGTCGGCCTGACCGAGCGCACGATCCGCTACTACGAAGAGCGCGGTCTCCTCGAGTCGGTGAAGCGGCTCGATGGCGGCCAGCGCGTCTACACCGACGACGACGTCCGCCGGCTCAAGTTCATCCAGAAGCTCAAGGTGCTCGGTCTCACGCTCGCCGAGATGCAGGAGCTCGAGACCCTCTACGGCCGGCATCGCACCAACGCGAAAGTCCTGCCGCGCCTCGTCGAGCTCCTCGATGCGCACCTCACCACGGTGAGCGAGCGCCTCGCCGAGCTCACCGCGCTGCGCGACGAGATCCGCTCGTATCGCACACACGTGATGAGACGTCTGGCGGAGTCCAAATGACCTCGGTGATCCTCGGCGCCTCGCGCACGCCGATCGGCGCGTTCCTCGGCGGTCTCGCGCCGGTGCCCGCGCCGAAGCTCGGCGCGATCGCCATCCGTTGCGCGCTCGAGCGTGCCGGTGTGCGGCCCGACGACGTCGACGAGGTCTTCATGGGTAACGTGGTCCAGGCCGGCGTCGGCCAGGCGCCCGCGCGCCAAGCGTCGCTCGGCGCCGGCATCCCGAACAGCGTCCCGTGCACCACGGTGAACAAGGTCTGCGGGTCCGGACTCAAGGCGGTGATGCTCGCGGCGACGCAGATCGCCGCGGGCGAGGCGCGAGTCGTGGTCGCGGGTGGCATGGAGTCGATGTCGAACGCGCCCTACCTCGTGCGCGGCGTGCGCACCGGTCTGGTCCTCGGCGAGCACTCGATGGAGGACGCGAATCTCACCGATGGGCTCATGGACGCATATGGCCACGGGCACATGGGCCTTGGCGGCGAGCTCGTGGCACAGCAGTGCGGCTTGTCGCGCGAGGATCAGGACCGCTTCGCGCTCGGGTCGTACGAGAAGGCGCTCCGCGCGCAGCGCGACGGCGCGTTCGACGCGGAGGTGGTCCCAGTCGAGGTTCCGGGCCGCAAGGGCGCGGTCACGGTGGTGAGCAAGGACGAGACCCCGCGGGAGACGAGCCTCGAGTCGCTTGCGAAATTACAACCCGCGTTCAAGGCCCGCGGCACGATCACCGCGGGCAACGCATCGAAACTGAATGACGGCGGCGCCGCGGTCGTCGTTGCGTCCGAGGAGCGCGCTCACGAGCTTCGGGCCACGCCGCTCGCGCGCATCGTCGCGCAGGGGCAGTTCGCGCACGAGCCGGAGCGTTTCCTGGCGGCGCCGAAGGGCGCGATCGAGCGCTGCCTCCAAAGAGCCGGTTGGCGGCTCGCGGACGTCGATCTCTTCGAGGTCAACGAGGCCTTCAGCGGCATCGAGTGCGTACGGCGCGAGCTCGACATCCCAGAGGAGAAGTTCAACGTCAACGGGGGCGCGGTCGCGCTCGGCCATCCGATCGGCGCCTCAGGCGCGCGACTCCTCGTGACCTTGCTCTACGCCTTGCGAGCGCGCGGAAAGCGCCGCGGTGTTGCGTCCTTGTGCCTCGGCGGCGGCGAAGCTGTCGCTCTGGCAGTGGAGCTCTCATAGATGCCGGCCACGGCGTTGACCAACGTGTTCGCCTTCAGCAAGAAGCGCGAGGAGGTCGCGCGCTTCTTCGAGGACGTCCTCGGCCTCACGCGCGGACCGGCCCACGAGGATTCGGTCTGGTTCGAGCAGGACGGCGGCGCGCAGCTCACGGTCCACGACCGCGAAGATGGGTCCGAGGGCGAAGGCTTCGTTCCCTGGTTCCACGTGTCCGATCTCGCGGGCACCTTCGAGCGTGCCCGAACGCGCGGCGCGACGATCGGAGACCTGCGCGACGGATATTTTCTGGCTCGCGATCCCGACGGACGAGTGTTCGGAGTTCGCCAGTGGCGATGACCGCGATCGAGACCGGATTCGACCTTACGCTCACCGAAGAGCAGGAGCTCGCGCGCAAGACGGCGCACGACTTCGCCGCGGAGAAGGTCCTCCCCCGCGCGGCCGAGATCGACGAGCAAGCCAAGATCCCCCGCGAGCTCATCGCCGAGATGGGGGCGCTCGGATTCATGGGTGCGTATGTCCCTGAGCAATACGGCGGCGCCGGTCTCGATGTCCTCTCGTACACGCTCATCGTCGAAGAGATCAACCGGGCCTGCGCGTCGACCGGCGTCGCGCTCTGCTCGCACGTCTCGCTCGCGGTCGATCCGATCCTCCATCACGGCTCGGACGAGCAGAAGGCGCGCTATCTGCCAGCCCTTGCGAGCGGCGAGCGCATCGGCTGCTTCGCGCTCTCGGAGCCGGCGTCAGGCAGCGATGCGGCAGCGATGCGCACGGGCGCGACGCGTCAGGGTGACTCGTGGATCCTCAATGGCACCAAGAACTTCATCACCAACGGATCGATCGCTGATGTGGCGATCGTCTTCGCGCAAACTGATCCGACCGAGAGGCACAAGGGCATCGCCGCGTTCATCGTGGAGACGAAGACGCCGGGGTTCAGCGTCGGGAAGCTCGAGAAAAAGCTCGGGATCCGCGGCTCGGATACCGCACAGCTCGTCTTCCAAGATTGCCGCGTGCCCGCTGCGAACCTGCTTGGAGAGGTCGGGGAGGGTCTTCGCATCGCACTGTCGACGCTCGACGGTGGGCGCATCTCGATCGCCGCGCAGGCCGTCGGCATCGCGCGCGCGTGCCTCGAGGATTCGCTCGCATACGCGAAGCAGCGCGAAGCCTTCGGCAAGCGGATCGCGGACTTCCAGGCGATCCAGTGGATGCTCGCGGATATGGCTACCGAGATCGATGCGGCGCGCCTTCTCACCTGGCGGGCCGCGGCGGCGAAGGACGCCGGCGAGGATCACATCCTCGCTGCCGCCGAAGCGAAGCTGTTCGCCAGCGACGTTGCGGTACGCGCGGCGCGTGACTGCGTCCAGATCTTCGGCGGCTACGGATATCTCAAGGACTTTCCCGCCGAGCGCCACTACCGCGACGCGAAGATCACCGAGATCTACGAAGGCACGAGCGAGATCATGAAGCTCGTCATCGCCGAAGAGATCCTCAAGGAATGACCGCGCCGACAGGACCGTTCGTCCCGGGAGGCGCGATCCTCCTGGCGCTCGCGATCCTCGGGTTCGGCGCGTTCTTCTGGCGAGCCTGGCGTCTCTATCGCTACATGCGCCTCGGCCGCGACGAGGCGCGCATCGACCATCCGTGGCGGCGTCTGCGCGACGAGCTCGTCGTGTATCTCGGACAGCGCAAGCTGCTGAAGCGCCCGTACTACGTGCGCGGTATCGCGCACGCCTTCATCTTCTGGGGCTTCCTCATCATCACGATCGGGACGATCGATCTCCTCATCGACGGGATCGTCGGCTTCCACGTCCCCGGGATCGGCAGCGCGCTCTTCGCGTGGACGATCGACATCTTCGCCGTGCTGGTCCTCGCGTCGATCGCGGTCGCGGCGGCCCGTCGCGCGTACTTCCCGCCGCCTCGTATGCATGTCGCGCGCGACGGATACGTGATCCTCGGTCTGATCGGACTCCTCATGGTGACGCTCCTCGTGTTCGAGGGAGCCGGCAAGTCGGCCGGCCTTCTCGAGAAGGGCTACACCGCGCCGCCGATCGCGGGCGCGCTCCTCGGGTCGATCTTTTCGCACGACGCTGCCGGCATCGTGTTCCCGGTCGCGTGGTGGACGCACGTCGTAACCGTGCTGGCGTTCGCAGCGTACCTGCCGCAGTCGAAGCACCTCCACATCGTCACCACGCTGCCGAACGTCTTCTTCCGCAAGCAGACCCCGCGCGGCCAGCTGTCGCTCATCGAGGACATCGAGAACCAGGAGACCTTCGGCGCGGCCTCGCTCCGGGACCTGAGCTGGAAGCAGCTGCTCGATGGCTACACCTGCACGGAATGCGGCCGCTGCTCTGACAACTGCCCCGCGCTCGCGACCGGCAAGCCGCTCGATCCGCAGCGCATCGTTCTCGACGTCCGCGACCAGCTGCTGCGCGACGGCCCCAAGCTCCTCGCCGAGGCCAAGGGCGAGATCCCCTCGCCCGCGCATTTCACCGAGACGAAGCCGGAAGAGCTCTGGGCCTGCACGACCTGCGCGGCATGCGTCGAGGCGTGTCCGGTGACGATCGAGCACATCGACAAGATCGTCGATATGCGCCGCTACCTCGCGCTCATGGAAGGCGCGGCGCCGCCCGAGGCGCAGCGCGCGATGACGAACATCGAGCGCGCCGGCAATCCCTGGGGCGAGCCTCGAGAAACAAGGGGCGATTGGGCGAAGGAGCTCGGCGTGCCGACGTACACGGAGAAGCCCGACGCCGAATGGCTGTACTTCGTCGGCTGCGCGGCGTCCGTCGACCGGCGCAACCAGAAGGTCGCGCGCGCGCTCGTGCAGGTCCTGCGTGCGGCCGGCGTCTCGTTCGCGATCCTCGGCACGGAGGAGACTTGCAACGGCGATCCGGCTCGGCGTATCGGGAATGAATACCTCTGGCAAGTACAGGCGCAGCAGAACATCGAGACATTCAAGAAGTACGGCGTCCGCAAGGTCATCGCGAGCTGCCCTCACTGTTTCAACACCATCGCCAACGAGTACCCGCAGCTGGGCGGCTCGTACGAGGTCGTCCATGCGCTGCAGCTCGTCGACAGGCTCATCGCGGAGGGCAAGCTCAAGGTCGGCCGCGGGATGGCCGAGGCCGTCGCGTACCACGATCCCTGCTACCTCGGGCGGCACAACGGGGTCTACGACGCGCCGCGCGCCGTGCTCGACGCGGTGCCCGGCGTGCAGCGCGTGGAGATCGAGCCGTACCACCGCGAGCGCGGATTCTGCTGCGGGGCCGGCGGTGGACGGATGTGGATGGAGGAGAAGGTCGGGCAGCGCGTGAATCACCGTCGGATCGACCAGCTTCTCGCAACGAATAGCGGTGCCACCAAGGTCGCGAGCGGCTGCCCGTTTTGTTTGATCATGCTCGAGGAGGGCGTCGGGGCAAAGGGCGTGCAGGAGCAGATCCGCCCGGTGGACGTTCTGGAGCTCGTCGCGGGGAGGCTCGAGAGCTAGTGGACCTGAAGGACGGCAATCGGTCGTGAAGATCCTTATCCCGCTCAAGCAGGTGCCCGACTCGACGGTGCGTGTTTCGGTCGCGGCCGACGGCAAGTCGATCAAGACCGAGGGCGTCACCTGGTCGATCTCGCCGTACGACGAGTATGCGATCGAGATGGCGCTCGAGCGGAAGGACGCCGATGCCTCGACAGTCGTCGCCGTCGTCACCGTCGGTCCGGCGCGGTCACGCGATGCGCTGCGCCAGGCGCTGGCGATGGGCTGCGACGAAGCCTCGCTCGTCGTCGCGGAGGAGACGGCCGCGCCGCTCGCGGTGGCGCGTGCCCTCGCCAAGGTCGTCGAAGAAGCGAAGCCTGATCTCGTGCTGTGCGGCAAGCAGGCATCGGACGACGACCAGGGCTTCATCGGTCCTGCGCTCGCGGAGGTCCTCGGTTGGGCGCACGTCGCGACGATCACAAAGATCGTCCCTGCCGACGGTGCCGCCGAGCTCTGGCGTGAGGTCGAAGGCGGGCACGAAGTCTGGAAGGCCAAGCTTCCCGCGCTCGCGACCGTGCACAAGAGCGAGAAGGAGCCGCGCTATCCGAGCCTGCCCGGGATCATGAAGGCGAAGAAGAAGGAGATCCCCGAGCGCGCTTTCGCGTCGCTAAACGTCGATTCGTCCGCTCCTGCGCTGGAGATCGTCGCGATGGAGCCGCCACCAGCGCGCGGCGCCGGCAAGATCCTGAAGGACGGCGACGCCAAGCAGACCGCTCAGCAGCTCGCGACCTTGCTGCGAGACGAGGCGAAGGTCCTGTGAAGATCCTCGTCGTCGCGGAGCGTAGGGATGGCGGTCTGCGGCGCGTGAGCCTCGAGCTCGCCGCGAAGGCGAAGGCGCTCGGCGAGGCGACGATCCTCGAGATCGCGGGCGACCGATATTCCCCGCTTCCGTTCGTGAGTGCTCTTGCGAAGAAGGTCGAGGCGGAGAAGCCCGATCTCGTGATGCTTGGCGCGACCCTCAACGGCCGCGATCTGGGCGCTCGTCTCGCGGCACGCCTGGGCCGTGCGTACGCCGCCGACGTCACCGCGCTCGCCGTATCGGGCAACACACTCGAGGTCGGGCGGCCGATGTATGCCGGAAAGGTGCGCGCCAAGGTGCGCGTCCAAATGCCGGCGGTAATCACGGTGCGGCCAGGGGCCATCCCGCTCGCCGAGAGCGCCGCATCGCCGGATGTCGTGAAGCTCGAGGCCGACACGTCCGCGGAAAAGCTCGAGTTTGTGAAGTTCGCGCCGGTCGCATCGAGCGGCAAGCGTGTGTCCCTGGCGGAGGCACGCGTGATCGTTTCTGGCGGGCGGGGACTCAAGGGTCCCGAGAACTGGCATTTGGTGGAAGACCTGGCAGACGCGCTGGGCGGCGCGGTCGGCGCATCGCGCGCGGTCACCGACGCGGGCTGGCGGCCGAATGAGGAGCAGGTCGGGCAGACCGGCAAGACGGTGACTCCCGACCTCTATGTCGCGCTCGGCATCTCGGGCGCCATCCAGCATCTTGCCGGGATGACGTCGAGCAAGGTCATCGTCGCGGTGAACAAAGATCCTGATGCCGACATCTTCAAGGTCGCGGATTACGGGGTCGTCGCCGACGTCTTCGAGTTCGTGCCCGCTTTCACCGAGGCAGTGAGGAAGGCTCGGTCATCGTGAGGCCCTTCGCCGCTGGGACCGAGCGCGATCTCGCGGACGCGGTCGCGGACTGGGCCCGAGGGCTCACGCCAGTGATCGCGGAAGCCGAAAAGGCGGGCGCGATCCCGCGCGGGGTCATCGCCGATCTCGGCCGACTCGGGGTCCTGGGCATGACGATCCCCGAACGCGATGGCGGCCTCGGCGCATCCAGCGTGGCGTTCGCCCTCGTGCTCGAGGAGCTTGCCGCGGCCTGGCCGTCGCTCTCGGTCGGCGTCGCGGTCAACAGCGGCATCGTCGCGGGGACGATCGTGCGCCACGGAACAGCCGAGCAGCGAGCGCAGCTGCTGCCGCGCCTCCTGGACGGGATCGGCCTCGGCGCATTCGCGCTGACCGAGCCGACATCGGGCAGCGACGCCGCAGCGCTCCGCACGACGGCCCGTCGGGACGGCGAAGGCTGGCGCATCGACGGCCGGAAGCAGTTCATCACCAACGCGCGCTACGCGCCGTTCGCGATCGTGTTCGCGCGCGTCGGCGAGGCAGACCGAGTCGTCGCTTCGCGCCCAGGGGCCCCTTCCCCTGCCCACGCTGGCATCACGGCGTTCGTCGTCCCGCTCGACGCGCAGGGCGTATCGGTCGGTCCGCACGAGCGCAAGCTCGGGCTGCATGCCTCGGACACGAGCGCCCTCGTGCTCGACGGCGCGCGCGTCGGCGCCGGCGCGGTGCTCGGCGAAGAGGGCAAGGGATTCGCGATGGCGCTTGCCGGCCTCGACGGAGGGCGGATCGGCATCGCCGCGCAGGCCGTGGGCATCGCCCGAGCCGCGCTGTCGGTCGCGCGCGCGTACGCGAGGGACCGCAAGCAGTTCGGGCGCGCCATCGGCGAGTTCGACGGCGTGCGCTTCCCGCTGGCCGAGCTCGAGGCGCGCCTCGCGGCCGCGCGGATGCTCGCGCTTCGCGCGGCGTGGCTCAAGGACCGTGGCCGGCCGTTCACACGTCAAGCGTCGATGGCCAAGCTCTTCGCGAGCGAGATGGCGCAGAAGGCGACGCACGCCGCGGTGCAGACACTCGGCGGCAACGGCTACATGCGCGATTACGCGGTCGAGCGTTACGCGCGTGACGGCCGAGCGACGACGATCTACGAAGGGACGAGCGAGATCCAGCGTCTGGTGATCGCGCGCTCGCTGCTGGCCGCATGACGATTCAAAAGACCAAGACCGCGAAGCAACGCTGGCTCGACGAGGTATACGGCCCCGCGGTGAAGCGGCGCCCCGAGCGAAAGTCGCGCTTCTCGACGCTCTCGGACGATCCGGTCGATCCGCTCTACACCGCGGACGACCTCGAGGGATTCGATCCCGACCGCGATCTCGGTTTCCCGGGCGAATTCCCGTACACCCGCGGCGTCCAGCCCTCGATGCACCGCGGGCGCCTCTGGACGATGCGGCAGTTCGCGGGATTCGGCTCGGCGGAGGATTCGAACGAGCGGTTCCATTACCTGATGACGCAAGGCGTGACCGGACTTTCGGTCGCCTTCGACATGCCGACGCTCATGGGCCGCGACTCGGACGATCCACTCTCGCGCGGCGAGGTCGGCCGGGAGGGCGTCGCCGTCGACTCGCTGCGCGACATGGAGATCCTCTTCGACCGTATCCCCCTGGATCAGGTCACGACCTCGATGACGATCAACGGGCCCGCGTCGATCGTCTGGGCGATGTACCTCGCCAACGCCGAGAAGCGGGGCATCCCACTTGACCGGCTCGGGGGCACGATCCAGAACGACTGCCTCAAGGAGTACATCGCGCAGCGCGAATGGATCGTGCCGGTGAAGCCGGCGATGGCGGTCGTCGTCGACACGTTCCGCTACGGGTCGCGCGAGGTTCCGCGCTGGAACACGATCTCGATCTCCGGCTATCACATCCGCGAGGCTGGCGCGACCGCGCTGCAGGAGCTCGCGTTCACGCTCATCGACGGGCTCGAGTACGTGAAGTGGGGAGTCGAAGCCGGTCTCGACGTGGACGATTTCGTCCCGCATCTCTCGTTCTTCTTCGACGTCCACAGCGATTTCTTCGAGGAGATCGCCAAGTTCCGCGCCGCGCGCCGGATCTGGGCCCGCGAGATCGAGCGGCGTTATCACCCGCGCAACGAGCGTACCCTTTTGCTCCGGACGCACGCGCAGACCGCCGGCGTCTCGCTCACGGCGCAGCAGCCGTACAACAACGTCGTACGGGTGACGCTGCAGGCGCTCGCCGCGGTCCTCGGCGGGACGCAATCGCTCCACACCAACTCGCTCGACGAGACGTACGCGCTCCCGACGAAGGAAGCCGTCACGCTGGCGCTACGCACGCAGCAGGTGATCGCCCACGAATCGGGCGTCGCGGACACCATCGATCCGCTCGCAGGCAGCTATTACCTCGAGCACCTCACCCAGCGGATGGAGGAAGGCTTCGCGCGCTACCTCGCCGAGATCGAGAAGTTCGGCGGCATGGTCGAGGCGGTCGAGCGCGGCTACCCGCAGCGCGAGATCATCGAATCGGCCTTCCACTTCCAGCAGCAGGTCGACGAAGGCGAAAAGGTGATCGTGGGCATCAACAAGTACGCCACCGAACGGGAGCCACCGATCCCGACGCTCGCGATCGATCCGGAGGTCGAGCGAAAGCAGGTCGAACGCCTCGCCGAGACGCGGCGCACCAGGGACAAGGCGCGTTGGAAGCGCGCGCTCGACGAGCTGCGCGAGGCAGCGAAGACTGGCGACGAGCTCATGCCGCGCTTCCTCGAGTGTGCGCGCGCCTACGCGAGCGTCGGCGAGCAGGTGGCGGTGCTGAAGGATGTGTATGGCGTCTACCACGACCCCGGGTACTTCTAAAGAGGCGCTGCTTCGCCGGATCGCGCAGGGCTATCGCGCTCTGCGCTCTTCCCTCGAGGCCCTTCCGCGCGAGCGCTTCGGCGAGAAGCTCTCGACCGGGTGGTCGTTGAACGAGAACCTGCTGCATCTCGCGGCGTGGGAGGAGACCGTGCCCCCGCGTGTCGCTGGTGTGCTGTCCCGGGGCGAGGATCCGAAGCTCTACGACGAGATCGACTCGTTCAACGCTCGGGTCGCCGCCGAGTCGCGGGGTAAGAGCACCGACGAGCTCTTCGCGCGCTGGTCCGCGGCGCACGAGCGCGTTCTCGAGACCGTTCGCCAGCTATCGGATGACGCGCCACCGCTCGCGTTCGACGTCGTCGAGTGGAACACGACGAACCACTATCCCGATCACTTCGCCGACATAGGTGCGGCCGTTCGCGACGCCGCGGACCTCGTCCGTCTCATACAGACGAACTGGCTGCCGTTCCGTCTCGGTCTGCTTTCGCTCGGCCTCGCGGCGCTCGAGCAGACGACGTCGACAGGGTGGACGTACAAGGATCTCGCGGCGCACGCGGCCGCGTGGGAGGAGCGCACCGCAACGCGGCTCGCGGTCTTCCGCGAAAGCGGCGAAGGGATGGCGGGCGTCGACGACACCGACCCCTTCAATGCGGCGGTCGTCGAGCGAACGCGGAGCCGCGATGGCGGCGACGTCCTGCGCGAGCTCGACGAGGCACACCGTGCCCTCGTGGCCGAGGTCGAGAAGCTCACGCCCGGACAGCTCCACGCCAACGACGACTGGGTGATCACCGTCGTCGCCGGCAACAGCTACGGGCACTACGCCGAGCATCACGAAGAGCTCTTTGCCGCCGTGCCGCGAAAGCCAGGCGAGCTGCTGGCGAAGATGCGCGAGGGCTGGCGTCCATTCCGGAATGCCGTGGGCCGCGTCGGGCTCATTCCTCTCTCAGGCAGAACGTCCTCAGGTTGGACGTACAAAGGGATGCTCGGCCACGTCGCGAACTGGATCGAGAAGATCGGACCGGAGCTGCCGGTCCGGCTTCAAGGCAGACGTACCGAGGCTCTGCCCGACGTCGACGCTGAGAACCGCCGCGAAGCCGAGGCGGGGGAGTCGCGCGCTGAGGAGGAGGTCGTACGGCGGCTCGATGCCGCATACCGCGCGGTCGTCGACGCGGTCAAGGCGCTGCCGCCTGACGAGGACGTCCATTTCATGGCCGTTCGACTCATCTGCGGCGAGACGTACGGCCACTTCCCGGAGCATCTGCGGGAGCTCCTCGCCGCGCTTCCCAAGGACGCCCGTGCGATCCTCGCGCGGTTCGATGACGTCTGGCGGCGCTTCCGCGCCGGGATCCGCGAGCGCGGCCGCGGCGGACTCGGCGAGAAGACGCCTGCGGGCTGGACCTACAAGGACCTCTGCGCGCACGCCGCGGCGTGGTTGCAGGAAGCCGTGCGCGAGCTCGCCGCGAACGAGTTCACCGACTGGAACGCGGGCACGATCCAGGAGTTCAACGACCGCGCGGTCGAGGCGCATCGCCTCGTCGGTGCGGAGGCGATGCTCGATGAGCTCGACACGTCTGCCCGGCGGATGCGCGAGGCGATCGCTGCGCTTTCGGACGAGCGCATCGCGAACGAGAAAGTCTTCGACATCGTCGCGTGGTGCACCTACCTCCACTGGGAAGATCACTTCGCCGAGCTTGGGATCGACATTTGAAACGGCCGATCCGCGTGGTCATGGCGAAGGCCGGTCTCGACGGCCACGACCGCGGCGTGAAGGTCGTGGCGCGCGCGCTGCGCGACGCCGGCATGGAGGTGATCTACACCGGCGTGCATCAAACGCCGGAACAGGTCGTCGAGACCGCGCTGCAGGAGGATGCCGATGCCATCGGCGTATCGCTCCTGTCCGGAGCCCACAACTACATCTTTCCGCGGATCGCCGAGCTCATGAAGGAAAAAGGAATGGACGACGTCCTGCTGTTCGGCGGTGGGATCATCCCGGAGGCCGACGTGGCCGGTCTGGCCAAGGTCGGGGTGGAGCGCGTCTTTCAACCGGGCGCATCGCTCGAAGAGATCACGACATACGTCAAGGAAGCGGTTCCACGAAGGCGTGGCGTGCCCTCATAACGAAAGCAAAGGGGAGATCGAAGATGGCGAAGAAAGACGACCGACCGATCGACGCGGGACTGGCGGCGCTACACGGCAAGACCGAGCAGGAGGCGATCGACT
>VBDQ01000012.1 GCA_005889075.1 Chloroflexota bacterium
CGTGGCGCGCGGCGTCACGAGATGGATCCCCTTGGTGAGGCGCAGAAGCGGCTTCGTGCCGGGGTGCAGCAGCGAGATCGTTCCATCGAGCCAGGGTCCGGTCGCGTTGACCGTGTATCTCGCTCGGATCGTGACGTCGCTACCCGCGACCGCGTCGCGGATGGTGGCGCCTGTCACGCGATCTCCCTCGCGCGTATAGCCGGTCGCGCGGGCGTGATTGAGCACCAGCGCGCCATGGGCAGCGGCATCGACGACGTTCTCGACGACGAGACGCTCGACGAGCGGGACCTGGGCGTCGTAGAAGCGCCACGCGCCGGTCAGCCCGTCAGGCTTGAGGTTCGGTTCCGCCGCGAGCGTCTCGGCGCGATCGAGGTATTTCCGTTTGGGCAGGCTCTTGTCGAGCGAGAGCCAGTCGTAGAGCTGCATGCCGAGGCGGAGCTTGAACTGGTAGACGAGGCTCGGCCGGTACAGCGGGAGCAGGAAAGGAAGCGGGAAGACGAGATGCGGCGCGATGCGCAAGAGGATCTCGCGCTCGCGCATGTCGCTCCGGACGAGACCGAAGTCGAAGAGCTCGAGGTAGCGCAGCCCGCCGTGGATCAGCCGTGTCGGTCGCGAGGTCGTTCCCGAGGCGAAATCAGCCTGTTCGACGAGCGCGACCGAAAGACCGCGGAGGGCGGCATCACGCGCGATCCCCGCGCCGATGATGCCGCCGCCGATGACCAGAAGGTCGACGGTGCGGTCGGCGATCGACCGCACCGTCTCGTCCCGCGTGCGGACTATTTGTTCGCCTTGTTGTATTTGTCGATCTGATCGTTCACCTCGGCGGCCGCAGCATCGAGCGCCGCCTGCGTGGTCGCCTGCCCGAGAAGAACCGATTCGATCATCTTCTGTGTTCGCGCACGCGCCTGAGGCATGACCCCGAGGACCGCGCCGTTGGTGAAGCGGTTCTGCGGCGATTCGCGGATCTGGTTCACGGCGGTGAGGAATTGCGGGTACTTCGTAGCCCATTCCTTCGCCGGTGCCTCGTTGTACGCGGACTTGCGGATCGCGTAGTAGCCGGTGTCGTTCTGCCAGGTCGCCTGGACGAGCGGGGTCATGGCGTACTTCACGAACTCCCAGGCCGCCTGCTGCTCCTCGACCGGCCGGCTCTTCATGATGTAGAGCGACGCGCCGCCGATGATGTTGCCGCCATCCTTCGGCCTGCCGTCCGGCCGCGCGAAGATCCCGGTGCCGACCGGGAACTTGGCGGTGTTGATGTTTCCGCGCAGCGCCGCGCTCGACTCGAGATACATCGCGGTCTTGCCTGACTGGAACGCGGTGGTCGCGCCTGCGTTGTCGATGCCGGGGTTGTAAAAGTACCCACCGTCGATGCCGGCCTTCCACCAGTCGAGGATGGCCTTGCCGGCGGCGTTGTTGTAGACGACCTTCGTCGCGCGGTCGTCGCGGCCGTTCCCGTTGTCGGCGTAGAGCGCGCCGGATGTCGCGAGGAGCTGCTCCCAGAACCAGCCGTAGATCGACGGGCCGAACCCCCAGCGCACCGTCGCCCCGCTGGCGTCCTTCTTGGTGAGCTTCTTTGCGGCGTCGGTGATCTCGCTGAAGGTGACCGGTGGCTTGTCGGGATCAAGCCCGACCTCTTTGAAGGCGTCCTTGTTGTAGTAGAAGATCGACGACGACGCGTTGAAGGGCATGCTCTGGAGCTTGTCCTGGTACTTGTAGTAGTTGAGGACCGCGGGCTCGAAATCCGAAGTGTCGAACTTGTCACGGTCGATAAAGGCCTGCATCGGCACGACCTGACCGCTGTCGTACATGTAGCGCTGTCCGATGTCGTAGACCTGCACGAGCGCCGGGGCCGCATTCGAAGCGAGCGCCGTGTTCAGCTTCGACAGCAGATCGTCGTATGAGCCCTGGAAGACGGTCTCGACCTTGATGGCGCTCTGACTCGAGTTGAAGTTGTTGACGATCTTGTTGAGCGCTTCGCCGTTGATGCCTGACATCGCATGCCACCAGACGATCTTCGCCGCGGGCTTGACGTCTTTGCCCGGCGCAAGGGCGCTCTGGTCGCCCGTGCCGGTCCCGCTGGTGCCACCGGGAGCCGCACCGCCGCATGCCGCGGCGACGACGCAGAACGCGAGTGCGAATACTGCGAGCTTTCGCATGGTTCCCTCCACTCTGTCTATCCCTTGACCGCCCCCGCGGTCAGCCCTCTTATGAGCTGACGCTGACCCAGCACGAGCAGGGCGAGCGTCGGTACGGCGACCATGATGACACCCGCCATCACGAGGCCCCAGCGGAGCGATTCTTCGAACCGCAGCTGCGCGATCCCGACCTGTGTCGTGCGCATGAGCGTCTCGTTCGTGATAAGGAGCGGCCAGAAGTACTGGTTGTACGTCGAGAGGAAGCCGTAGATCGCGACGGTGCCCAGGGCCGGTCGCGAGAGCGGGATCACGACCTCGCGAAGGAAACGGAAGGTGGTCGCGCCGTCGATCCGCGCCGCGTCCCACATCTCACGCGGGATCTGAAGGAACGCCTGGCGGAGCAGGAACGTACCGAACGCCGTCGCCATGAACGGGACCGCAAGGCCCTGGTAGGTGTCGAGCCAACCGAGCGATCGCACCGTCATGTAGTTCGGGATGATCGTCGCTTCCCACGGGATCATGAGCGTGCTCAGGAACACGAAGAAGAGCAGCTGCCGTCCGCGGAAGACGAGGAACGAGAAGGCATACGCCGCGAGGCTCGCCGTTATGAGCTGTCCGATAACGACCGCGCTCGAGACGACGAAGCTGTTCAGGAGGTAGCGGCCGATCGGTATCGCCGCCAGGACCTTCTCGTAGTTGTCCAGCGACGGATGGAGCGGGAGCACCGGCGGCGGGAACGTCGCGATCTCCGACTCGCTCATGAACGAGTACGAGAGCGCCAGAAGGAGCGGGAACGCGACGAGGACCGAGACGACCGCCAGCAGCACGTACGAGCCCGCTCTGCGCAGCGGCAGGGGCCGCCGCTGCCGCTGGATCGTGACGGCCGAGGCAGCTAGAGACGAGGCACTCACTGGACTCGCTCCGCTCGTCCGGCTCGCTCGTCCGTCCGGCCGACTGCAGTCGGCCTCCCGCCCTCGCTCACTGGTAATGAACCAGCCGCTCGACGAAACGGAACTGAACGAGTAGACGAGCGTCCGGGTCGCGTCCACGGGACCGCCTCGCGTCAGGAGGTGGATCTGGGTGAACGCCTGCAGCACCGCGACGGTGTCGACGACCAAGAGGAAGAACAAAGACGGCGACACCATCGGGACCGTGATCCGGGTGAACATCCGGACGCCGCGAGCCCCGTCGAGGCGCGCCGCCTCGTAGATCTCCTCGGGGATGCCCTGAAGACCGGCGAGCAAGACGATGATGTTCGTACCGAGCGTGATCCAGACCGTCGTGATGGAGACGGCGATGATCGCGATCGCGGGGGACATCATGGTCCGAAAGACGTTGATCCCGCGCAGGCGCTGATTCAGCAGGACGGCGAGCACGAGTCCGAGCGCGATCCCGACCGGAACGGTGTAGAGAGCGAAGAGTGCGGTCGCGACCAATCCGTTGCGGAACGTCGCCGACGTGATGAGGTCGAGGTAGTGATCGATCCCGTTGAAGGTGCTGATCTGTCCCGTGACCCGAGTGTTGAAAAGAGAAAGGTAGAACGTCCGCCCGAGCGGGATGAAGACGAACACGGCGAATAGGACCAGCGAAGGCGCGAGATACGCGAGACCGATAGCGAACGATCGGAGGTCGCGCGCGGTCCATCGCATCACGTCGCGGCATCGTACAGTGACGTTCGTGCAGACGCGGTCGGTCACGTGCACCCACGAGCCGAAGATCCTCGCGGCGCCGCGCGCGAAGATCTGCGAGGGCTGCGGCAGCACGTATAACCTGCGCCTCTGCGCCGATTGCGGGTACGTTGGCTGCTGCGAATCGCAGAAGGGCCATGACCGAACGCACGCGCTCGAGACCGATCACCACGTGATCAAGTCCCTGCCCCTCGGTGAGGGCTCGTTCACGTGGTGCTACGCCTGCGAGCGCTACATCTAGTCCGCCTGCGTGCCGATCAGTCGTGCGGCGAAGCATCCACCGGCTACGAGGCTCGCGGCGCTCGCGCGGCGCCTCCTCGAAGCATCGACGCTGTGCGCGATCGCGACCGTCTCGCCGGGTGGGCGGGCGCACATCAACACCGCGTACTTCGCGTGGGGGCCGGAGTTCGAGATCGTGTGGTGGTCCGCACCGCAGGCGCAGCACTCGCGCAACGTGCACGCGAACGCGTCAGTCGCGATCGCCGTGTTCCGCTCGACCCAGACCTGGGGCGGTCTCGACCGCGGCATTCAGCTCTTCGGCCGTGCGCGCGAGCTGCGTGGCCGCGCTTCGCTTGATGCCGAGCGGTTGTACGCGGCGCGGTTCAAGTCATACGAAGGCGGGGACGACGCCTACCGGTTCTACCGACTGCGGACGACGCGGATGAAGCTTTTCGATGAACGCATGCTCGGCGGGGCGACGTTCGTGACCGTCGCGGTCGGACCTGCTGGGCGGGTGAGGTGGGAGAAGACCGAGAGCTACGTCGGCGAGGACTGATCAACCTCGCCCGACGCGCGGTGCGATTATTTGGGATGTGATCACCGCGTCCGCGATCGCGCCGCTGTTCCGTGGCTGGCAGCTCCAGAACGAGCGACTCGTCGCGCGGCTCCGCGACCTGACGCGCGAACAGCTGCAGCTTCCGATCGGATCGCCGGACTGGCCCGTATGGGCGAGCGCGTCGCACGTCGCCGGCGCGCGAGTCCACTGGCTCTGCGGCGTTTTCAAGGAGCCCGGTCTGGAGACAACACCGTTCGGCGATCTCAACATCATGGAGAGTGGCTGGGAGGACGACCTTGGGCATCCGCGCGACGCGGACGAGCTCGTGCACGCGCTCGAGTCGTCGTGGAGCATCGTCGCGCACTGCCTCGAGACGTGGACCGTCGACTCGCTCGAACAGGAGGCGCGCCGAGTCCGCGGCGACGAGGTTCAGATGCACACGCGGCAGTCGGTGCTCTTACGGCTTCTCACGCACGACGCGTATCACACCGGCGAGATGTCGCTGGTCCTCGGGTCGCATGGTCTTGGAGAAATCGACCTTTGGCGAGGGCTCGCCCGGATCGTCCGGTAGGCCGAGTCCCTTCACATGACCTGAGCGGGCGGCGGGAGTCGAACCCGCACTTCAACCTTGGAGGGGTCGCTTGCGGCCGCTACAACACGCCCGCGCGTGAGCTAAGTCTAGACGAGTACGTGCGCAACCGGTGGCAATTCGCACAGACAACATCGCACTTCGATATCTCCTGGAGCAGTCGGTCTGTCGTGACCCGGCCTAGGAGACGCGGTACCTCTGTGCTCTTTTCACTCGGGATGCGGTGATCGAAGTCCATCGAATAGAACGGAAACCGCTGACCGCAATCGGCACACGGCACGTCGCGCAGCTTTTGGATCAGTTCGGTCTGTAGACGTCGTAGCCGGCTCTCTGTCGTTGGCGGATTTCCGCTGAGGATTCGCAGCCTCCGATTCTCAATGGCGCGCCGATAGCTCCGAGCGCGGTGGCAGTTTGCGCAAACGATGTCGCATTTCGCAAGTTCAGCATCGAGCCGCTCGCGCGACACGGTGCCCGCGCGCTGCAGAATCCAGAACGATTTGGTCGTCGGATCCCGGTGCTCGAAGTCCATCACATACGGCGGGAACGCTCGACCGCAATCCAGGCACAGCACGGAGCGAAGCTGACGCAGGAACTCAACGGCGTCGCGCTGACGTTTCTGGACCCTGCCAAGCTCTGCTTGGCGATGGGTTTGGTAGTAGAGGAGGTTGTACGGACGTTGGTCCCGTTTGCGCATCAGGACCAGTTAGAACAACTGTTCGCTCCGTGTCAATAGGACCTACGCCCTCACTGCCCAGGGAAGAGCGTGCGGCACACCCGGTACGCGTCCCGTTCGGCGTCGCCGACCGCGTCGAGCGTCGCCTGCAGGCGCGAGTCGTGATGGGCGAGGATCTGATCCACGCGGCCCGCGAGGTCGTCGAATGGATCGCCATGCGCGGGAAGCACCCGCGTCACCGGCAGCGAGCGCACCGCTCGCAGGGCATCAAGGAAATCGCCGAGCGGATCGTCCCGCGAAAAGGGATAGAGCCCGACGTTCGACGTGATCCGCGGCAGGACATGGTCGCCGGCGAACAGCACGCGCTCGCCTTCGTCCACGAGCACCGCGTGATAGTCGGTGTGGCCCGGCGTCCAATGCACTCGCGCGCGACGACCGTCGAACTCGAAGAGCTCGCCGTGCTCCGTTCCGACGATCCGCTCGAGCGCGTCGACGCGGCGGCCCATCGCAAGCCAGGCCTCGCGCATCCCCTGATCCACGTCCGCCGGCATCCCGTGCCGCTCGAACCAGCGGTAGGTCTCATCGACCATAGAGTGGTCGGAAGACCACATCCGCCGCGCGTTCGCGATCTCGGGCTCGTGCATGACGATTTCGGCGCCGGCGCGCTGGAGCGTTCCCGCCATCCCGATGTGGTCCGGGTGTAGGTGGGTCACGAAGACGCGCCGCACATCGGCGACGGAGATCCCGGCCTCGGACAGCGCGCCACGCAGCACGGCCTCGGCCTCGTCGGTGTGCAGCCCCGCGTCGATCAACGTGTACGACGACGTGCCCTCGACGAGGTAGGCATTGACGCTTCGCAGGGCGAGCGGGAGAGGAAGCTCTATGCGCCGGACGCCCGGCGCGACGATCGGCGCGCTCAGATCACGCCGTAGGCGCGGGTCATCGAAGATAGAATGGTTATCTCCCGGCCCGTTCGTCTAGTGGCCTAGGATGCAGCCCTCTCAAGGCTGAGATCAGCGGTTCGAATCCGCTACGGGCTACCGATGCCGTTCAAAAGCAAGGCGCAGCGCAGAAAGTTCGCGCATCTCCTCGTGGAAGGCCAGATCACCGACAAGCAGTACGAGGAGTGGAACCGGTCCACCGGGCGGAAGGACCTGCCCGAGCGGCTGCATCGCAAGGCGACATCGCGAACGAAGAGCACGGGGTCGCCAAAGAAGAGCACCGGGTCGCGAAAGAAGACCGCGCCGCGCAAGAAGGCCGCGCCGCGGAAGACGAGAGCGAAAGCCAAGCGCAAAAGCGCGCGCTGATCGGCGCCACGCTGGCGCGATGGATGCAGCAACACGGCCGTGGCCAAACGAAAATGGAGCGCCGCCGTGACGACCGACTCCACGCACCCACCCGAGGGCCTTTTCACCAAGGACGCCGCGACCATCGCACGCTCCCTCGCATCTCGCCGCGTCTCGCCAAAGGGGCCGGCGTCAGGGATGCGGATGCTCAACTTCTTCATCAACCGTGCGGGACGCGGCCTCTCCGCGACGCGCCGTCACGAGCTCGAGCGCGCGAAAGCCTTGCTTTCAGAGCGGATCCGCCGTCAACGTGAACGGAAGCGGACCGCTAAAGGCCCCAAGAGGTCGCGCTCTCGACGTGCAACGCGATGACCGACTCGATCTCGGTGTCACGGTATTGCTCGAACTTTGCCTTGAGCAGCCGGCGGGCGCGGGCGAGCTCTGCGCCTCCTCTGATGAACTTTGCGCGTGCGTGCGCGACGAGGCCCCGAAGCCGGTCCCAGTCCTCGTAGTAGTCATCGCATTCGATCGCCGCGCGACGGCGTGCGCGAAGGTTCTTCGCAGTGAGTCCATCGGTCGCAACGTATGCCGTGCGCCGCGTTGGATCGAACGCGTGACACAGCGGCGCAACGTGCGTCGCACCGCGGCGATCGACCGATGCGATCCGCGAGACGCGAGCACGCTGGAGGAAGCGCTTCTCCTTGGTCGAAAGCCGGCGATGCATGGCAAACCTCCGATGTTCGGCCGACCGTCGTGCAGCGCTCGTGCCGCGAGGAATAGGGCGATCGCCAAGAGTGTTTGTTCAGCGTGACCGACACGACGCCAACGCCGCCGGCGCAGCGCATGCCTGCGGTATATCTGGGCCACGGCGCTCCGCCGCTCGTAGACGACGCGAAGTGGGTGGGGGAGCTGGAGCGTTGGTCGAAGGATCTCCCTCGGCCGAAGGCGATCCTCGTGATCTCAGCGCATTGGGAGAACGCACCGCTCACGATCGGCGCGACAAAGCCGGTGCCGCTGGTCTACGACTTCTACGGCTTCCCGGAGAAGTACTACCAGGTGACGTATCCCTCGCCGGGCGCCCCCGATCTCGCGAGGCGCGTGCGCGAGCTGGTCGGCAAGGGGACGCCCGTTGCCAATGACCCCACTCGCGGCCTCGATCACGGCGCGTACGTCCCCTTACTGGTCATGTATCCGAAGGCCGACGTTCCTGTTCTTCAGATCTCGATGCCGAGCCTGGACTCGCGGGAGCTGCTCGATCTCGGCCGCAAGCTCGCGCCGCTCCGCGACGAAGGCGTCCTCATCATGGGCAGCGGCTTCCTGACGCACGGCCTGCCGTTCCTTCGTGACTTCCGTACCGATGCGCCGCCGCCGGCGTGGTCCTCGGAGTTCGATGCCTGGAGCGCCGAGACGCTCTCGAAGGGCGACGTCGACAGCCTCCTCGACTACCGAGGCCGAGCTCCCGGCGTGCGGTACGCGCACCCGACCGTCGATCACTTCGTGCCGCTCTTCGTTTCGCTCGGCGCGAGCTTGGACAAAGAGATCCCCGACACGGTTATCGAGGGATATTTCCTCGGACTCTCCAAGCGCTCAGTTCAGTTCGACTAGGACGACTTCTCCTTCAGATATACGAACCGACGGATCCCGAGCGCGCGGAAGAGTGCGCGCTGCCACCCCGGGAATGCGAACGCCGCCGAGTCCGGGTCGATCGCCGCCGGCTCGATCACGGTGTGCCAGGCTCCACCCCAACGGATCGCGGCCTCGCCGCTGGCCATGACATTCCGGTACCAGTCGGCGCCTTCTCCGAACGCCACCGGGATCGCGAAACCCCCGCGCACGGGCCGCGCCGTGACCGGGGTCCAATACTCGCGGCCCGACCGCCGTCCGCGGTGCCGGATGAGCGCCCACATCGGAGTGAGCTTGCTGCCGGCGATGCGCACGATGTAACGGTTGAGGAAGGGCGTGAACGTTCCGAAGACCGACGCAATGCGCGGGCGCTGCGGCGCTCCACCTGACCTTGTCGCGACTAGTGTCTTTGCCACGTTGACCTCCCGGACCTTGACTGGTCTCTCCAGTTATTCAATCATCTGATTGATGGAAAGGCAAGAGGAGCTCGTCCGCGCGGCGTACGACCTGCTCGCGGACCGCGGCTTCGAAGGTCTGCGCACGCGCGACGTCGCGGCGAAGGTCGGCGTGAACATCGCGACGCTTCACTACTACTTTCCGACGAAGGAAAAGCTGATCCGCGGAGTCGTCGGTTACGCGATGGGGCAATTCCGATCGACCCTGACCCCTGCCGGCGCACCGGGCGAGCAGCTGCGGGCGCACTTCGCCGGTCTTCGCAGGCTGGCGCGCGAGGAGCCCGCGCTCTTCACCGTGATGGGCGAGCTGGCGATGCGTGCCCATCGCGATCGAGCTATCGGAGCGATCGTGCGTGAAGTGGACAAGACCTGGCAGGCGATGCTCGCGGCCTTGCTGCGCCACGCCGCGAAGGAGGGGGCGATCGCGACCGAAGCGAACCCGGACGAGCTGGCCGCCCTGATCGTCGCCACGCTCAAGGGAGCGTTCATTCTGCCGCCAGATGGCCGCGACCCCAGAGCGGTCGACCGTCAGCTTCGGACGCTCGAGCGCCTTATCGCTTAGCGATCAACAGGGCGCGAAGCGCGCCGTGAAGTGCCGAAGCTGGGGCGGCTCGTCGACGATGCGGTAGCCCCGAAGCTCGCGCGCGTTCGCCGCAACTGCGGTCACGACCTCGATCACATAGTCGATGTGGCTCTGCGTGTACGTGCGCCGCGGGATCGCGAGGCGCACGAGGTCCATCGGGGCGGGCATTTCGCTGCCGTCGGGATAGCGCCCGAACATGACCGTCCCGATCTCGACGCCGCGGATCCCGCCGGCCTCGTAGAGCGCGATCGCGAGCGATTGGCCCGGATACTGGAGCGGCGGAACGTGCGGCAGGAGCGCGCGGGCGTCGAGATAGACCGCATGGCCGCCGGCTGGCTTCACGATCGGGACGCCCGCGCGGTCGAGCGCGTCCGCGAGGTATTCGGTCGAGCGGATGCGATATCGCAGGTAGTCGTGCTCGACTGCCTCGTGCAGGCCCTGCGCGATGGCTTCGAGATCGCGGCCTGCGAGGCCGCCGTACGTCGGAAAGCCCTCCGTGAGAATGAGCATGTTGCGGCAGCGCTCGGCGAGCGCGTCGTCGTTCATCGCCAGCCAGCCGCCGATGTTCGCGAGTGGGTCCTTCTTGGCGCTCATGGTCATGCCGTCGGCGTACGAGACCATCTCGCGCACGATGTCGGCGACGCTCTTGTCGGCATAGCCAGGCTCGCGCATGCGGATGAACCAAGCGTTCTCGGCGAAGCGGCAGGCGTCCAGGAAGAAGGGCACGTGGAAGCGGTCACAGATTGCGCGCACCGCGCGAACGTTCGCAATGGAGACCGGCTGCCCACCGCCGGAGTTGTTCGTGACGGTCACGAAGACCACCGGCACGTCGCCGGCGCGTTCGGCGAGGAGCTGCTCGAGCGCGCCGACGTCCATGTTCCCTTTGAACGGGTGCATCGTTCGCGGCTCGCGCCCCTCCGGAATGAGGAGATCCATCGCTTCCGCCCCTGTTGCTTCGATGTTCGCGCGCGTCGTGTCGAAGTGCGTGTTGTTGGGAATGACCTTGCCGGGGCCCGCGATGACCGAGAAGAGAATGCGCTCCGCCGCGCGGCCCTGGTGCGTCGGGATGACGTGGCGGAAAGGAAAGAGCTCTTGCACCGCCTCGAGGAAACGGAACCACGACGGCGATCCCGCGTAGCTCTCGTCCCCGTGCTGGATCGCGGCCCACTGGTCGCGCGACATGGCGCCGGTCCCCGAATCGGTCAAGAGATCGATGAGCACGTCCTCGGCGCGGAGCGCGAAGAGGTTGTATCCAGCGTCGCGGATCTTGCCGCCGCGCTCGTCCTCGGTCGTCATGCGCAGCGGCTCGACCGAGTGGATGCGGAAGGGCTCGATGATCGTTTTGAAACGCTGCGTCACCGCGTCGGCCCCTCCGTCATCGCGCCCGGATGCTAGTGCGGCGCGCTCTCCCTCACGCGGCGGACCGCTTCGCCGACGCCACCCGTCCAGGGCTCGCCATGGCCCGGCAGAACGAGACCCGCTTCGACATGCTCGAGGCGCGCGAGCGACGCGACCGCTTGAGGAAAGTCGGAGCCGAATGGCGTGAGCTGCGGACCCCTCTTCCCAGTCAGCACGTTCATCGTGCACAAGGCGTCCCCGACGAACAAGGCGTCCCGCGAGGAAATGTGTAGCACGGCGCTGCCGGGGCTATGACCAGGGACGTGGATCACGCGCGGCGCGCCGGGAATGTCGAGGGTGGCACCGTCGCCGAACGTGGCGACTTCGGAGATCGGCGTCGATCGGAGCATCCCGTGGGCGAGCGCGTACACGATGAAACGGAGAAGCCCGAACGGGCTCACACCGAGCATCCGCTGATTGCGCGGCCGCTCTTCGCCGCGCGCCATCTTCGCGTCCGCCTCGTGCACCTTGACGGGCACCGAGCGCTCGCGGCGAATCCGCTCGGCAAAACCGACGTGGTCGACGTGCGCGTGGGTCAACGCAACGGCGCGCACGTTCGCGAGGGAGCGGCCCATCGCGGCGAGCTCTTGCTGCAGCTCTCTCCAGTGGCCGGGAGCGCCCGTGTCGACGATCGTGATCTCGCCGCGCTCCTCGACCAGATACGAATTGACGACGCCTCCGCCGATGCGATGGATGCCCTCGGCGATCTTCACCGGCGCCCCGCCGTGGTTTTTCGCGGCAAAAGCTCGACCGGCACACGCTGGCCCGCGGCGAACCGCGCGATCAACCAGCCGGATTTGTCAATGCCGTAGCCCATCTTCGTCACGAACTCCTGGGCGCGCGCGAAAAGCAGCGATCGCGGGAAGATCTTGTTGCCGACCTTCACCGTCGCCATCGGAATAAGCCTAGGCGGCCTAGAGTTGAGTGGCCGTGGTCTCTCCCGAGAAGTTCCCAGATCCCGCGCTCGACCTGCTCGTGCCGTCGCGCGAAGGCGAAGCGCGCGCTGTGCTCGCCGGCGGCTGCTTCTGGTGTGTCGAGGCGGTCTACAAGCAGCTCGATGGCGTGACCGCCGTGACCTCCGGCTACGCCGGCGGCACGGCCGAGTCCGCCGACTATCGGACCGTCTCCTCAGGACGGACCGAGCATGCCGAGGCGGTGGAAGTCCGGTTCGATCCGGAGCGCGTCAGCTACGGTCAGCTGCTCAAAGTCTTCTTCTCGATCGCGCACGATCCGACGACGGAAGATCGCCAGGGCCCCGACGTTGGCAAGCAATACCGCTCCGCGATCTTCTACGCGAACGAGGAGCAGCGGCGCGTCGCCGATGCGTATATCGCGCAGCTGAACGCGGCGAAGGTGTTCGACGCACCGATCGTCACGGAGGTCGTGCCGCTCCATCGGTTCTACGAGGCCGAGGAGTATCACCAGGACTACGCCGAGCGCAATCCGCTGCAGCCGTACATCCTTTTCAACGCGCGGCCGAAGGTCGAGAAGGTCCGGAAGTATTTGGCCGACCGCGTGAAGGTGCGCTAGCGACGACAACGCTCGCGAAGGCCGCCCGTTGAAGCTCGGCTTGCAGATCAACGCCTTCACCTGGCCGGGCGGGCCGAAACGTATCGCGCACGACCTCGCCGCGATCGCGCGCGTTGCGGACGGCGGCGGCTTCGATCCGATCGGCGTCATGGACCATTTCTTCCAGATCGGCAGCCTCGGTCCGCCCGAGCACGAGATGCTCGAGGCATACACGACGCTCGGCTATCTCGCGGCCCACACCCAACGTGCTCGGCTCCTCACGATCGTCACCGGCGTCGTGTATCGCTATCCGGGCGTGCTCGCAAAGACCGTGACCACCCTCGACGTCCTTTCCGGCGGCCGCGCGATGCTCGGGATCGGCGCCGCGTGGAACGAGGCGGAAGCGAGAGCGCTCGGCATCCCGTTCCCACCCCTTGCGGAACGGTTCGATTGGCTCGAGGACACGCTCGAGCTCTGCATACGCATGTGGAAGGGCGACGAGACCCGCTTCGCAGGAAAGCGTTTCGTCTTCGAGCGTCCGCTCAACTCCCCGCAGAGCCTCACACGGCCGCATCCGCCGATCATGATCGGCGGCTCGGGCGAGAAGAAGACGCTCCGCCTTGTGGCCAAATACGCGGACGCATGCAACCTGTTCCCTACGCCGGAGGCGCCGCGCAAGCTCGACATCCTCAAGGCGCACTGCGATAAGCAGAAGCGCGACTACGACTCGATCGAGAAGACCAGCATGTTCCACATCGACGTCGGTCCGAAAGGACAAAACGTAGGGCGGGTCATCGAGCAGCTCACGTGGCTCCGAAAGCTCGGGTTCACGACGGCGATCGGCGGCGTCGCGAACGTCTCGACAATCGAGCCGCTCGAGATCATCGCCCGCGAGATCATCCCCGCGATCCGCGACCTCTAGACGCAGCCGCACGCTGGACAGGCGTGCGAGAGTGCCGCCGTGGCGATCGTCGCGCTGGCGTTCGTCGTCGCGTTCATCCCCGCCTTCGCGTGGCTCGTCTTCGTGTACCGCCTGGATCGCTTCGAGCCCGAGCCCAAGTCGCTGATCGCGCGTCTCTTCCTCTGGGGTCTTGCGGCCGGGCCGTGGGCGTCAGGCATGAACATCCTCATCGCACACGTCTTCTCGCCAGGCGTCGAGACCGCGCAGCGCGACGGCAACTTCTTGCTCGCGGCATTCTTGCTGCTCGCCCTCGTCGCTTTCTCGGCGCTCAACGAAGAGGTCATGAAGTACACGGTCGTCTCGAGCCGGGTGCGGGGCGACCCCGCGTTCAACGAGCCGGTCGACGGGATGATCTACATGAGCGCCGCGGCCATCGGCTTCTCATTCGGCGAGAATGTGGTGTACATCGCCAACGCGTACTTCGGCCTCGTGGGCGACGCGACGAGGCCCGGCGTCACCCTCGCGGTGATCAACGCCTTCCTCGTGACCGCGCCGCTGCGCGCCTTCGGCAGCACCATCGGACACATCAGCTGGTCGGGCATCACCGGCTGGTTCCTCTCGCGCCACCACCTGGGCAAGGGATCGGGCCGGATGCTCGTCGGCGGCATCCTCCTGGCGGCGAGCCTGCACACCGCGTTCAACTTCCCGCTCTTCCTGCAGGAGCTCGGTCTCGCCGTCGGTTGGATCACCTGGCTCGTTTGGATCGCGAGCATCGAGCGCTATCTGACACTCCTTGGCCGGGCGCTGCTCGCCTCACCGTTCCGCGCGAAGAAGCTGCGCGAGATGGGGGAACGGGCGGTGCGCCGCGATGTCCTTCGGCGGTACCGCGCCCTCAAGGCCCGAGAGCTGCCGGTGATGCTCGGTCTCGTCGCCGTCGGCGTCGTCGCCGCGATCGCAGCAGCGCTCATCGGCATGCCGCAGGAAGTGCCGTACACCACCGCGTTCCTGTTCGTCCTCGCGGCGATCGCCTTCTCGCGCTTCAACTGGCGCTGCCCAGTCTGCGGCGCCCACCTCAACGGGACGAACCCCGCCAGCTGCACGCACTGCCACGTGTCGTTCCGCTAGGCGAGCTGGTACGCGCGCGGATCGATCCGCGCCGCGACGAGCAGCGGTCGATCGCGCGGCGTGTTGCGGAACGCCGCGCGGCAGGTCGACCGGTCCGAGGCGACGATCCCCTCGATACCGAACGCGGCAGCGAGCTTCGCGTAGTCGACGCTGCCGAAGGTCGTGCCGGTCACCGGCAGGCCTTTGCGCTCCTGGCCGGCCTTGATCTGCGAGAGCGCATCGTCGGCGAGCACGACCACGGTCACGCCAAGCCGCAGACGGACCGCGGTCTCGAGCTCCGCCATCGACATCGCGAAGCCGCCGTCACCGAGCACGCAGGCGACGGTGCGCTCGGGATGCGCTAAACGCAGGGCGAGCGCCGCAGGCAGGCCGTAGCCCATCGAGGAGAGGCCGTTCGAAACGAAGAAGCTTCTCGGGCAGAGCGCCGGCCAGCACTGCGATGCGACTGCCTTGTTGTAGCCGACGTCGCAGGTCACGAGCGCGTCTTCGGGAAGCGCCGCGCGGAGCTCGGCGAGCACGTCCTGGGCCGTTAGCCGACCGAGATCGGGGCGGACGCGTCCAGAGAACGCATCCCGAAAGGCCCGCACGTCGTCGGACGCGACCTTGGGCGCGGGCGCGGCCGCGGCGAGGAGGTCGGTAAGCGCGACGTCGATCGGGCCGACGATCTCGACCTCGCTTCCGTAGTAGCGGTCGTCGTTCGGAACGACGCCGATGTGGACGATGCGCGCCTTCGCCGTCCAATCGCGGTCGAATTCGACCGGATCGAAGCCGACCATGAGCACGAGATCGCACGTATCGATGTAGTCGAAGAGGAACGCGGTGCCGAGCCCCTCGATCGTCCCGAGGAAGAGCGGGTGGTCCTCACGGAACACGCCCTTCGCTTTCGGGCTCACCATCACTGGAATGCCCCAGGCTTCAGCGAGACGCCGGAGCGAGTCCGCGACGGCGGTCTCGTTGGCGTCCATGCCGACGAGGAGGAGCGGCTGGTCCGCGCCGCGGAGGCGAGCGGCAGCCGCGCGCACGCCGTCGGCATCGATCGCCGGTACAGGTTCGGTGACGAAGCGAGGCAGCGCGACGTCGATCGTTCCCTGCTTCGGGACGTCGCTCGGGACCTCGAGGTAGACGGGTCCGCGCCGGGCGCGAAGCGCGGTCCGCAGCGCGCGTTCGATCACGGGAGCGGCGTTCGACGGCGAAAGAGTCGCCTGCCACTTGGTGATCGGCGCGAAGAGCGAACGGAGATCGAGTCGCTGATGCGTCGCGATCTCGTAGCGCTCGGCAGGGAGCTGTCCCGTGAACGCGAGGACCGGTGCCCGATCGAGATACGCGTGAGCGATCCCCGTGACGAGATTCGTCGCGCCAGGCCCGAGGGTGGCGAGGCACACGCCCGGCACCCCCGTCGAGGTCGCGGACGCCTCGGCCATGAAGGCGGCGGCAGTCTCGTGTTTGGTGAGCACGAACTCAAGTCCCGCCTGTCGGAAACCTTCGATGAGATCGACAACCTCGCCGCCAGGATGGCCGTATACGTAGCGCACGCCGGCTGCGCGCAGTCGCTCGCCGACAGCGCGAGCGACGGTCAGCGAGCGAGCCGTGCTCGAGGTCACGGCGGTAGGATGCCGCCGTTCTCGGAGGGCTGCTGGATGAAGAGGCTGTTCGCTCCCGCGATAGTCACGATCGTTCTCGTGGCGTGCACGCCGCAGGCGGGCTCGCCTTCGCCGACAGTGACGGCTTCCACTGCGCCGACGACCGCACCGACGCTCGCGCCGACGCCGGCCCCGACATCGCCGGTCCCGGCGGTCCCCGCCGCGGTCGCGGTCGAGATCCCAGTCAAGGGTGCGGGGCTACTCGTCCTCGACGTCACGACCGCGGTCTGCAGCTCACGCCCGACATGCGTGGCGTCGGTCCCGAAGGTCGCCGCGCTCATCAAGAAGGCGCGCGACGCGAAGGTTCCGGTGATCTATTCGCAGACGACCGCCGCCGGCACGCAGATCCTGCCGGACGTCGCGCCGCAGACTGGCGAGCCGCAAGTCGCGACGCGCGCTGACAAGTTCTTCAACACCAACCTCGATCAGCTGATGAAGGACCGCGGGATCACCACCGCGGTGATCGTCGGCACCGCCGCGAATGGCGCGGTCCTCTACACCTCGTTCGGCGCGAACGAGCGCGGCTACACCGTCGTCGTCGCCGAGGACGGGATCGCGGCCGACAACGACTTCGCGCTCCTGCTGACGAAATGGCAGCTCCTCAACGAGCCGGGCTTTGCGAACTCGGACAACACGCCGCTCAAGGCGACGGCCGTCACGATCAGCTCGAGCGACAAGATCACGTTCAAGTGACGCGCCGCTGGTCGGCGCGGATGATCGCGAGGCTCGCGCGCTCGAGACCGAAGTACGCGATCGCCGCCGCGGTGGTCCACGTCAGCCATGCGATTACCGGCGCCTCGAGATCGGTCCCTCGCGCAGCCAGCTCGTGACGGTGACCGCGGCGTAGATGTCGAACGAGATCGTCCCCAGCCCGATTGCCAGCTGGCCGTAGCTCGTGTGGAACCGGTTCGTCGAGAGGAACCGAAGCGTCGCGGTCCGCAGCGAGATGCCGGTGATGATCGAAATGCAGATCGCGGCGTAAGCCGCGAGGCCGGTCGCGCGGCGATCACCCAGAAGAGGACCTGCGGGTCGGCCGGCATCGCCGCCGTTAAGAGTGACGGGTCGAGGTGAGCGGTGCTCCCGGCGAAGTGCGGATGCCCGGTGCCAGCGTCGCGCTGGGGCGGCCACCGCGGCGTGTGGCCGGTGCGAGGGTCGGCGCTGCCGTCGCGACTGGCGCCGCCTGGCTGCCCTCAGTCCTCACCGCCGGCGGCTGCAGCGGCGCGGTCACGTTCTTTGTATGCGCGGCGGCGAAGCCGAACGCCAGGAAGAACACGTTGAGGACCGCTGTCACCGTTCCGAGCTTCAGCCCCCAAGGCGGAACGGTGCCGGATCGTGGGCGATCCGGCACCGTTTGAGCGGATGGGAGGATCGGTGTCCTAGCGGCCTGGTCCAAACGGGAAGCCTCGGCCAGGTCGGTTCGAGTCGACGAACTGCTGCTCGCGCGTCGTGAGATTTGCCTTGAGCTGCGTCGCCTGGTCGGCCGTGATCGTGCCGGTCTTCTGCGCAGCGTCGATCTTCGCGCTCGCGTCGGCGACGAGGGCGGCGACGAGACCGTCGCGGCTCTTGCCAGGCGTCGCGTTCGCGATCGAGGCGAGGGTCTGCCCTGCCCGGAGCTGGGTCTGAAGGTCAGCGGTCGTCGTTCCGAGATACGTCGCAGCCGCGGCCAGCGGGTCCTCGCCGGTGCGGAATCCGGGTACAGGGCCGATGCCGGGCCTGCCCGGACCCGGGCTTGGCCGGGCGCCGATGCCCTTGCGGTCGACGAGCGTGGCGATCTCCTGCTGCTGGGCGGCGAGGAGCGCCTGGATCAGCCCGTCGCGGGTCTTGCCGTGCGCGATGGCGACGTCGGCCAGGCTCTTGTCCGTGCCGAGCTCGGTGCGCAGCTGCGCCTCGGTGATGCCGATGTAGCTCGCGGCCGCCGCGAAGACCGAGCTCTTTGCGCCCGGGCCGTTTTGCATCGCGCGGCCGACGGTGTTGTCCCAGATCTGCGACGCGAGGTCGGAACCGCCGCTCGGAAGGAAGGCTGCGGCGGCAAAGCCGCCCGACAGGCCGAGGCCGATGACCGCGGCGAAGAGCAGCGCCTTCGCGGGTTGGATGGACGCCATGCGAACGCCCCCTTATCTAGGTCGTGTTACTAGACAACGGCGGCCCAGGTTTCGTTGCATGAGAGGAACCTGAGAGTTCGTTAAGGGCCGATTCCCTTAGGCGCTTTTTAGAGGTCCGTCCGTAAAATCGACATCGTGCGAGTCCTCCTCGTTGAGGACGAACCCGCGGTACGGGACGCGGTCGAGCGCGCGCTGCGTGGCGCAGGCCACAAAGCTGACCTCGCCAGAGAAGGCCCGCAGGGCCTCGAGATGGCGATGACCAATCCCTACGACGCGGTCGTCCTCGACCTCGGCCTTCCGGGCCTCGACGGCGTTGAGGTCTGCCGCCGACTGCGCGCGAAGGGGAACGAAGTCCCCGTCTTGATGCTTACCGCGCGCGCGGCCGTGAAGGATCGGGTGGAAGGGCTCGATGCCGGTGCCGACGACTACCTCGTCAAGCCCTTCGCGCTCGACGAGCTACTGGCGCGGATCCGAGCGCTCGGGCGGCGCAGCGAAGATGGAGGCGCGGCCAAAGGCCGCGGCGCGCTCCAGTTCATGGACATCAAGCTCGATCGCGACGCGATGGAATGCCGGCGGGGGGACCGCCTCATCCCGCTCACCCGGACCGAGTACTCGCTCCTGGAGCTCTTCATGGCCAACGCGCGACGAAAGCTCGAGCAGGACGGCGGCGCGCGCGTGATCCAGACCGTGCGTGGCGTCGGCTACGTGATGAAGGAGCCATGAGCTTCCGTCTTCGGGTCACCCTCCTGATCGCGGCGGCCGTCGCGGTGACTGCGATCGGCGCGTCGGTCGCGATGTACTTCGTCGTGCAAAACCAGCTGATCGAACAGGTCGACGGCAACCTCGCCCTGGCCGCACAGAACGCGGCTCGCGGCGGGCCTGGCCCGGGCGAGCGACGCTTCGGACCACCGAGCGGATTCATGACTGGCCGGCCGGACATCTACGCGCAGATCATCAGCACGAGCGGCACGGTCATCCGGACCGACTTCGGCACTCCGCAGAACTCGCTTGTGACGTCGGACGTCAAGGAGGTGGCCGCGGGCAGTCAGCCGGCCTTCAAGGCGACGGCGCAGGCGCAGGACGTGCGCCTTCGGGTGCTCGTCGTCCCGATCCAGAGTGGCGGCGCGATCGAGGTCGTACAGGAGCTCGACGTCGTCGACGGCGCGCTCGCGGAGACCCGAGTACGCCTCGCCGAGTTCGCGGGCGCTGCGATCTTGCTCGCCGCGACGCTCGGCTTCCTCATCGGCCGTGCGGTCCTCGCGCCGGTGAAGCGGCTCACTACGACCGTCGAGGAAGTCACGCGCACCCGCGATCTCTCGCGGCGCGTGGCGGCGCACGGTCGCGACGAGCTGAGCCGTCTGGGCACGAGCTTCGACGCCATGCTCGGCCAACTGGAAACCTCGCTGCGCTCGCAGCGTCAGCTGGTCGCCGACGCCTCGCACGAGCTGCGAACGCCGCTCACCAGCCTGCGCACCAACCTCGAGCTCCTCGAGCGCGGCCAACCGGCGGATCCTCTGGAGCGGCAGCAAATGCTCGGCGATCTCGTCCGCCAGATGGAGCGGATGACCGAGCTGGTCCACGACCTCATCGAGGTCGCTCGCGACGAAGAGGTAGCGATGCCGTTCGAAGAGCTGCGACTCGACGAGATCGCGTACGAGGTCGTCGACGACATGAAGGTCCGCTATCCGAAGATTCGGTTCGCGCTCAACGTGCAGCCGGCGACCGTCCGCGGCGTCAAGGTGCGCGTTGCGCGTGCGGTCACCAACCTTGTCGACAACGCGGCGAAGTGGAGTCCATCGGGTGCGCTCGTCGAGGTCAGCGTCACGAACGGCGAGGTCTCGGTGCGCGATCACGGTCCCGGCGTCGCGCCTGAGGATGCGTCGCGGGTCTTCGACCGGTTCTGGCGGTCAAACGATGCACGTCATTTACCTGGGTCGGGACTCGGGCTCGCGATCGTGAAGGACGTCGCGGAGTCGCACGGCGGCTCGGTGCGCCTTGAGCGTCCGAACGACGGTGGCGCGCGGTTCGTGCTTAGTCTCGGAGAAAGCTAGGACCCAACACCGCTCCAGCAGAGCGGCTCGGTCCACGCCCGGCAAGCTGGGCGCCGAGCCGCAAGGAGGTACTACCGATGAAAGCGGCGCGCACGTGGGTCGATCCGTTCGACAAGATGTCGGATGAGGAATTCGACGCCCATGTCGACGATCAGTTCGCCGCTCGGCCGGCGCGGTCGCGGTTTCGCTGCGCATGGCGCCTGATCTATTGAGAAGGCTGAAGCGTCAGGCGTCGAAGGCGGGTGTCCGCTACCAAACCTTTATGAAGGGCATTCTCGAGGCCGGTGTGTCTCGTCTGGAACGCACGAGCTCTGGACAGGGCCGGCGGACGCGTCCGCGTAAAGGAGCACCGCGCAAAGCGTCGTAGAAGGGGCGGTCGCGGCGATACGCGATAGCCAACTCGTCGAGCTCCGGCTGCATCCAGAGTTCGTCGAAGAAGTATCGGCCTAGGAGACATCCAGCGTGCGGGCGCGCTCGTACCATCTGATCGCGATGGAAGGGCTCCTGGTCATGGCCGACATCTCCGGCTACACGAAATTCGTCGCCGGTACGGAGGCCGAGCACTCGCGCGAGATCCTCGCCGAGCTCATGGACGGGATCGCCAAGAGCTTCGGCGGCCGGCTTGCGATCGACCAGGTCGAGGGCGACGCGCTCGCGTGCACCACCGAACGGACCGACGTCGGGGTCGTCGACTGGCTGCGCGAGACCTTCCGGCTCTTTCACGGTCGCCTTCGCGACATCCGCACCGCGACAACGTGTCCGTGCCGCGCCTGCGCGACGGTGCAGGACCTCGGCCTCAAGTTCATCGTCCATCGGGGCGAGTTCTCGCGCTATGAGGTCGCCGGCCGCGTGCAGCTCCACGGGAACGACGTGAACGTCGTGCACCGTTTGCTCAAGAACACCGTGCCGCTTCGCGAGTACCTGCTCGCGACCGCCGCCGCGCAAACCTCATGGCCCGAGAGCCTGCGGGCTCAGCTGAAAGCCGCACCCCAGACGTACGACGTCGGCGCGGTGGACGCCGCGTATCTGGATCTCCGCCCCGTGCGTGACAGCGTCTGGAACGAGCCGCGCCCGAAGGTCGACCCGGCGAGCGCCAAGATCCGCGGGACCGTGCGCTACCCGGGCACGCCCGAGCAGGTCTTCCGGTACTTCACCGACGCCAGCCTGCGCAAGCTCTGGATGGGCGTGCCCCGCGTCGATTTCGTGCCCGGGGCGAGGGGATCGCTCGTAGGCGCCGAGTACCACTGCATCCACGGCGAGAACCAAAAGACCGTCTTCAAGGTGCTCGACTCGTCAGCCCCGAACGAGATCACGATGCAGATGGATTTCCCGCTCGCCGGCACAGTCTGGCGGACGGATCGCATCGAGGCGGAGGGACCCGCGACGACTCGGGTGGACACGGCGATCGCGTGGCAGGCGCACGGGATCAAAGCCCCGCTCGTCGACTTCATGGTGCGGCGGATGCTCATGAGGTACGGCGCCGTCTACAACAAGCGCGTCGCGGAAATGCTCGCCGCTCCCGATCAGGAGACCGCGCGGGCCAGCGTGTAGAGGCCGAGCAGGACCAGGAGCACGCCGAGCACGCGACGGAAAATGGGCTCGGGGAGCCGCCGCAAAGTCCAACCTCCCGCGAGCGTCCCCACGATCGCGCCGATCGCGAGCACGGCGATCAGCGGCCCTTGCGCCGCCAGGTCGCTGCCCTGCGTTAGCAGATACACAGGGATCCGCGCGCCATCGACCACGAGCGCGACCGCGGTTGCGGTCGCGACGAAGGCTTCCTTGTCGACGTCGAATCCGAGCAGCGCAGCCGCGCGGATCCCTCCTTGATTTCCGACGAGACCGCCGAGCAACCCGGACAGCGCGCCGCCGACGAGCGCGAGGTTCCGGTCGCCGAACCGCATGCGTCTGGCGAACCCGGTCAGGCTGCCGAGGCCAGCGAATACAAGGAGCGCTCCGAAAACGATCGCCAGCACCGAGCTCTGCACGACCGCTTGCAACGCGGCCCCGACGAGGCCGCCGATCGCGCTCCCGACACCGAAACCAAGCAGCACTCTCCGATCGATGTGCGCGCGGACCAGGATGAATCGCACGAGCGTCCCCGCGACATGGGGGAGCGACACGATCGCGATGGCGAGGCGGACGTCGAATCGAAGTGAGAGGACCGGCGTGAGAACGCTGCCGATGCCGAATCCCGCGACCGCCGCGATGGCCCCGGCGACGATCGACACTGCGGCCGCGACCGCGCCGAACGTGTCCACGGGCCAAAGGATGCCGCTAGGCTGACGTCAATGGGCGTCCCGCGTAGTGCGAGCGTTCCGCGTGGCGCGGGACTCCTCCACGATCCGCGTCTCAACAAATCGAGCGCGTTCACCGAAGCCGAGCGTGAGGCCCTCGGCCTGGTCGGGCTTCTACCTGAAGGGGTCGACGATCTCGATACGCAACTGCGTCGTGCACTCGTGCAACTCGACGCGAAAACGACGGACCTCGAGCGCTACATCTACCTCTCGCAGCTGCAGGACACCGACGAAACGCTTTTCTATCGCGTGCTCATGTCAGATCCGGCGCGCTTCATGCCGATCGTATACACGCCGACGGTCGGCGAGGCCTGCCAGAAGTTCGGACATCTCTTCCGACGCCCACGCGGCCTCTACGTCTCGATCAAACGGCGCGGCCATCTCCGGGAGATCCTCCGGAATTGGCCCGAGCGAGACGTGCGGTTCATCGTCGTGACGAGCGGCGAGCGCATCCTTGGCCTCGGCGATCTCGGCGCGAACGGCATGGGCATCCCGATCGGAAAGCTCGCGCTCTATACGGCCGCCGGCGGCGTCCCGCCGCAGTACACCTTGCCGCTCCTCATCGACGCCGGGACCGACAATGAGGAGCTCCTCGGCGACCCGCTCTACCTCGGCCTGCGGCAGCGGCGCTGCGGCGACGACGAGCTCGACTCCTTCGTCGACGAGTTCGTCAAAGCCGTGCAGCAGGAGTTCCCGAGGTGCTGCATCCAGTTCGAGGATTGGGCGGGCAACGACGCGGTGCGGCTTCTCGAGCGTTACCGCGACAAGGTGTGTTGCTTCAATGACGACATCCAAGGGACGGCAGCCGTGGCCCTCGCCGGTGTGCTCAGCGCACTTCGCATCACCGGGACTCCGCTTGGCCTGCAACGTTTCCTGTTCTTCGGCGCCGGCTCGGCCGCGACGGGCATCGCAGAGCTTCTCGTGCGCGCGATGCGCGATGAGGGGCTCCCGGCCGATGAGGCGCGTTCGCGCATCGCGCTCTTCGATCGCAAGGGCCTGGTCACCGCGGACCGCGAGGCGATGCATGACTACCAGCGCCCCTTCGCGCAGCGCCGCGCTCCGATCACCGACCTGGCGAGCGCGGTCGAGCAGCTCCGGCCCACAGCGATCATCGGCCTTAGCACCGTCGGCGGTGGCTTCGACCGCCGCGTCATCGAGGCCATGGCGCGGATCAACGAGCGTCCCATGATCTTTCCGTATTCGAACCCAACATCGCGTTCGGAGTGCACCGCGGAGGAGGCGTACAGCTGGACGGAGGGCCGAGCGGTCTTTGCGGGCGGCAGCCCGTTCCCCCCGGTCAGGTACGGCGGACGAACATTCGTCCCCGGCCAGGGGAATAACGTCTACGTGTTTCCGGCGATGGGCATGGCGGTTTTCGCGACCGGTGCGGAACGGGTGACCGACGAGATGTTCATCGCGTCGGCCGCCGGCGTCGCGGAGCAGATCACCGAGCAGGACCTCGGCAACGGCCTCATCTACCCCCCGATCTCGGCGATCCATGAGACCGAGATACACGCGGCGAGCCGAGTTGCGGAGATGATCTTCGCAAAGGGGCTCGCGACGGTCGAGCGGCCGCAGGGCGATCTTCAGGACTACATCGTTTCTCAGGCGTACGTCCCCAAGTACCGGAGCCTCGTCTAGCGCCTCGGCTTTCCCGCGGGTCGGTCTCCTCCGCCGAAGCGAGGTTACAGTCCGTGCGTGCCCGACGCAGACCAGCCGATGATCGTCGGCGGCCGCGAGGTCAAAGTCACCAATCTCGAAAAGCCGTTCTTCCCCAAGGTCGGGCTGACCAAGGGCGACCTCATCCGCTACTACGTCGACGTCGCCGATGCGGTGCTACACCACGTCGCGCGCCGTCCGATGCAGATGAAGCGGCATCCGAACGGCGTCGAGGGCGACTTCTTCTATCAGAAGCGTGTACCCAACCCGCATCCCGATTGGCTCGAGACGGTGCACATCAACTATCCATCCGGGAACGAGGCCGACTTCCCGGTCGTCACTGACGTGGCGGGCCTCGCGTGGATCGCCAACCTCGGCTGCATCGAGCTCCACACCTGGCACTCACGTATCGACGATGTGAATCGCCCCGACTATCTACTCATCGACCTCGATCCGTCACAAGGAAATCCGTGGTCGTACGTCCGCCAGATCGCGATGGCCGGAAAACAAGTGCTCGACGAACTTGGCGTCGCGAGCTTCCCGAAGACCAGCGGCGTGACCGGTCTGCATATCCTCGTGCCGATCAAGCCCGAGCTCGAGTTCCCGCTCGTCCGGGAGCTCGCACGTGCCATCGCGAAGGCGATCGTGAAGCTCGTTCCGGACATCGCGACGACACAGTGGAAGGTCGCCGGACGGCCAGGCGTGTTCGTCGACTACGGGCAGAACGCGTTCGATCGCACGATCGCATCCGCGTACTCGATCCGCCCGGTCGAGGACGCGCGAGCGTCGGCGCCGCTCCGCTGGGACGAGGTCCCCGATGTCGAGCCAGGCGACTTCACGATGAAGACCATGCGCGATCGGATCTCAAAGGTCGGCGACCTCACCGCCGGGATGTGGGAGAAGGCCACGAGCCTCGAACCGCTCTTCGACACACTGAAAGTGAAACGCGTCGCTCCGCAGCGGAAGTCGCGACCCGGGCCCCCGCGAGACTGGCGGGCCGAGTACGAGGCTCGCAAGGCCGGCGGTTCGGGTTGGAATCGCGGAACCCAGCGCGGGCCCAGTCACCGGTAGCGGCGGGAACCGGAGGCAGCGCGCGGATGTAGAGAGGGGTATGCGCCTGGCCCTCGCCTGCGCGTTGCTTGTGGCGGCGTGCACGTCAGCGCCCGCGAGCCGTGAACAGCCAATGTCCGGGCCTCCCCCGAGCCTCTACCTCACGGCTTCGCTCGACGGCTCGGGGCTCATCGCGATCGATCCGTTGACGCTCGGCGACATCTCGAACAGGCAGCTCTTGACCGGCACCCCGAGCGACATGCCATCGTGCCCGGTCGGCGGTCCATGCGCGCTTGTCGCGCCATCGGGCGACGGGCGCTCGCTCGCTGTGGTCGGCTATGAGGCGAAGGGCCCGCCGGCGATCTTCATCTTCGACACCCGGACCAGCTCGCTTCGATCGCGGCCGATCCCCGAGGTACCGGTCATCGTCGACGGTTTGAACGCCGACGGCTCGCGTATCTACACACGCGCCTGGCCGCCGACCTCACTGACCGCAGAGCGGCTCGTCCTCGACGGGTCGAACGGCAAGATCGTCGATCGTGAGCCGGCATTTTCGGTCGGCGGCGAAGAAGTTGCGACACTCATCGACAGCGAGCAGCGCCGGATCTACGCGTTGGTCGTCGCAGCGGATCCGCAGGCAATCGGCCCGCGTCAGGTGGCAGCGAGCGCGTGGGACCTAAAGACAGGCACCGCGCTTTGGCGTCGCGAGATCCCCGGGCTAATCGCGGGATCGTGGTTGACGGGACGTACCGGCGCGGAAGGTGACATCCGGACACGGCTCGTGCCCGGCTTGGCGCTCAGCCCTGACGGCCGTCGCCTCGCGATCGTGCGGGCGTTCGACTGCTGCGTCGTCGCGGGGACATACTGGCTTCTGGACACAACGAGCGGGGACCTGAGCGCTGAACGCAAGTATTCGCGTGGGACCTCGATCCTCGAACAGGTTTTCGGCGCGATCGCGGCAGCCAAGGAAGACGACGGGGTGACGGTCGGCGCGAGCTTCGGTCCGGATGGACAGGTCCTGTACATCACCGGGCAGAGCTGGAAGCCGGACGGTTATCAGTATCTCGGGATGACCGCCCTCGATGTCGAGAGCACGAAAGTGCTCGGGTCTGACATCAAGATGGAGCAATGGTGGTACGACAACCACGTCTTCTGGCTTCGGCCATCGGCGGACGGGCGATGGCTCTACGTCTTTCTGCAACGGACCGGGAACGCCGACCCGAAGGGCTACTTCCTCCGGCGCGTCGACGCTCGGACGCTCTCCGTCGCGGCTGAGCGTCGGTTCGATTCGTACCGCTTCGCCTTCAGCCTGTTCGGCCCATAGGGGCAAGCCCTCGTGCACGAGCCTTCCGCCGCTCGTTCATCCGTGCTTCACATCCGCACACGAGGCTGACCGCATCCCGGCTGGAGGAGATCGATCATGACCGTCTACGCTGTCGCGCTCTTCTTGCACATCGTCGGTGCGCTCGGGCTGTTCGCCGCGCTCGCTCTCGAGTGGACCGCCCTGTCGGGGTTCCGCCGCTCCACGACGGCCGAACAGGTCACCGACTGGTCGACGATCTACGGCGCGCTCCGGCGGATAGGCCCGGTCTCGATCGGTCTGCTCCTGGTCTTCGGCCTCTACATGATGGCGACGGCCTGGGGCCCCACGCCTTGGATCGGCCTCGGCATCCTCGCGCTCGTCGTGATTGCAGCGCTCGGTGCCTTCAACGGGATCCAGATCACGCGGGTGTTGCGACAGAACGCTGGTCGAACGGGTCCGCTGTCGAGCGAATCGCGAAACGCGCTGCACAGGCCGACCTTCGTGCTCTCATTGCGGCTCCGCACGGCGCTCGCGCTCGGCGTCGTCCTGATCATGACGGTGAAGACCGACCTCGTGACGTCCGTTGCCGTACTCGTGATCACTCTCGCGCTCGGCGCTGGCTCGGTGTACCTCCCCGCCGCCGCGAGCGCGCCGCTGCGGATGAGTCCGCGGACTTGAGCTATCGCGTAGCAGGACTCTCTCTGACGAGGTCTGTCAGCGCCGGATCGCCGCTTCGCGCCCTCGTGTCGAGCTGATCCCAGGTGCATTGCTTCGGATCCTTATCGGGACGGAAACGGACGAACCGCGTGCCGTGACGGAAGCGCTCCCCTTCGAGCTTGTCGAAGCGGATCTCGCAGACGATCTCCGGACGGACCTCGTGCCAGGGCAGGTCGCGTCCTTGCGACCAACGCGACCCGCCACCGGGAATGCGCCCGACGATGTCGCCCGCGAACTGCTTCGCAAACGTGCCCTCCTCTTCCAGAAGCGGTGGCAGCAGCTTCTGCAGCTGTGGCTCGAGGTCCGCGCCGATGCCGGAGGTATGTCCCACAAAATCAAGCGTCCCATCCGGCCGATACAAGCCAAGTAGGATCGACGCGATGCGGTTGCCGCTCGTGCGGTAGCCGACGATCACACAGTCGATCGTTCGGTGGTGCTTGACTTTCTGTACGGCGTCACGTGAGCCAGGCATGTATGGAAGGTCGGTGCGTTTCGCGACGATGCCGTCCAAGCCGAGCACCTCGAGTCGCTCCAGCCACATGTTGGCCTTGTCGACATCGCGCGTGATCTCCGAGAGCTCGAAGCCCTTCACGTTCCTTTCGAGGAACGCGCGGCGCTCCGCGAGCGGCCTTCCGTGTAGCGGCTCGCCGTTCCACAGGAGCACGTCGAAGGCGATGAATCGTGCCGGTGTTTCCGCCGAAAGCTTGCGGATACGCGATTCGGCCGGATGCAAGCGCAGCTGCATGAGGTCGAACTCGAGTCGCCCTTCCTGCTCGATGACGATCTCTCCGTCGAGCGCTGAGTGCGGCGGCATCGTCTCGCCGAGCGGTCGCAGCTCGGGGAAGTAGCGGAGCAGCGGTCGGCCGTTGCGGCTCCAAAGACCGAGCGCACCGCCGTCGTTCTCGAGCACGCCGCGAAAGCCGTCCCACTTCGGCTCGTACCAGATGTTCGGACCGACCGGGATCTTCTCGACGAGCAACGCTTCCTGCGGCGGGAACGGCACGTTCATCCCCGCGGGCGAGACGATCTGGTCGGCGCTCAGCCGACCCGACGACGGATGGCCGTTCGCAGATCGCGTGACTTTCACCGGTTCAGGTTACGGGACAAGAAGTGCGAGACGGGAGCGAGGTCCACCGGTGTTGCCGGACGGCGGACCTCGCCCGGGATGAGTGCTAGGGCCGCTTGTCTCTTATTTGGTGCGCTTTGCGAGGACAGCGTCCTTGGCCTGCTTGGCGATGCGGAATTTGAGCACGCGCTTCGCGGGGATCGAGATCGGCTGGCCGGTCGCAGGATTTCGTCCCATGCGAGCCTTCCGGTCGACGATCACGAGCTTGCCAACGCCGGGGATCGTGAAGCCGCTCCGCGCTTCCTTGTACGCGAGTCCGGCGAGCTCATCGAGGAACTGCCCTACTTGCTTCTTGGTCAGACCGGTCTTTTCCGACAGCCGATTCAGGGTCTCCGACTTTGAGATCCCAGCCACGTATTCCTCCAGTGCGTTCTCTCCGGTTATGCGTTCGCGCGCATTCTGCACGAACGCACAAGAGCGCATGATGCGACGGTGACTCTAAAACTTGTGGACGACCCGCCGGACCGGCCCGCGTGGCTCCGCCAGACCATCCGCGTCGTCCTCGATGCGACCGCAACCGAGCGGCACCGCCTCCTCGCACGGGTCGCGGCGGCGCCCGAGGCGGAGCTCGTTCGCGGATCGGACGAGGACTGGGGGCTCGGTCAGGTGGCGACCCACCTCCTCATCGTCGAGCGCGGCGCCGCCCTGATCGGACTGAGGCTCGCGCAAGCCGCCGACCCTGGCCCCACGGGCCAGCCGCGGCCGGCCGTGGCCGCCGTTACGCGAGCTGGGATCGCAAGCCTGGCCGAAAAGGTGGCTGCGGCGGCGGCTCGCCTGGTGGCCGAGTTTCCCGCCGAACCCGACGTCCGGACGGTGGCGCGCCATCCCTTCTATGGGGATTTGAATTGTTTTGGCTGGCTCCTCATGCTGCCAAATCACTACAAAGCCCACCTGGCAGCGCTCGACGCGGGGCAGCCAAGCGCGCTCTAGGGGAGGTTCGGATGGCAACCCAGACCGATCGGCGAACGGCGCTCGAGACCTTCGCGACCGAGGGCCGGTCGTTCCCGCCGCCCAAGGAGTTCGCCGCGAAGGCGAACGTGCGGGACCCCAAGATCTACGAGCGCGCCGACAGGGACTTCGAGGGCTTCTGGGCCGAGCAGGCGCGCACGCTGCTCTGGCGCAAGCCGTTCACAAAGGTCCTCGAGTGGGAAGCCCCGTACGCGAAGTGGTTCATCGGCGGGGAGCTCAACATCAGCGAGAACTGCCTCGACCGCCACGTCAAGGCCGGGAAGGGCAGCCAGGTCGCCTACTACTGGGAGGGCGAACCTGGCGACAGCCGCAAGCTCACGTTCAAAGATCTCCTCGACCTGACCTGCCGGGCGGCGAACGCGCTCAAAGAGCTAGGTGTCCGCAAGGGCGACCGTGTCGCGATCTACATGCCGATGATCCCTGAGCTGCCCGCGGCGATGCTCGCTTGCGCGCGGATCGGCGCGCCCTTCACCGTGGTGTTCGGCGGCTTCTCGGCAGAGGCGCTCGCCGGTCGGATCAACGACTCCGAGGCAAAGGTACTCGTCACCGCCGACGGTGGGTACCGCAAGGGCAACGTCGTCCCGCTCAAAAAGAACGCCGACGACGCGGTCGCTCAGACCACGACGATCGAGAAGGTGCTCGTCGTCAAGCGCACCAAGCAGGATGTTCCCTGGACGAGCGGCCGGGACATGTGGTGGCACGAGATCGTCGACCGCCAGAAGTCGGAGTGCCCGGCGGAATCGCTCGACAGCGAGCACATGCTCTATCTGCTTTATACGTCCGGCACGACCGCGAAGCCGAAGGGCATCGTGCACACCACCGCCGGCTACCTCGCGGGCGTGGCCGCGACGCACAAGATGATCTTCGACGTCAAGGACGACGATGTGTACTGGTGCGCGGCGGATATCGGCTGGGTCACCGGACACAGCTACATCGTCTTCGCACCGCTGGCCAACGGGACCACCGGCGTGATCTACGAGGGTGTCCCGGACTTCCCGGACAAGGATCGCTGGTGGTCGGTCATCGAGAAATACAAGGTCTCGATCCTCTACTGCGCGCCGACCGCGATCCGCACATTCATGAAGTGGGGGTCAGAGTTCCCCGAGAAGCACGACGTCCGTTCCCTGCGGCTCCTCGGAACAGTCGGCGAGCCGATCAACCCCGAGGCGTGGCTCTGGTATCACGAAAACATCGGCGGGTCAAGGCCGACGTCCTGGACGAGGATGGCAAATCCGTGCCGCTCGGCGGTGCCGGGTACCTTGTCATCACGCGGCCATGGCCCGCAATGCTCCGCGGCATCTACAAAGACGACAAGCGCTATCGCGAAACGTACTGGAGCCGCTACCCGGGGAAGTTTCTTGCCGGCGATGGGGCGCGCCGCGACAAGGAAGGCTATTTCTGGCTCATGGGCCGGGTCGACGACGTGATGAAGATCTCCGGTCACCGTATCTCGACGACGGAGGTCGAATCGGCGCTGGTGTCACACCCGAAGGTCGCCGAAGCGGCCGTGATCGGCCGCGAGGACCCGGTGACGGGTCAGGCGATCTTCGCCTTCGTCACGCTCCGTGGCGGCAACGAAGGCAACGAGGCCTTATCGAAGGATCTCCGCGAGCACGTGGTCAAGGCGATCGGCTCGATCGCTCGTCCGAAGACCGTCATGTTCACGCCCGAGCTTCCCAAGACCCGCTCGGGAAAGATCATGCGTCGGCTCCTCCGAGACATCGCCAACGGGCAGCCGCTCGGCGACACGACCACACTCGCGGACGCGACGGTCGTCGACTCGATCCGCACCGCGAGCGCTTCGGGCAAAGAGGAGTAGCTCCTAAGGCGGCGCGCATCGCAAGGGCCTATTGGTCTGGCGCGACGCGCACCCGCGGGTGGCACGGGGGAGAGGGTCGCGTACGAGCCGTTTGGCCGGCCGCGTCGCCCGCGTACGGTCCTCTCAGCGGCGCAGCGGACCGGTAGGCGAGGGCGCGACCCCGACCCCGGGACAGGCCCCGCGGGCGCGCAGCGGCTCCATGCAGTGAAGGCCGCAATTGACGATGCGCAAAGAAAGCCGTAGACCACGGCGCTAATCGGTTTTCGCCTCAGGGTTGGGGGGAGGTGACCGGCCAGGTAAGCGACCGGCGCGCGACCGCTTCCGTTCGATCTTTACGTCGCGTCGTCAATCAAGGAGGGGCAAGTTGACAACAAGGACGGCCACCGCCGTCAGGGCGACGAGGCCAACCTATGGGCTTCCGTTCGTCATCACCGCCGCGTCGGCCGGCACGATCATCGAGTGGTACGACTTCTATCTCTACGCGACCCTCACCCCGTTCCTCGCGCCGATCTTCTTCCCGAGCGACAACCCGACCGCGTCGGCTCTTGCGGCGTTCGCCGCATACGCCGCAGGCTTCCTCGTTCGGCCGTTTGGTGCGGTGTTCTTTGGGGCGCTTGGGGACATCATCGGCCGCAAATACACCTTCCTCGTCACGATCACGGTGATGGGACTCGCGACGGTGCTCGTCGGACTGCTGCCGACGCACGCGCAGATCGGCATCGCGGCAGGAATCATCCTCGTGATCCTGCGGCTCGCCCAGGGGCTCGCGCTCGGCGGCGAGTACGGCGGCGCGGCGATCTACGTCGCCGAGCACGCACCCGACAACAAGCGCGGTCTCTACACGTCGTGGATCCAGACCACCGCGACTGTCGGCTTCTTCCTGGCCCTCGCGATCATCCTGTTCTTCCGCACGAACATGGCGCCGGCGGACTTCGCGTCACAGGGTTGGCGCTACCCGTTCTGGATCTCCGCCGTCCTTGTGGTTCTCGCGCTGTACATCCGCATCCGACTTCAGGAGACACCGCTCTTCGCGCGGCTCAAGGAGTCGAAGCAGACCGTCACCGGCACCGGCAACTGGGCCAGCGAGGCGTTCAGCGGCCGCAAGGTCGGGACGATCGCGCTCGTGCTCCTTGGGCTCACCGCGGGGCAAGGCGTCGTCTGGTACCAAGGCCAGTTCCAAGCGAACTTCTTCATGACCACGTACCTGAAGCTGACCTTCACGCAGTCCTACACGATCATGCTGTGGGCGGTCGCGCTGGGAACGCCCTTCTTCCTGTTCTTCGGCTGGCTCTCGGACCGGATCGGAAGGAAGGTCATCATCCTCGCCGGATGCCTCATTGCCGCGATCACCTATCTACCGATCTACCACGCCATGACCGACGCCGCGAACGTCACGCGCGACGCCACTGGCCTCATCACCAAGGCGGATCCGAACACACCGGTCTTGATCGCCCTGGTATGGATTCAGGTGATCTACGTCACGATGGTGTACGGGCCGATCGCGGCGTTCCTCGTCGAATACTTCCGTGCGAAGGTCCGCTACACGTCACTTTCGATCCCGTACCACTTCGGGAACGGCTGGTTCGGAGGCATGCTCCCGCTGCTCTTCACTGCGCTGGTCGGAGCGACCTACCCGGAGGGGAGCAAGTCCTACGTGCCGTTCCTCACCAACTTCTTTGGGCTGCCGATCAAGACGAATTGGGACCTGCGCGCGTTCAACAGCACGAACGATCCCAACGGCAACCCCTATCTCGGCCTCGCCTACGTCATCACGGTCGCGCTCATGACCGTGGTCATCGGAACGCTGTTCCTCCGCGAGCCGCGCGGCGCGAAGATCTGGAGCGAGGTCGGCGGTGAAGAGCCGGGCCTCATGACCGAAGCGACGCCCGCGGACTAGCCATTGAGGGCTTTGCCCTCACACCGGCGGCATGAACGGAGGGAGGCCACGGCCTCCCTCCTTTTCTATTTCAGCTGCAGCCTGTTTGCGCGCTCTTCTTCGGCGCGCTCTCGGTCGAGGCCCGTGCGCGCGGACCAGGACTCCCAACCCTCCCAGTTGGCCATGAAGAACGTGTAGCAGACGACGTACGTCGCAGCGAGGATGCAGAAGGTCGCGCCGAGCATGAGAAAGGAGCCGACCGGATCGCCCGTGCCCATGGCCGCTAGCCTACGGCGAGCGCCATACCGGATGGATCAGCCGAGCTTCTTCTCGAGCTGCACGTGTGCGGGCAGGGTCTGATAACCGAGCGTCGCGTTGATCCCGCGCATGGCCTTGTTCGGTTCGTCGTTCGTCGTGAGCATCGCGCGCAGCCCTTTCGCCTTCCCTCGCGACAGCGCCTCCACCTTGAGGGCCGTCGCGACGCCCCGCCCGCGGTACTCGCGGGCCGTCCCGGTCATCCACGTGTACGCGTCCTGCTCCTGGCGCCGGCCACTCTGCGTGAAGCCGGCGATCACGTCGCCGTCGTATGCGATCAGCGAGAGGTCGTAGAGGGCCTGGCCGCTCTCGAATGACATCTTGCGGAAGCGCTCGTACGGCATCGGCTCGAGCCGCGTCGCAAATGGGATGTCATCCCACATCGGGCCCTGGGCCTCGAAGAGCGCGCGGTAGAACGACTCGAGTCCGTCATGGTCGAGGCCATCCATCATCTCGCCGAAGGTGCGCATGACGATCCCCGACGCTCGAACTTTCTTCACGCGCTCGGCAAACCGCGCTGGGTCGAACGTCGCGAGCTCGACATACGCCTCGATCCGACGGCCGATCTCGCGGTATCCGCGCTCGCTCGCCCACGCAAGCGCGTCGGGGTGCGCCGCGCTCGCTCCGGAGAGGAACCGCGGCGCACCGCGGCTCCGCGCCACGCCCTCGACCTCGTCGAGGAGCGCACTGCCGATGCCCTTTCGGCGGTCCGTTCGCGCGACGCCGACGCCGCCGTTCTGGGCCCCGTCAGGATGCCGCATCATCGAGCCGGCGCCGACATTCGCCGATCCAACCACCCGACCGGCGTCGTCCTCGACGACGATCCGGTACTGCGTTTCGTCGGGTGCCATCCGTTCCCACATGCGCCACTCTTCGGCGCTCTGCTGTTCCATGCGGTGCGACCACGAGTTCCTCTCTTCGACGAGCGGCTCGCGGTCGGAGTCACGGAACGGCCGTGCGCGGTACCCCTTGGGGAGCCTGGTGTTGACGCGTTCCGCATCCTCCGCGATCACGTGGCGGACGATAGGGAAGCGCCGTGGTCGGTCAAATGTCAGTTCGACACACAACCGTCACAAGGCTGTACGTCGCCCGATGACAGCAAGCGACCAATGGCACCGGTCTTGCGCCCGCTTTTGCCGGCACCGTCGCTCGATGCCGAAGGAGGCGATACGGATGGACGACAAGATCGAGGGCAAGTGGGACCAAGGCAAAGGCAAGGTCAAAGAAGAGGTCGGCAAGCTTGGCGGCGACAAGTCGACGGAGCTTGGCGGCAAGGTTGACCAGGGCAAGGGCAAGCTGAAGGAAGGCCTCGGCAACCTAAAGGAAGGCCTCCACGACGACGAGCGCGTCGAAGAGTAGAAATCCTCGCTAGAAACAGACCCGAGAGCACAATGTGACCGTGCGCTCGGGTCTTTATTTGCTGCTCGGACTCGCCCTCTTTGCGGCGACCGATGCGCCACCGGCGCCGACCACGGCCGCGCGCGAGCTTCCGGCGCCGATCCTTGTTGCAGCTGCCGACGACGAGGTGACGGTCAACGTGCTCGAGCTCTTCTGCCGCAGCTGCACCGAGAAGATCCTCAGCGGTTGCCGCGACATCTACGGCGTGACCGCGGTGGACGTCGACCGCAAAGACAAGCTGATGACGCTCCATTTCGTGTCGTCGGTCACAACGCGCGACCGCGTCCTCGCGGCCGTCGATCGCGTGGTCGCCACCATCCCCTGACCTTTCGCCGCAGGCTCGTCGAGCATCACGCCGACCCGATCGGCCATCTGGTGGGTCTCCTGTCGGGCGGCGTCCCACGCGTTCGGGACGGCTGCTTCCTCTATGTGAGCGATCGGGGCCTCGCGCACCTCATCCTCACGCTGCGAGGATTCGGCGCGATCACATTTGGACATGTCATCGTCTCGAACGTCGAGCCAACGGCGGCCGTATGGCGCCACGAGCTCCGGCACGTCGCGCAGTACGAGCGGATCGGTCTTGCGTTCTTACCGCTCTATCTCTGGTTTCGCGCAACGCGCGGCTATCGCGATCATCCGTTGGAGCGTGATGCAGCCGAAGCCCCTAGGCTCCTTCGGTAGTGCCCACGTTCGACCTCGCGATCCTCGGTGGCGGACCCGGCGGGTACGTCGCCGCACTTCACGCGGGCGCGAAGGGCGCGAAGGTCGCGGTCGTCGAGCGCGATCGCGTTGGGGGTACCTGCGTCACGGTCGGGTGCATTCCCTCAAAGGCATTGCTCGATTCGAGCCATGCCTACTGGCTCACGACCCACGGCGAGGAACACGGCATTCACGTCGATGGAGCGCGGTTCGTTCTTTCGCAGGCGGTCGCGCGCAAGGACCGCGTCGTGGCGCAGCTCGTGTCCGGGATCGAGGCACTCTTCAAAGGGCGCAAGGTCGAGCTGTTCAAGGCCGACGGGACGCTCGTGTCGCCGACCCAGATCCGCGCCGGCGACCAGATGATCGACGCGAAGGCCGTCATCGTCGCAACAGGATCCAAGGTGGGCGTTCCTCCGATCAGGGGGCTCGCCGAGGCGAAGCCACTCGATAACGTCAGCGCGCTCGCGCTGACCGAGATACCGAAGCGGCTCGTCGTGATCGGCGCCGGCGCGATCGGACTGGAGCTTGGCACGTTCTTCGCCGAGATCGGCTCAGCGGTGACGATCCTCGAGATGCTGCCGCAGCCGATCGCCTACGCGGACGCCGAGATCGTGCGCGTTCTCGTCCGGACACTCGAGCCGCGCGGCGTGAAGGTGCAGACGAACGCCAAGGTGACCGAGGTCGTGCGCAGCGCGGCTGGGATCGTCGTCACCGCGGAGATCGATGGCAAGCAGGAGTCCTTCGAAGGGGATCAGCTCCTGCTCGGGGCGGGCCGGATCGCGAACCTCTCCGGTGTCGAGCAGGCCGGCCTTGCGACGAACCGCCTCGGCATCACGGTCGATGACCGCATGCGCACGAACGTCGGCGGCGTGTGGGCCATCGGGGACTGCATCGGTGATCCGCGATCGCCGAAGCTCGCCCACGTCGCGTTCACACAAGCGGAGGTGGCGGTCGACACGATCCTCGGCGAGAACGCGGTGATGGACTACGACGTCGTGCCCAATGTGGTGTACACGCACCCCGAGGTCGCCCAGGTCGGCTTCACCGAGGCGCAGGCCAAGGAGAAGTACGGTGCGGAAACGAAGGTCGCGCGCTACAACTTCCGCGCCTCTGGTCGTGCCCTCGCGCTCGGGGAGTCCGACGGCTTGATGAAGGTCGTGACCATCGGAAAGGAACAGCGGATCATCGGCGTGCACATCGTCGGGCCTCAAGCCAGCGAGCTGATCGCGGAGGCCGCTCTTGCCATGCGGCTGGAGGCGACCGTCGAGGACGTCGCGGCGACGATACACGCGCACCCGACGCTTGCCGAGACTTTCCGCGAGGCCATGCTCTCAGCGCTCGGGAGGCCGATCCACTCCGCTCGCTAGTCGCCCTTGAAGCGGACGTCGAGGACCGCGTCGCGCTCGTCCGCGCGGAGCTCGATCTCCGGCGCGCCGCGCTCACGGAGCCGCGCATACCGCCATTCCGCATCCGCGAGTTCCTTCGCGCCGAGGATCACCTTCGCGATCCCGCCAGCCCCATTCGCGTGTTGCGCCGCTGCGCCTTGCGGAACCCGCAGCTCCCTGGAGGTGAGGTCCTGAATGATGAACGGGAGGGGCGCCGAGAGGATCGCGGTGCGCCACTCGAGCCGGATCCCGTCAGGGCGAGTGCGACCACCCGTCGCCGACGAGCGCGTGACGATCTCCTTGAGTGCGAGGGTATCCGCGCCGAGGTCATCGGAGAGCAGCGCGAAGTCGGCGAATCCGCCGCCCTCCGCCGCGATCTTCCACCAGCGATGGCTCACCGCGCGGTCGAGGTCCGGGAAGGCCACGATCTCGAGGTAGCTGCCGTCGGCGAATGGTACGAGCGCGTTGTGCGTGAGTCCGTCGGCGTGCTTGCCACCCGGCGTGACAGTGAAACCGCGGCGCCGGTGATCCGCGACGGCCGTATCGAGATCGCGAGCCACGAGCACGACGTGGTCGAGCATGCGGATCATCCGGAATGGATAGCACGACGTGTCGGGGTATCGTCACCGCGTGGTCACGCGGGCTGTGAAGCTGCTCACGGACGAGCTCGAGGCTGCGTACGAGATGATCCGGAGTCGGGTCGAGGGTCTGACCGACGAAGAGTTCTTCTGGGAGCCGGTCAGGGGATGCTGGACGGTGCGACAAGACAGGCCAGGTCATTGGGCTCCTGACTACCCGGAACCGCCACATCCCGAGCCCCCACCGTTCACGACGATTGGCTGGAGGCTTGTCCACGTCGGCGAATGCAAGCTCATGTACCACGAGTACGCGTTCGGTCCCGCCAAGCTCACGTTCCCCGAAATCAACTCGACCCATACGGCGAAGGACGCGATCGCGCGGCTAGAAGAGGGGCATGCACTCCTGAGGCGCGATCTCGATGGACGTGACGACGCCGCGCTGGATCGCGAAGTACTCACGAATTGGGGCGAGCGCTGGCCGGCATGGCGGATCTTCTGGGCGATGATCGAGCACGACCTTCATCACGGCGGCGAGATCGGAGCCTTGCGTGACCTCTATCGAAGCCGTTGACCTCTGCGGGCCGTGCGAGAATCGGACTCGCATTCCGCGCTTAGAAGGCGCGTGCTCTATCCATTGAGCTAACGGCCCGGCTCGTCCAATTATCAGGGAACGCAATGTCAGATCGAAACACATCCGACGCACGATGTCTCGCCGCGACTCTCGTGTCGCTCGTCGAACTGATCGTCTACATCGGCTCGGCCACGAGTCACGCGCCTTAAGTCCGTCGACGGCGGTTACTTCGGTCCTGTGACGACTGCGCCCCGCAATATCGACATAACGGTCGTTCCACGCGTCTGCGTTGACTTGGCAGGAGCTGGGCTGGGCCAGCCGCTCACCAATCAAAGGAGGGGAAGCGGCGCCAGCGTCGGGGCGCACGGCGACATATGTACGACCGACGACGACTCTCGCTCGCTCTGGCGCTGACGATCTGCACGGTGGTCTGACTACCGCGACGGGATATCGCGCATGGAGGGCGGCCCATCGCCTCGGTACGTGAGCAACCGTGTCTTCAACGATGGGGGCCAGAACCTGTTCTCTGAGAACGGCGTCAGCCAGTGGGGCTGGGTGTGGGGACAGTTCGTCGATCACGACATCGGTCTGCGGAACGAGCAACCCGGCGAGAGCGCACCCATTGCCTTCAACACGAACGATCCACTGGAGGCGTTCACCGACGATCTGGGCGCGATCGCCTTCTCCCGCACGCCCGCCGCCCCGGGCACGGGTGTGGCAACGCCACGACAGCAGGTCAACACGCTGAGCAGCTTCATCGATGCGTCGAACGTGTACGGTGTCGATTCGGCCCGTCTCGCATGGCTTCGTCTCGGACCCGTCGACAGCAGCGGGGCTCCGCTCATGTTGACGGACGACGGCTATCTGCCGCGCGTCACGGCGCGTGGCGATCCCACGACGGCGCCGGCAATGGACCTCATGGGCGCCCTCGTCGGCATGCCGAACCGTGCGGTGGTCGCCGGCGACGTCCGAGCGAACGAGAACATCGCGCTCACCGCGCTCCATACGCTCTTCGCTCGCGAACACAATCGCATCGTCGCCGCGCTTCCGTCGTACCTCACCGCAGAAGAGCGCTTCGAGATCGCGCGCCGCGTGGTCGGGGCGGAGATCCAGTACATCACTTATACGCAGTTCCTTCCGGCCCTCGGCATCCAGCTCGAGCCGTACCGGGGCTATCAGCCGAGCGTGAATCCCGCTCTCTCGAACGAGTTCGCGGTGGTCGGGTATCGCGCGCACAGCATGATCCACGGCGAGTTCGACACGACCGTGCCCGCCGGCACTTACACCGACGAGGAGCTCTCCGCGTTCGCGGCGCAGCAGATCATCGTTGAGCGGACCGCCGCCGATGTCACCCTCACCATCCCGCTGAACGCCGCCTTCGGGAACCCCGACCTTCTGCAGCAGGTCGGCCTCGGCCCGGTGCTCCAGAGCCTGGCCGAACGCCAGTACAAGAACGACGAGCAGGTCGACAACACGCTGCGCAGCATCCTGTTCCAGGTACCAAAGCCGGGGATCCCCGACCCCACCGTCTGTGGGGCGCCGGTCGTGAACCCCGACTGCTTCACCGGCGTGAGCGATCTTCCCGCGATCGATATCGCACGCGGTCGCGATCATGGCATCCCTTCGTACAACGACCTGCGGCGCGCCTACGGCCTCGCGCCGAAGACATCGTTCATCGACGTCACCGGTGAGGCCACCCAGCGGTTCCCGCCCAGGCTCAACGGGAACGATCCGGCGATCCTCGACTTCGTCGAGCTCCGCGATGCCGACGGGACCCTCCTCGTCCCCGGCAGCGCTGAGGCGGAGGACGAGGCCGTCACCGGTATCCGTAGCTCGACCCTCGCCGCGCGACTCAAGGCGGCGTACGGCAGCGTTGACCGCCTTGATGCCTTCGTGGGCATGGTGTCGGAGCAGCACTTGAAGGGCACCGAATTCGGCGAGCTGCAGCTCGCGATATGGACAAAGCAGTTCGCGGCACTCCGCGACGGCGACCGCTTCTACTACCTGAACGATCCCGCTCTTCACGCCATCGAGCTCGCCTTCAGGATCGATTACCGCCACTCGCTCGCGGAGATCGCAAAGCTCGACGCCGGCGTCACGTTGCAAACCAACGTGTTCGAGGCGGGCGCGGACTGATCAAGGGCATCCGCGAGAGGCGCTCAATGATTCGCGCCTGCAACGTCCAGCCATGCGCCGGACCCTAGCCTCGTGAGGACGTCGTTCAGTCAGGCCGTGGAGGAGCTGAAAAGCGATGGCCGTGGCTGCGTTCGCGCGTCTGTCCGTGTTGCTCGTCGACGAGGATCGCTCGCGAAGCGCGGTGTTTGCACGCCAGCTCGCGCGCGTGGGATTCGTCGTGCAAGAAGTGAAAGCCGACGATGCGCTCCGGCAGGCGCGCGAGAACACGCCAGACGTCATCGTCCTCGATCTGGTACAGGCGACATCCGAGACGCAAGCGTGGCGAAAGCTTCGGAGGCTCCCGGGAACCGCCGACATCCCGATCCTTGCATTGATCGGAGAGGACGACGTCGCGGCGAAGGCCGAGCTGACGGATTTCGGATACGACGATTACGTCGTCATTCCGTGTGCGTCGGATGAGCTCATCGCGCGCATCCGCGGGTTACACCGACGGCACGGCACCGAGCCTCTCCTTCGCCGCCGCATCGGCGCGCTCCACGTCCAGCTCGCGACCGGCGAAACCTGGATCGGCGAGCGCCGTCTCGAGCTCACCGCCGGTGAGCGGGCCATCCTCGTCACGCTCGCACGGTCATATCCCTCGGTCGCACCTCGACCGGCGCTCGACCATCTTCCGTGGCGCACGGCGGGCGATGTGTCCTCGAACGTGACAGAGGTCCTCGTGGCGAGGCTCCGTCAGAAGCTCGCCGGCGCGAGTGCCGGCGTCGAGATCCGCACGGTGCGCCGCGCCGGGTACCGACTTCAGCTGTCGACCATTACCACCACCCACCCGTAGCAGGAAGGTCCTCGCTCGAACGTACGGCCTTCGTTCAGCCTGGATTCAGCCTCGCCACTTAACTTCGCCGGCCATGCCCTTCCGCCGCAGGGAGGACCGCGGGCAGGCGCTTATCGAGTTTGCCCTCGTCATTCCGCTGCTGCTGCTGCTGATCCTCGGGATCGTCGAGTTCTCATTTGTGTGGAACTCGCGCAACACGGTGCTCTTCGCGAGTCGCGACGCTTCGATGCTCGCGGCCGAGGGCGGAGCCATCCAGGGAACAGATTGCCTCGTCCTCGACCGCATCGAGCGCGATGTGGTGTCTCCGTCGCGAGCGATCCGGATCCAAGAGGTCGCGATCTACTGGGCTGACCGTAATGGCGGTCAGATAGGGCCGAGCGCGAACGTCTATGACCGTACCGGCTCGATGACATGCGCCGGCGGCGGCTCCACGCTCACGGTCCCGTACTCGCTCTGCATCACGTATCAGCACTACTGGATCACATCGTTCCTCCGGTTGGGCGGTACATCAGTCACGTTCAGCGAGGCGACCGCGACGCGAGTGGAGCCTCAGCTGTGAAGCGGTTCGCGCTCCGGGACGATGCGCAGAGCGTCACCGAGTTTGCGCTGCTCCTCGCCCCGATCCTCCTGATCATCGTCTGCGGGCTGGTCGAGCTCGCTTTCCTGATGAGCGACGCGATGACGATGTCCACCGCGAGCCGCGAGGGTGCGCGAGTCGGCGGCGCGCTGGTGAACGGTGGCGGCACTCTCGGCTGCGCGGGCGGGCAATCGCCGAACGCCGCTAACGTCGATCCGAACGTCATCGCCGCGGTCGAGCGGATCCTCACCGGAACCGGGACGCGGGTCACGCTCTCGAGCGTCAACGAGATCCGGATCTTCAAGGCAACCTCCACCGGAGCCGAGACCACCGGTCTCGTGAACGTGTGGACCTACGATCTGAACAACGGACCCGTCGTCGACGGGCAGCCACTCGATTTCGAGCAGCAGAGCCAGCCCTGGCAGCCGTGCGCGCGCAGCAATCTGACGCCTCCAGATTCGATCGGCGTCACCGTACGCTACACGTATCGCGCCAGAACTCCTCTCGGTTTCCTGGTGCCGTATTTCAACCAGATCACGATCGTCGAGCGGTCCGTCATGGCAGAGAATGTTTCGCGCTGACAACGAGGGCGAGCGTGGCCAGGCGCTGGTCATGGTCGCGCTCCTCATGACGGCGCTCCTCGGTCTGACGGGTCTCGTGGCGGATATCGGGTGGTACGAGCTGAACATGATCCGGATGCAGCGCGCCGCCGACGCCGCCGCACTCGCCGGTGTCGTTTACTTGCCGACCAACGTGAGCGGCGCGGTCACGGCGGCGCTCGCCGAAGCTACGAAGAACGGCTATACGAACGGCACCAATGGGATCACGGTCACCGCGGTCCCCGACCCGGCGAACTTCGCGGTCCTCAACGTCAACATCGGCTCCCCGGTGCGCACCTATTTCTCGCAGCTCTTCGGAGTCACCACGTTCGCGGCGCACCGCGATGCGCGCGCCGAATTCGTTCTCCCGGTGCCGATGGGTAGCCCGCAGAACTACTACGGGATCAACATCCTGTGCCGGAACAGCGATACCCCGCCGGCATGTCCGTCGGTGGCGTCGGCGACAGGGATCGGAACGCTGGCTCCGCTCGGCTTCTTCGGTGGCATCGAGGCTCGCGGGACCGATCGCGGAAGCGGCGATGCGTATTCGACCTACTACAACGCCTCCACCGGTATCGGAGGGCTCAACCTCGGCACGCCGACGAACGGCAACACCTCGTTCGACGCCAACGGGTACTCCTATGACGTCGACTTTCCGGCCGGGACAAACGACGGGAGCGTGTGGCTATACGACCCGATGTTCTGCGCGACAGGGGGCCAAACCACGACCGCCGTGCGGTTGGGCGTCGGTGATTACTGGATCCCCGGGGGAACAGGCGGGATCGGGATCACGACCGTGTACAACCTCTGGGACACGAGAGGGACGCCGTACGACCTCTCAGACGACACCCTCGTCGCGACAAGCGGCAGCCTCTTCGCGAACTCGAATGCGGTAGACAAGGGGCCCCTGTACAAGGGCAACAGCGTCTACGGTCCCAGCTACTACGGCGGGAGTTCCGCGGATTGCCAGTCGAGCCCTTATCACAACCAGTGGTGGCGGCTCGCTGACGACCTGAACGCCGGTCAGTACCGCATGCAAGCCGTGACGAGCAGCGGCAGCAACTCCGAGAACGCGATCAACGGCTTCGGGATCCAGGTCGCGTCCAACTCCGGCCCGGCCCCGAGGGTGTACGGCGAGGGTCGCATGTGCGCCTTCATCGTGATCGACAACACCGCGCACCTCTACCTCGCGCAGATCGAGGCGGCGCATGCCGGCAAGACGCTCGAGATCAAGCTCTTCGACCCCGGCGACATCAGCAACACCACGATGAAGGTCCAGATGCCAACGACGGGGGGCTACACCTACGCGACGTTCACCTGGTCGGCCACCGGGAGCGCCGGCGGAGCGCCCACGAGCGGCGGGCCGACGACCAGCCTTCAGACCTCGAACGCGGCGACGACCTTCTACAACAACCAGTGGGTGACGCTGTCAGTCCAGATCCCGACGAACTACACCGCTCCGACCCCGCCCGGCGAACCGGGCCCAGGGTGGTGGAAGGTCGAATACAACTCGCTGGGAACCGGTGCGGACGTCACCACGTGGGAAGTGAACGTCCGCGGGAACCCCGTGCACCTCATCACGCCGTAGTCGCCCCAAGAAAAGGAAGAGCGGCCGTCGCCGGCCGCTCTCCAGGCGCTCGGGTTAAACCTAGATTACTGATGGAGCGTGAGGTTGCCGTATTGCTTCACGGAAGTTGGGTTGTCGTTTGTGCCGAGGTGATAGCTCGGGAACCACTGGGCTGGATCGCATGGCGGAGGGGTCGGCGGCGTGCCTTGTGTGCCCTCGGGTGATGCCGGGACACCGTTGAGCATGTCGGTTGTGGGAGTCGCGCTCATAGTTGGGTTCTGGCCAGGCGGGAATCCATTGTCCTGAAAGCCAAAGTGGACGAATTCGCCAACGTTCACGCCGGTGGTGCCGACAACGTTGCCATTGACGTCGAGCACTGGCACAGGGAACGGCACTTGGCCGGAGCCATCAGACGCCTGCGTTACCTTCGAGACAACATAGGCAGGAGGCTGGACCGGCGGGTTCGTCGTCGCGGGGGGGACAAGGAGACACGTCGGTTGTGACGTGAAGTGGCTCTCGCCCACCTGCGTAGTGCCGCAGGTCGGCTGATTCGCCGGAATCGTCTCGTTCAGCGAACCATATGCGCTGTTTGGATCGGTCTGATCACGGAGGTGTGCGTTCACAGCGATGTTGACCCAAATGAACACATCCGGATCGGTCGACAATGCACTTGGATCGCTCGGATAGGCTAAGGCCCCAGGGGGGACGCGAGCTATGACTCCTCCCGGGATTGCAACGGGAAAGGGAGGGGGCGGTGAGCCACCGCCGACGATCGCGCTACACGGCACCTGCCAGCGGCCGCCGCCGACGAGGAACTTATCACCGGATGCCGCCGTCGCGACGTGGCCGAAGAATGCGCGTAACGGGTTGACGGGATTCTGGACGAGGGTGCAGGTGAGTCCCGCGGGATAGAGCGTCATCGCGTTCACCGAGTCGGTGAGGCTGTTCAGCGTGTCAGTGTCGACGTTCATCGTGACGCTCGTGCCGTCGCTGCACGTGAGCGTCACCGAGATGAGCCCGAGACCGGACACCGGCACACCGAATCCGATCACGATCCCAGTAATCAGCGCGAGTACGAGAACGATGCGCCGCATGTGGTCTCCTCCCGATCTTTGCGAGCTCCGTCGACCGCGCCGACGCACGTCCCTGCGGCTACCGAGCGGGCTCCTGTGCGTCTGCC